>NZ_VLSR01000007.1:0-167102 GCF_007558235.1 Acinetobacter sp. RF15B | reverse complement strand
ACGGATGCATATATTGCAGAAATTACTCAGCGCTTGAATCATCGTCCAAGAAAAAGACTCGGCTTTAAAAGTCCGAGTCAGGTATTATGGCAACAACATGGTGTTGCACTTCAAATGCTAATCTAAGAAGATTAATAGGCTATCTTCGATCAGTCAGTAATGATCCGGATAATACTGTTGGTTTCAGAATTTACCAAAATATAATCGTCATTTACCTTGTACCATTGTTGCTTGCGGTCCGGTTTGGGCAGGCTGTGATTTTTGTATTCAACTTTATAACCATTACCCCGATAATGCTGCGGCATCACATAACCCGGTTGCCAGCGTAATTGCTGCAGGCGTTGTACGCCACGCTCTTCACGCATACGGCGTTTATCATACTGGTCATGCTTATCTTGACGCGCCTTTTTGCCATGACCGCGTGATTCTGTCCGTTGTTCATCATCAAAATGAGGGGCTGCATGGGCAATATTGGTCAGCATGAATGTACAGCAGGAGATCGCGAACGCTACCAAAACCTTTTTCATGTTGAACCCTCACTTAATTTGTTCATTTTCTATAGTGACTAATGTACGGAAAAATTGCAGAGAAACTGTGAAGACCTGGCAGATGTTTTATAACAAATACTGAGAAATTATGATCATGCCGTGATTTTGCTTCATGTTAGAATAGCTTATAGTTGTCTGATAGCCCAGATATTCACACCCTAACATCTCCTCTGGAACAAGGCAAATGCGCATAGATCTACTCCTTCTATCTGCTGATTCAACCCAGTAAAATCTAGCCTTGCATTTAATTCATTGAGCTGATCAGTTCCATTGTTGGCTTAAACCTCGCAGAAACTGCACTGCTTCCACAATCGACTCGGCCTGTCTTGTATCTTCTAGCGCCACAATCAAGGCGTCAGATAGTTGTAAGCTTTCAATATGACGAATCATCTCGATCTTCGATTTGTGATCTTTCATCTGCTTTGATCTCTTAACTAATTTTCAATAAAAACAGTGTATAAGGTCTATAGTTATTTGTAAAACCATTTAAATTTATAAAGTTAATTCAAAAATACGATTTATATAATGAAAATAGGAAAGCAAAAAAAAGAGTCCTTATCGGGATAAGTACTCTTGTGTTAACTCAGGGTTGATCCGGCTCAATAGGCATAGTTCAAATCGGTATAATCATTCAGAGATTTCTGAATATGGGCCTGAATAAAAGTCCGTACATCTTCCGCCGTCATGGCCTTGCCCTGATTGCTGATCACATGCTCAATGTCCGGTTGACCTTCAATTCTAATGCGGTACACAAAATGCTTGGCCACCTGATAACGCTCCTCCTGTTTTTCGAGGCCAGTGACGTAATGATAAGAATGTTCAAAATTCAGGTCGGTATGCGAGAACACAAACTGGTCGAACAGTTTCAGCTTTTGGCCGTTTTGGAGCGCCTGAATATCATCAACAATACTGGCTTCAAACTTCATGCCATATTTGGCAGAAATTGGCTGCTGGTCAATCAGGAGAGTGACCATGCCATCTTCCAAGGTGGACACGGTAATATTGCTTAAGTCAGTCATGGAATACTCACATCAGAATCTGTTTGGCCTAGTATAGGGGAATTTGCAGCAAATCGGCGTCAGGATACTGCTCAGAAGATCGGGTGTTCCGGATCGGCTTCCTGTTGCAGGGCGAGGTTTGGGTAGAAATATGATGCAAGTTTCGACTTAATTTGAAAAAACAGGTCAGAGGAGGATGCTGCCAGACCGGTCAATAAGATAATCGCCCGAATGTGAGGGAGCTTAAATTAAGCTTAGTAGTAGGTGGGAGGCTAAGTTCAAATACTCATCTTAGAATAAAAAAGCCAATGCAGGCATTGGCTTCTCAGAAAATGGCTATTCCCGCTCAGTCCTGGGCATCAATGCTTTGGCCGTTCATGTGCAAGCTGTCATCACCCATCAGATACAGATAGGCTGGCATGATAGAGTCCGGTGTAGGTAAGGTCTTCGGATCTTCATTCGGGTAGGCTTTGGCACGCATTGCAGTGCGGGTTGCTCCCGGGTTGATGCAGTTATAGCGGATATTGGGATGAACCTGTTCCTTGGCAAATAGCTGGCTGACCGCTTCAATGGCAATCTTGGAGACTGAATAAGCGCCCCAGCGTTCACGTGCCTCACGTCCTACCCCTGAACTGGCAAAGACCACAGAAGCATGTGCGGATTTGGCCAGCAGCGGCAGCAGCGCCTGAGTCATGACAAAAGGCGCACGCAGATTCACGGCCATCACGTCATCCCAAACTTCTTGCGGATAATGCGCCAGTTCTACCCGTTCACCTAGAATACCGGCATTATGCAGAATGCCGTCGAGACGTCCAAACTGGCGGTCCAAGGTATTGACCAGCACTTCATAATCCCGTTCGGAGGCACTGGATAACTGTAGGGGCAGGATGGCTGGCTGTGGTGCACCCAGGCTTTCAATCTCATCATAAATGACTTCAAGCTTGTTCAGGGTACGTCCGTGCAGTACCACCGTCGCGCCATGCAAGGCATAGCTGATTGCGGCTGCACGACCAATGCCATCGCCCGCACCTGTAATCAGGATAATACGATCTTTCAGCAGATCGGGGCGAGGTTGATATTCTGAATATTTCATGATCTACCTCCTTATTTGTTATTGTTCAGCGTTTTAGAGATGTTTAGCCCTCAGGACAGCACACTGGGCTGTTGCAATACCAGTTTCTGGATATGCTGATGTAATTCAGGCACATCCTTCACTATATAGTCCGCCTGCCAGGCTGTTAAGTCATCTTTGTATTGCAGTGGTAAATAGCCATAGGCCGCCAGAATAGTATACATTCGGGCATGACGGCCAGCATCAATATCACGAGGATGATCCCCGACATAGATACAGTCTTCAGGCACAATATTAATCTGCTGGGCTGCCAGATACATCGGCTCCGGATCCGGTTTGGTCCGGGTCACATCTTCCGGGCAGACCAGTACGGCACAGCGTTCGGTCAGATTGAGTGCCTTGAGCAGCGCTTCACTCAGCCAGCGCGGTTTGTTGGTCACAATGCCCCACGGAATCTCATGTTCTTCCAGCTCTTCCAGCAGAGCATACATGCCTGCAAACAGATCGGTATCGACCGCAATTTCTGCACCATAGCTGTCCAGAAAATGCTGGCGATGTTGCTGAAGCAGCGGATCTTCCACTTGCAGTTCCGGATAAACCAGCTTGACCATGGCCCGGGCGCCTTCTGATACCTGCGCCCGGATCAGCTCGGCATCGACCAATGGACGGCCTGCCTCATGGCACATCTGCTGGATAATGCGGATAAAGTCGGCAGCCGTATCAATCAGGGTGCCATCCAGGTCAAATAAAACTGCTTTCATGGGGTCGCCTCTGCTGCTTCTTTCACTGTATATACCATGTAGTTCACATCGACATTTGGTGCGAGCCAGTAGCGCCTGGTCAGCGGATTATAGTGCAGACCGGTCATGTCTTTGAGCTTTAAGCCCGCGTTACGAATGTCATGAGCCAGTTCAGACGGCTTGATAAATTTACTGTAATCATGGGTGCCCTTGGCCAGCATACGCAGGATATATTCTGCACCAATGATGGCAAACAGATAAGATTTCGGATTGCGGTTAATGGTCGAGAAGAATACATGACCCCCTGGTTTGACCAGTTTGTGGCAGGCCTGAATAATCGAAGCCGGGTCCGGCACATGCTCCAGCATTTCCATACAGGTCACGATGTCGTACTGACCTGCCTGCTCATCGGCCAGCTGTTCCACCGGAATCTGGCGATATTCAATATTGCTGACACCTTCCTGCTCGGCATGAATGCGCGCTACATTTAGCGGTGCTTCACCCATATCAATTCCCAGCACTTCAGCACCACGGCGTGCCATGCTTTCGGACAGGATTCCGCCACCACAGCCCACATCCAGCACTTTCTTGCCACTTAGTCCGCCCGCATGTTCATCAATCCAGTTCAAGCGTAGGGGATTGATCATATGCAGCGGGCGGAACTCGGAATGCTGATCCCACCATATAGCTGCAAATGCTTCAAACTTGGCAATTTCTTGTGGATCAACATTCAATTGCGACATCGGTGTTACCTCAATCAGTTGTGATTATGTAAAAATTTAATTTGCCATAGGGCCAGATAAACTGATTTAAATTCTTGTAAATCAGTACACTTGTTTAGTGTAGCGTTTCTGGCAAAAAAAGCGATAAAAGCCGTAAAAAAGTTCACAGAATAAAAACGAACACGGCATAATTGCTTTATAGTGAACCCATAAACTAAAGATAATGATTTAGAGGACGATAATCCCAATGAAAAAATTTATTTTAGGTACTGTAGCCGCATCTGTTTTGGCATTTTCCGGCAGTGCCATGGCCAATTTTGTGGCAGGTCAGGACTATCAAGTTCTGGCAAATCCAGTCAAAGTTGAAAAACCGGGGAAAATTGAAGTACGTGAATTCTTCTGGTATGGCTGCGGTCACTGTTATACGCTTGAGCCGCATCTGCAAGCCTGGTTGAAAAAACTACCTAAAGATGTGCGTTTTGTGCGTACTCCGGCGGCCATGAATCCGCTTTGGGAGCAGGGCGCACGTGCTTATTATACCTCTGAGGCTTTAGGGGTTCGCCAGAAAGCGCATTTGCAGCTGTTTCATGATATTCATGCCAAGCAACAGCCAATTCTGGAACAGGCACAGCTGGCAAAATTTTATACCCGTTATGGTATTCCTGAAGCAAAATTTAACAGCACTTATAAATCATTCCCGATCTCATCAAAAATCGCTCAGGCTAAAAATCTGGCTGCTGCTTACCAGTTGAGTGGTGTGCCTGCCGTAACCGTGAATGGTAAATATGTGGTGCAAGGCGATAGTGAAAAAGTGGTTCAAGTGGTGAACTACCTGGTAGACAAGGAACGTAAGGCCAAATAAGCCGGTCCTGATTGAATTGAAAAACCTGCATCCAGATGCAGGTTTTTTTTAGATCTTCCAAAATTTATATTTTATTGAAGGTCTGTTGTGCGCGTAGACGGACTGGATAAAACGCCACAGAACAATAACTGCAGCTGTGTCAGGCATTGGGCTTTAAAATGCGCGAATGCTGCCTGATCTGATGCTGGATGGATCTGGGTCTGAAGATGAATCCAGTCCATGGCCCAGTTGAGTGCCAAAGGCAGCAGAATCTGGGCCAGCGCCCTCAGTTCAACCGGAGACTGGAGCGGCTGTAGCGCTGGAATCTGTTGCAGGCCATGCAGCAAATCTTCTACCAGATAATGAATCTCGCGTTCGATTCCCTGACGTAAAAACATACAGCCCCCCCAACGTTCTGCACTCAAAAATATCCAGGCTTGGGGATACGCATCGACCTTCTGAAAAAACAGTTCGACTTTGTCAGCTAGCTGGTTCAGGGAAAAATCAGTCGGTCCGAGCTGGTGCAGCACCCCTTTAATATGCAGTGCAGCCTGATCCAGCAATTCCAGTCCGAGCTGGTCCATGTTTTTGAAATGTCGATAAAACGCGGCCGGAACCAGTCCCACAGCCTGCGTAATTTCACGCAAACTGATACTGCTAAAAGCACGGCCTTGACTGCTCAATACTAAGGTGGCGTCCAGCAGCGCCTGACGACTTTGCTGCTTGCGTTCTTCACGTAAAGACATAGAAAACTTCCTGGGCGGATCGTGCAGTGTAGCAAAAATAAAATTCAATCATAGGGTTATCCGCATCTGCCCAATCAGAGCCGATTCAGGCTGAAATACTGCTAATAATTTGATTTTGTAAATGATTACTTGGCTGTCCTGATCTTGGGAGAAGGCTTCTGTTATACTGGACCACCATTATTTTTAGCCAACAGCAGGACTTATTATGCGTATCGACCAGCGAGCATTAGATCAATTACGTGAAGTAAAAATTACCCGTAACTATACACGTTATGCGGAAGGCTCCGTATTGGTTGAATTTGGTCATACCAAGGTGCTGTGTACGGCCAGTATTGATAATTCAGTACCTCGTTTCCTGAAAGGCAAGGGACAAGGCTGGGTCACTGCTGAATATGGCATGTTGCCGCGTTCGACCCATACCCGTAGTGACCGTGAAGCAGCGCGTGGCAAGCAAAGCGGCCGTACTCAGGAAATCCAGCGTTTAATCGGACGCAGCTTACGCTCTATGGTTGACCTGAAAAAGCTGGGTGAAAATACCATTACTCTGGACTGTGATGTGATTCAGGCGGATGGCGGTACACGTACAGCTGCAATTACCGGTGCTGCAGTTGCTTTGGTGGATGCCATGAATGTTTTGCTGGAAAATAAAAAAATCAAGCAAGATCCGCTCAAAGGTTTGGTGGCTGCCATTTCAGTGGGCATCTATAAAGATGAAGTCCTGCTCGACCTGTGCTATGAAGAAGATTCTAACTGCCAGACCGATTTAAACGTGGTAATGACTCAGGCTGGTGAGTTTATTGAGATTCAGGGAACTGCCGAAGATAAACCGTTTACCCGTGCACAATCCAATGCCATGCTGGAAATGGCTGAAAAAGGCATCCAGGAACTGGTCAAGAAACAGCAGGAAGCACTGGGCTGGTAAGTTATTTATTTTATTCAATAAAAAGCACATCTTCGGGTGTGCTTTTTTTTATCTGTCATGGTTCTGTAAGCAAAATATCATCTTGGGGTCACAATTATTGTTTATCTCTGGGGGCGCATAAAATATAAGGAATTTTCCATGCGTTTACTTTCTCTCACTTTTTTGCTGAGTTTGGGCTTCCTGCTCAGTGCCTGTAATAATGATGAAGACAGTCAGAGCAACTCTCCTCCATCACCGCAACCAAGCTGCAAAGTGCATTGCGCGCCTTAATTAAAATAAATCAGAGGAAAGTGAAAATGAACCGTCGTGACTTTATAACTCATTCAGCAAAAACATTATTAGGGGCAACTGCCTTATCCAGTTTTCCTTTAAGCATTCAAAAAGCGTTGGCGGTAGATGCCAAAGTTGAAACCGGAACCATTCAAGATGTGAAACATGTGATCATTTTGACCCAGGAAAACCGTTCATTTGACAACTACTTTGGTACCTTAAAAGGCGTCCGGGGATTTGGCGACCGTTTTACGATTCCACTGGCGGATGGCCGTAAAGTCTGGGAACAGTATGACAAGAAAAAAAATAAAGTATTGCCTTATCATCTGGATAGCAGCCTGGGAAATGCACAGCGGGTTTCAGGCACACCACACTCTTGGGTAGATGGTCAAGCGGCATGGGATACAGGCCGGATGGGCAACTGGGTAGAACATAAACAGACCCAGTCAATGGGCTACTACAAAAAGGTCGAGGTGGAATACCAGTTTGCTTTGGCGGATGCTTTTACTCTGTGTGATGCTTATCACTGTGCCATGCATGCGGGAACCAATCCAAACCGTAAGTTTATCTGGACAGGAACCAATGGGCCTACCGGGGCAGGTGTCGCCAGTGTAGTCAATGAATTTGATGGGATAGGTTCATCTGCACAGGGCTATGACTGGACAACCTATCCTGAGCGCCTGCAAGAAGCCGGAGTGAGCTGGAAAGTCTATCAAAATATGCCGGACAACTTTACAGACAACCCGCTGGCCGGATTTAAACAATACCGCCGCGCCAATGAGCAGTCGGGCAAGCCCGTCAGCCACTCTGACCCTGTCTGTCCTGCCTATGATGAAGCCATTGATGCCAAAGAGCCGTTATATAAAGGCATTGCCAATACCATGCCCCATGATGGAGGGTTACTGGGACAATTGAAGCAGGATATTGTGGATGGAAAGCTACCCCAGGTAAGTTGGGTCGTGGCACCGGCCGCATATAGTGAACATCCGGGGCCTTCCAGCCCAGTACAAGGGGCATGGTATATTCAGGAATTACTGAATGCTTTGACTGAAAATCCTGAGATCTGGAGTCAAACCGTACTGTTGGTCAATTTTGACGAAAATGATGGTTTTTTTGACCATATGCCTTCGCCTTCTGCGCCTTCACGTGAAGTTAATGAGCACGGGGAAATTATTAAAGTCCATGGTAAAACTACCCTAGATGATGATCTGATTTCTTCTGAATATTTCAACCATCCACGCATTGAAGATTCAACCCGTCAGCCGCTGCTGCAATATGTAGATGGTGAAAATAAAAACTTTTGGCATGGCGTCTATGGACCTGGGGTTCGTGTGCCCTTGTATGTCATATCTCCATGGAGTCGAGGAGGATGGGTAAACTCCCAAGTCTTTGACCATACTTCGATTATTCGTTTTCTTGAAGAGCGTTTTGGGGTAGAAGAACCCAATATCAGTCCTTACCGCCGTGCGGTGTGTGGAGATTTGACCTCTGCATTTAACTTTAAAACCCCGAATATAGATATTTTGCCGAAACTGGCTGGGCAAAAGACCAAGGCGGAAGCAGATGCAATTCGGGCGATACAGCAAAAATTGCCGCAAGTTCCGGTGCCATCTACACAAAACTTTCCTCAGCAGGAGCTGGGTATCCGCTATTCTCGGGCATTGCCTTATATTTTACACAGCAGTGCCAAAGTCCTGACCAGTGAAAATAAAGTGAAACTGCTATTTTCTAACACCGGACAGCAAGCGGCAGTATTCCATGTCTATAACAAACTGGATTTAAACGCGATTCCACGACGTTATATGGTCGAAGCAGGCAAGCAACTGGATGATGACTGGGCGCTGGTCGATGGAGCATATGACTTGTGGGTCTTGGGGCCAAATGGTTTCCATCGGGCCTTCGTGGGGGATCTCAAGCAGCCTGCACAAAAAAATTCCCTGCCTGAAATTCGGATCTGTGTCGAGGAATGTGACCCGAAAATTTATCTTAAAGTACGACATGATGGTCAGCAGGCGGTAGATCTGCTGGTCAAAGCCAATGCTTATCTGGATGGACAAACCTGGAAAATCCCTACTACCGCGACTGAGAACGAATTGATTTTAGATATGTCGGCTGTATATGGCTGGTATGACTTTAGTGTCAGCATCGTGGGGGATGAGCAGTTCCAGCGTCGTTTTGCTGGCCGTCTGGAGATTGGCAAAGACAGCTATTCTGATCCATTTATGGGAAGTGCCATTTAAAACATCCAGTATCGTGCCATCTTATGGATGCGCTCATATCGACAATAGAAGTTTAAGAACAATAAAAGGGGCCTAGGCCCCTTTTGTTGCATTATGAATTAGGCATTAAAGCGCATGGATAAATCAATGGCTTTCACATCTTTGGTTAAAACGCCCATAGAAATATAATCCACGCCGGTACTGGCCACTTCACGTAAATTTTCAACAGTAATATTGCCTGAAGCTTCCAGTTTACAGCGACCTGCAACATGTTGCACCGCCTCAATCATCTGCTGCTGGCTAAAGTTATCCAGCATCACAATATCCGCTTTGGCTTCCAAGGCTTGATTGAGCTCATCCCAGGTTTCCACTTCGACTTCTACCAATTTACCTGGGGCAATCTTGTGGGATTTGGCAATGGCCTGAACAATGCCGCCTGCTGCCATAATGTGGTTTTCTTTAATCAGAAAGGCATCAAACAAACCCAGTCGATGGTTCTGCCCGCCACCAATGGCAACAGCATATTTTTGGGCAATCCGTAAGCCGGGCAAGGTTTTACGGGTGTCCAGCAATTTGGTATTTAAACCCTCAAGTTCCTTGACATATAAAGCGGTTTTGGTCGCCACAGCAGAAAGCGTTTGGATGAAGTTAAGGGCAGGACGTTCCACGGTCAGCAGGCTGCGTGCCGAACCGGCCAACTTTAAAAAGACTTCATTGGCCTCTACCCGTTCACCGTCATTTTTCAGCCAGGTCACTTCAACCTTTGGGTCATAGGCATGAATCAGGGCATTCACCCACGGCTGACCAGCCAGTACCATATCTTCACGGCTAATGATGGTGGCAGTGGCCTGTTCATCTTCAGGAGTGAGCAGGGCCGTAATGTCGCCGTCTCCGATATCTTCCGATAAAGCCTGTTGGATATTGATCTGAATCGACTGTTCTAGCAAAGCCTGAGATATGCTCATGAGTATTTCCGTATCTTTTTTAGCCGTGAAAAATTGCGCATTATCTTAACACTGTTACATAAAAATAAGCGATTTTTCCTCCCCGCCATGAGGATGAATTGAGATTTGCCTTTGAAAGTTTTAGCATTAGGCGGGCTGCAATCCGGGTATTGCAGGTTTTATTTTGCAACAGGACAGGATTATGCAACAGGCGGCTGAGTTTCACATCAAGGATGGGCAATTGCTGGGCGCACGTCAGCTGGCTTCTCCGAATTTTAACCAACGCCCCGAGCAGACCGAAATTCAGCTGGTGGTGATTCACAATATCAGCCTGCCGCCGTCGCAATTTGGCGGTACTTATATTGAACAGTTTTTCCAGAATCAACTGGATTGCTCTGTGCATCCGTATTTTCAAACCATTGAAGGGATGCAGGTTTCGGCCCATCTGCTGATTTTACGTTCCGGTGAAGTACTGCAATTTGTCAATTTTAAGGATCGGGCTTGGCATGCCGGGCGCTCGACTTATCTGGCCAAAAAAGAATGCAATGATTATTCAATCGGAATTGAGCTGGAAGGCAGCGATGACCTGCCGTTTGAAGCGGCACAGTATGCTGCCCTGGTGCAGGTTACGGCGTGTTTGCAAGCCCACTATCCTAAAATCCAGCAGCATATTGCCGGGCATTCAGATATAGCCCCAGGCCGTAAGACCGATCCGGGACCGTATTTTGACTGGGCTGGGTTCCGCAGTCAGCTCCAGTATTATAAAACAGCAATCAACGCTGCAGAGTCAGGGGATTAAGTCATAAACTTCTTTCCTGAGTTTGATTACAATAGCCAAAAATTAAGATTAGGTGAATAGGATGGCGCTTTGGCGTTCGACCATGATTGTCAGTGCAATGACCATGTTGTCACGGGTTCTGGGTTTGATCCGGGATGTGGTTTTACTGAATGTATTTGGTGCCGGTAAAGATTTTGATACCTTCGTGGTGGCCTTTCGTATTCCGAACTTTTTCAGGCGACTGTTTGCAGAGGGGGCTTTTTCCCAGGCCTTTATTCCGGTCCTGACCGAATACAAAACCGGTCGGGCCCATGCTGAAGTTCAGATTTTGATTAGCCGGGTCTTTGGCTGTCTGGCCACAGTAATGACCACCTTGACTATGCTGGCAATTATTGCTGCTCCTGCAGTGATGTATGTTTATGCACCGGGCTTCCATAGTGATCCGGAAAAGTTCGCGCTGGCCACCGACATGTTCCGGCTGACTATTCCCTATCTGCTATTCATGTCTTTGACGGCATTTGCCAGCAGTATTTTAAATACCTATGGTTCTTTTACCACGCCAGCTTTTGCACCGGTTTTATTAAATGTGGCCATGATTGCTGGCGCCTTGTGGCTTACCCCGTATATGGCCGAGCCAATTATGGCACTGGGCTGGGCCGTGATTATTGCCGGTATTTTACAGCTGGCCCTGCAGATTCCAGAACTGTGGCGTAAAAAGCTGCTGATTCCGCCTAAAGTTGATTTTAAACATGAAGGTGTAGAGCGCATCATGAAACTGATGCTGCCGGCTTTGTTTGGAGTCTCTGTCACCCAGATTAACCTGCTGCTGAACACCATCTGGGCTTCCTTTATGCAGGATGGTTCAGTCTCCTGGCTGTACAGCGCCGAGCGTATGACCGAGCTGCCGCTGGGGCTAATTGGTGTGGCGATAGGTACGGTGATTTTGCCTTCTTTATCGGCGCGGCATAGCGAGCAGAATCCGGAAAAATTCAAAGCAATGATGGACTGGGCTGCCAAAGTGATTGTTATGGCGGGTCTGCCAGCCAGTATTGCGCTGTTCATGCTGTCGACCCCGATTATTCAGGCCCTGTTTGAACGCGGTCAGTTCACTTTTGAAGATACCCAGATGACCGCACTGGCCCTGCAATGTATGAGTGGTGGGGTCATTGCTTTTATGCTGATCAAGGTCTTTGCACCTGGTTTTTATGCCCAGCAGGATACCCGTACCCCGGTCCGGATTGGCCTGATGGCTGTGGCAGCCAATGCGATTTTAAACGTGGTGTTTATTGGCCTGTTCAAGCTGATTAACTGGGAAGCCGAACATATGGCGCTGGCGCTGGCCTCGACTGGTTCGGCTATGGTAAATGCGGGCCTGCTCTATTTCTACCTGCACAAACGCAATATTTTCCGCTTTGGCGCTCACTGGAAAAAGATCTTCCTGCAATTTCTGTTCGCCAATGCAGTGATGATTGCGGCCTTGGGCTATGCATTGACTTGGTATGATGCGGATGTTTCCGCCTGGATGCGGGTGGTGGAAGTACTTATCCTCTGTCTGGTGGGGATGTTGGCCTATGCAGTAGCACTATTAGCAGTGGGCTTTAGACCCCGTCATCTTAAACCCTAAGTCCATTTAACCTATAAAAAACAAGAGCCAAATGGCTCTTGTTTTTTTGAAGTTACTTTTTCTTGGCACTGTTCAGTCGCTAGACCTTGCCGCGAGAAAGAAAACCAACAATGGCAAGAATAACAGCAATTACCAGTAAGATAATCGCGAAATCCTTAGATAAGCCGGCTACTCCACCAAAACCGAGTAAACTGGCAATTAAGGCGATCACAGCAAAAATAATAGCCCAGCGAAACATAATATTCTCCATGTGTTTTTATTCTCAAAATCAGTATAGAAATAATCAATTTTTGGCACTGTTAGTGTTTTGTTGATGAACTGTCTATGATTTAACAATAGTTTACGTGCTGATAATAAGAGACGCCTGCTGCATTTCGTCTGTTGAGACTTGGTATAATAAGCTGACTTTTACCATACTTATTGCTTATGTCTGATGTTCTGCGTCCGCATTTCTGGAAACATTATACCCTGACTGAACTGACCTCAGCCGAGTGGGAAGCGCTCTGTGACGGCTGCGGACTCTGCTGCCTGATCAAGCTGGAAGATGAGGAAACGGCAGAAGTCGCCTATACCAAGGTGGCTTGCAAGCTACTGGACTGTCAGACGGCACGTTGTTTGGATTATTCCAACCGTCTGGACTATGTGCCAGATTGTATTCAGCTCACGCCTGAAAAATTGCAAGAGATTCACTGGCTGCCGTCCAGCTGTGCCTATCGCCGTGTGAATGAAGGCAAGAGTTTGCCGTCCTGGCATTATCTGAACACGGGTTCACGGCAAACTATCCTGCAGGCCAGAAAATCTGCCGCGGGTCGCTGTCTGAGCGAGACTGATATACACGAAGATGAAATTGAAGAATATATAGTCCGCTGGGTACGCTAGACTGCAAGGTTCAGCTTTTTAACCAGTGGAACGTAGCAGCTGCTGGGCTGACTCGCCGGACATGGGACGATAAAAATAAAAACCCTGTCCGATCTGGCAATCACAACCCATCAGGGTATCTAGCTGTGCGGTATTTTCAATGCCTTCCACGAGAATATCCAGCGAGATACTCGAACCAATCTGGGTAATGGCTTTGACGATGGCCAAGGCAGACGGATCTGTGTTCATGCGTTCTACAAAGTTACGGTCAATCTTGATGCAATCGACCGGATATTCCTGCAAGCGGGTGAGCGACGAATGTCCGGTGCCAAAATCGTCCAGTGAAATATGAATCCCGGCCTGCTTGAGCAGGTTTAAGGCACGGACCACATAATGGGCACCACTTTCTGACAGGCTCTGTTCGGTAATTTCCAGTTCGACCTTATCGGTTGGAATATCAAATCTGGCCAGACGCGCCAGCAGTTTTTCGGCATAGTTGTCGCGCAGAAACTCAACTGGTGCTGCATTGATTGAAATCGGCAGGAGCTCCAGACCTTGAGCCTGCCAGCGGCTCATATCTGCAAAGACCTTAAGCTGCATGGTTTCACTAATCCGCGAAGCCAGCTCATAGTCTTGAAATGCACCAAAAATATCCGACGGCAGCTGGATCTGCTGGTGCCGGTCCTGCCAGCGTAACAAGGCTTCAAAGCCAATGACTGCACCATCTGACAGCCGAACTTTGGGCTGATAATAAGGCACAATCTGATCGGCATGAATAATCTTGCGGGCCAGCGTCAGCTGTCGGGTAATTTGATTTAGAGAGGTCGACATCTCCTGATTAAACATACGGATACCGCCACGACCACTATTTTTTAGATCATTCAGGGCAATGTCGGCAGACTTTAATAGATTGGAACTACTTAAGGCATCTCGCGGATAAATGGCGCAACCGATACTCATCGCACTGCGCATGCTATGTCCCAGATAACCCACCGGCTGCTTAAGCTGCTGATAGGCCAGCTGCGCCGTCGCAATCAGCTGTTCCTCACTTTTCAGATCTTCGACCAACACTGCAAATTCATCACCGCCGAGACGGGCAACCAGCGTATTGGCAGCAAAACAATTCTGGAAACGTTGACCCAGAACATGCAACAAATGATCTCCCGCCAGATGCCCCAGTGTGTCATTAATATGCCGGAAATAATCCAGGTCAATCAGCAATAAACCGAGTTTCTTGTTTTGGTGTTTGGCTTGGGACAAGACCTGTTTGAAAGTGCGATAGAAGGTATTACGATTATATAGGCCAGTTAATTCATCGCGTTTACTCACGCTATTCAATTGCAGTTCTGCCAACGTTTGCTGGTCGATCTTGTCCGGGGTACACCGGTCATTTTGCGGGAGCGGATCAATCCTCAGGATTTGATGGCCAGAATGATGGATCTGGCCGGTTTTTCCTGCTGGGCCATCCGGCATGTTGTGCTGGTGAGGTATGCTCTGAGCGAGCTGTTGCTGAAGTTCAATATAGTCCTGTAGATCGGTCAGGGAAATGGACCATTGCAGCAGATGTTCAGGCTGAGGACAGTATTTTATCTTCAGCCTACATATGCGGTAATTGCCTTCAGGCTGCTGGATACGGCATTGGATGTCAATATTCTGCTGCTGGCTGAGCGCTATATGCCACTGATCGAGAACAGCTTGCAAATCATCGCTATGGATAAAATGATGCCAGTCGAGGTGGTGGCTGTCATTCAGGTTGATACCCAGATACTCGATCATGGCTGTATTAAAATACTGCTGCTGGTCTTTGCTCATCACCCAAAGGGGATGAGGCAGATCATCAATGAATTGCTGTATGGCAACGGTATTGGATGGATGCAATAGCCCAACAGAAGTAACCCGGGATTCCGTAGCTTCTGCAGGTATTGATCTAGATTTGCCAGGCTTCATGCATTCACCGCCATAACCTCTAAAGTGTGCTGCGAGGTTGCTCCGATTATTTTAATTAGAATAAAACAATATGGAAGTTACAATGTAATTAATTCATAATTTACTAGCTTTAATTTGCTTGCTTTTCCATAGGTGCGTGGATGGGAAATTAAAAAATATATTACTTCTCTTGGGCTTTGAACAAGATGCTGCTTCATTTGCGCTTATAGCACTGATACTGGCTCAGATTGCCTTATGAAACTGGGCAGTCTGGCTATTTCCTGTATTTCATGCCTTATTTGCCCCAGTTTTAGCAGAGCGCGCGATCTTTGATGGAAGATCAACAGACCCTGACGAATCTTTTATAGTTTTAACGTTGAATGTTGGATTCAAAACTGCGAATGTTAGAATGAAATCAGTTCTTATGTTGAGCCTATTATCCGATGTCAGACCACCATATTCCGCTTCCCGAACGCCTACGGCCACGTGACCTTACTGAAATTATCGGACAGGAACATCTGCTGGGGGAAAATGCACCTTTACGCCAAATGATTGATCAGGGGCATTTGCCTTCCATTATTTTCTGGGGACCGCCAGGAGTCGGAAAAACCACGATTGCCCTGCTGCTGGCGCAGGCAGTTGATCGGCCATTTATTAGCTTGTCTGCACTGAATACCGGAGTCAAAGAACTACGGGAGCTGATTGCCGAAACAGGAGACCTGCTTACACCGGTGGTATTTATTGACGAGATTCACCGTTTCAATAAATCCCAGCAGGACGCACTGTTAAATGCGGTTGAAAAAGGCAAGATTACCCTGATTGGTGCGACCACCGAGAATCCCTCATTTGAGGTCAACAGTGCTTTGCTGTCACGCTGTCAGGTTTATACCTTAAATGCACTTAGTCCTGAAGCGATTCAGACCCTGCTGGGCCAGGCCATCGAAAAAGACAGTTTCCTGAAAGAACGTTATCTGCAGATTGAAGAATTTGATGCCCTGATCCAGTTTGCCGCAGGCGATGCACGCAAGGCACTGAATCTGCTTGATCTGGTGGCCAGCACTTTTGAAGCTGAGCAGGAAAATATCATCACCAATGCAGTGGTGGTCAAAGTCGCACAGCAGAATATTGCTCGTTATGACAAGTCCGGTGAGCAGCATTATGATCTGGTCTCGGCTTTTATTAAATCGATCCGTGGCAGTGATCCGGATGCTGCATTGTACTGGATGGCACGCATGCTCAAAGGCGGGGAAGACCCGGTCTTTATTGCACGCCGCATGTTGATTGCAGCTTCAGAAGATATCGGCAATTCTAACCCAAATGCCTTGTTGCTGGCCGGTGAATGTTTCCGCTCGGTACAGGCCGTTGGCATGCCGGAAGGCCGGATTATTTTGGGGCAATGTGCGGTATATTTGGCGACCAGCGCCAAAAGTAACAGTACCTATCTGGCAATCAACAAAGCCATGGAACTGGCAGAGAAAACCGCAAATCTTGCAGTACCTTTACATTTACGCAATGCACCGACCAAACTGATGAAAGCCCAGGGCTATGGGGTGGATTATCTCTATCCGCATCATTATCCGGAACATTTTGTCCTGCAGGACTATCTGCCGCCTGAGCTAAAAGGCACCAAATTGTATGAATCGGCACGTAATAAGCGTGAAGTGGAAGCGGAACGTTTGCAACAGCGCCGCTGGCAGCAGGAACAGCAGCAATAGTTAAAAAAAGCCCAGTTCGAGGTGAACTGGGCTGAAAACAGAAGGTTTTTTTCGGGGAGATAACCTCCTCGAGGGGAGGGGGAAATCTGGTCGGCTAAAAAGCGATTAAGTGCTCTGAAAATTCTGGTTTAGCTTGCTATAAAAAATTTAATAGAGACGTTACATAAAGTAAAAACAATGATTTTTATCAACAGGATTATTTTTTCCGATCATCTTATCAAAAAAAAAACCGGACTGATTGTCCGGTTTTTTAAAGCTTAGCTTCAGCTAGGGCTTAGATATCTTCAAGATTGATACCCAAACGTGCCGCAACTTCTTCATAAGCTTCTACAACACCGCCAAGACCTTGACGGAAACGGTCTTTATCCAGTTTTTTCTTGGTGTCTTTGTCCCACAGACGGCAACCGTCTGGAGAGAACTCATCACCCAACACAATACGGTCATGGAAAACACCAAATTCAAGCTTGAAATCCACCAGAATCATATTGCCAGCATCGAACAATGCTTTGAGCACATCATTCACCTGATAAGTCAATTCTTTCATTTTTTCCAATTGTTCAGCATTGGCCCAACCCAAAGCAATCGCTTGCGATTCATTGACCATTGGATCGCCCAGCGCATCATCTTTAAAGAACAATTCAAATGTTGGTGGAGTCAGCTCTTTACCTTCTTCTACACCCAGACGGCGGCATAAAGAGCCCGCGGCATAGTTACGGATGACGCATTCTACCGGAATCATGTCCAGTTTTTTGACCAGAACTTCATTCGGTGTTAACAGTTTTTCGAAATGGGTTTCAATACCGGCTTCGGCCAGTTTTTCCATGATGAAGGCGTTAAAACGGTTGTTCACCTTACCTTTACGATCTAGTTGTTCGATTTTTTCGCCATTGAATGCGGACGCATCGTCACGAAAAACTAAAATCAAGTGGTCTGAGCTGTCCGTGGTATAGACAGATTTCGCTTTACCAGTATAGAGCAAGGTTTGTTTTAACATGAGGGAACCTTCTACAAAAAAAAATGCCTAGAACTGTCTAGGCTGGCCAATTTTGGTAAATCTGATTGAGCAGTTCTGCGGCTTTTTCACGGTCTGCAAAACTGTTATCGGTATTGAACACAGCGAGGTTATGACTCGAACCGACAGGAGATAGTCTTAATACATAGGTCTGCTGGTCGACTTTGATCGTCACTTCATGACGATTTGGGTTCTGGCCAACGATGGAATAGTTAAGGCTGCTGAGGGTAGCAAGTGTGTATTGCCAGATTGTAGCAGAATTTCCATCGATTTTAAGTAGTGGATTTTGATTTCCATCCACCACTAACTGTGGTTTTCCGATAGGAGCCGTCTCAGTTGCATCAGTTTGGGTTGAATCCATACTCTGAGCAGGTGGACGTGGTAGGGCAAAACGGTTCGCACGCTGGTTTTCCAGTTTGGGCGCATGCTCGATCGCCAGCGGATCTACAATAGGAGCAGGGTACAATGGCGTTGCAGGACGTACCATGGCGCCTTCAGGATATTGTAAGGGTTCAAGAGTAGTCGTTTCTTTATAATCTAAAGTGCCATTATTAAAGGCCAGTGAACTACAACCTGCCAGACCCAATACTGAAAGTGCGAAGGTAAGTCCTAAACGTAAATGCATAATTGTGCTCTTTTATTGAATGACGCCCGCTACAACCAGTGCTTCATGAAGCGGAGCGCGATATTGTTCTGCAAGAGGGGTTAATGGCAGGCGAATACCTGTACCGATTAAGCCCATATCGTGAAGTGCCCATTTCACAGGAATCGGGTTCGATTCGCAAAATAAAATATTGTGTAAATTTGCAATCTGCGAATTCAGCTCTTCAGCACGTGCCATATCGCCTTGAAGTGCAGCCGCGCAGACTTCACTCATAGCTTTGGGTGCCACATTGGCAGTCACCGAAATATTACCTTTGGCCCCATGACCCATCAGCTGATAAGCCGTTGCATCATCACCTGAATAGACGGTCATGTTCTTGCCAGTTAAGCCCTCAAGCAGGGCTGCACCACGCGCAACATCACCGGTTGCGTCCTTGATGCCCACAATTTGCGGAATATCTGCCAGACGAATCACTGTTTCATTGGCCATGTCTACGCCTGTACGGCCCGGCACATTATAAAGAATCTGTGGAAGATCAACTGCCTCAGCAATCGCCTTATAGTGCTGGTATAAGCCTTCCTGGGTCGGTTTATTATAATAAGGTGTCACCAACAGGGCAGCATCAGCCCCCAGTTCTTTGGCTTCACGGGTTAATTGAATGGCTTCATGGGTCGAGTTTGCCCCCGTACCCGCAATCACAGGAATACGTTTTTTTGCCACACGGATGATTTCTTTGATCACCTGCGTATGTTCACTCATGCTGAGCGTAGAGGCTTCACCGGTAGTACCTACGGCGACAATTCCATTTGTACCCTCTGCAATATGCCACTCAACCAGCTTCTCGAGGCTCTTCCAATCTACGCTGCCATCTTCAAACATTGGGGTGACGATTGCGACAATGGAACCCTGAGTGGTCTGTGCTTGCTGAGTCATTTTGAAAAACTATCCTATTTGTCCATCCGAAGAGAATGAGAAAACATAAATTTGGATGGGTTTGTATTCTGATTGAGAACAAATTCAATCAATCTGGGCTGAATTGAATATTGCTTATGCAAATTATGACTGATCAAACGCATAAGAACAATATGCTTTAGTCAAAGCCACTGATTCTTTATACAAAGCCTATGTAAAACAATCAAGACCCGAGAAGAGGTGTTTGACTGCCCATTCAAGCTAGATAGAAGGTAAATAAAACTTGCTATAAAGTTTTTTCTGACCGATTTATTTTATAACCCTGCGACTAAAATACTGCTATAAAAATATTCAACCTTCTGATTTTTTAAGTTTTTTTAAATAGAAAATTGCACTTTGATATGAACTAATATTTATATTCGATGAATTGAGATGTGAAAAATATAGAAATAGAGCGGAGAATGAGCCTGTTAAATAAAAATAACGTCTGATTAAGCTGTTTAAAGTATTAAATTTAAATCATTTATTTTTCTAACTGGTTAAATCTTAGAGCTGATTTATAAGTCTTATAGATAAGAAACTGAATTTTATATAACTTTAATTAATCGTTTTTAAGACTTTATTGCAAGCAATACGAAAGTCATCAAAATTTCTCCTGTTCGGAAATCCAACCAAAGCGTTCAACTTTTTGATAGTTAATTCTAATTGGCCACTCATAGATGATGGGTTCTCTTTTTGAACGCTGATTAAACAAGGATATTCCAATGGAAAAATCAGACAATAAGCATGCCATCGTCACGGTCGCGATCTGTTTTCTGATTGCCGTGATTGAAGGCTTAGATATTCAGGCAGCAGGGATTGCTGCAGCGGGTATACGTGAGCATTTTGGTCTTGATAGTTCACAATTGGGGGTGTTTTTCAGTGCAGGGATTCTAGGCTTATTGCCGGGTGCACTGGTCGGCGGTCGGTTTGCAGATCGTATTGGCCGTAAGAAAGTCCTGATCTGGTCGACAGCAATATTTGCTCTCTTTACCTTATGTACCGTATGGGTCAACAGTTTTCATAGCTTGCTGGCCGTACGTTTTCTGGCAGGCGCTGGTCTGGGTGGAGCCATGCCGATTCTGATTACTCTGGCATCTGAAGCTGTATCGCCACAAAATCGTGGTCGTGCGGTGGGATTGATGTACTGTGGTATGCCAGTTGGTGCTGCCATTTTATCTTTAGTGGCTGCAACTGAATTTGGGGCGAACTGGAAAAACGTATTCTACCTGGGTGGTTTATTACCGATTATTGCAATTCCACTCATGATGGGGTTTCTGCCGGAGTCGAAGGAATATTTAAAAGCGCAGCACAAAACGGCTACAGAGCTTGCGACAGCATCACAAGGCTCCTTCAAGGACCTGTTTAACTCGGATAACCTGTTTCGTACTGTATGTATCTGGGTGAGTTACTTCTTTACCCTGATGGTGGTGTATATCATGCTGAGCTGGTTGCCATCACTGTTTATGGAACTGGGCTTTACTCGTAAGAATGGTTCAACAGCCCAGTTCTATTTCATGGTAACTGCGACCATTGGTACCATCATTCTGGGTATGTTGACGGATCGCTGGAAGAAAGCCTATGTGATTGTATTGATGTATGGTGGCATTTTGGCAGGTTTACTGGCATTGAATGGTGCCAGCTCACTGAACCAGATGTATATAGCAGCAGCCTTGGCCGGTGCCTTCGTTATTGGTTGTCAGGGTGTACTGTATGCTTTCGGGAGTATTGTGTATCCAACTGAAGTGCGTGGTACAGGGGTAGGGGTCGCTTCTGCTGTAGGCCGTGTTGGCGCAATGCTTGGGCCTGCGATTGCAGGTCAGCTTCTGGTAGCAGGTTTTGGTGCCGCAGGGGTCATCTCGGCAGCGATTCCATGTATTCTGATCTCGGCGGTATGTATGCTGATTCTGGTCAACCGGACTAAAGTTTGATCAGCCCCTATTGAAAAGCCTGCACATGCAGGCTTTTTTATGCTCATTTTGACTGGATAAAAGCAAGGGATTGATTACATATTTAAATCATTGCCAGCAGCAGTTTTTTCAGAATCGGCCGTTATTCTATTTTAGTAAAGAGAGTAAAAAAAATCTTTCGTTTTGGGCTATGCTTGGGGGCAAATTCAGTTTTTAAGGAATAAAAATAATGCACAATGCAGCTTTGATCGTGGTGGATGTACAGCGAGGATTTACACCGGGAGGCAATCTGGCGGTTGCACATGCAGATCAGATTATTCCAAATATCAATCGATTGGGACAGTATTTTGACAATATTGTCCTGACCCAAGACTGGCACCCGGCAGATCACGTTTCTTTTGCAAGCAATCATTTTGGCAAAGCGGTTTATCAGACCATTCAGCTGGACTATGGTCCTCAGGTACTCTGGCCAAGTCATTGTGTACAGGGTACTCCAGATGCGGAGCTGCATCCGGATTTACATCTGCCTCAGGCCCAACTGATTATCCGCAAAGGATTTCATCCCCAGATCGACAGCTATTCTGCCTTTTTAGAAGCGGATCAAAAAACCACTACAGGTCTGGCGGGTTATTTGCGCGAACGTCATATTGATACAGTTTTTATCGTCGGGATTGCGACAGATTTTTGTGTGGCGTGGACCGCGATGGATGCCCGCAAGCTGGGGTTTAATGCCTATGTGATTGCTGATGCCACCAAGGGTATTGATCTGAACGGTTCCTTGCAACATGCCTGGCAGGACATGCTGGCACAGGGCGTTAAACGGATTTATCTAAAAGATATACTGGATGCAGCCTGATTCTGGCTGTATAGAAGTAGCTCAGAAATCTGTATAGACTGCCTGTAATGTCGAGGTATCAAGCGATACCTTTTCTCTTTGTTATTGATGGGATTAGCCCATGTCAGCACTGCTCCAATTTAGCCAGTTTGTCCAAAAAACCTTTGCTTTGTGGGTTACCCTGTTTTCAGCGATTGCCTTGATGCTGCCTGATCTCTTTGTCTGGTTACGTGCCTATATTCCGTGGATGTTGGGACTGATCATGTTTGGTATGGGCATGACCATGACCTTGGGCGATTTTAAAAGCGTCTTGCAGAGTCCGAAGGCTGTCGCGATTGGCGTTGTGGCCCAGTTTCTGGTAATGCCCGGGCTGGCTTTTTTGCTCTGTCAGTTGTTCCGGCTTCCTGCTGAAATTGCAGTCGGTGTGATTCTGGTCGGCTGCTGTCCGGGAGGAACGGCCTCGAATGTCATTACCTATATGGCCCGAGGCAACACGGCGCTGTCGGTGGCCTGTACCTCAGTTTCAACCTTATTGGCACCGATTCTGACACCGATCATGTTTTATCTGCTGGCAAGTCAATGGATTGAGATCAATGCCTGGTCGATGCTGATCTCGATTTTGCAGGTGGTGTTATTTCCAATTTTCTTGGGCTTGATGGTTCGGACAGTGTTAAAGACCAGGGTTGAAGCCTATATTCAGGTTATGCCGCTGGTTTCAGTACTGGCGATTGTGGCGATTGTGGCTGCAATTATTGCCGGCAGTAAAACCCAGATTTTGGAATCCGGCTTGATGATTTTAGGAATTGTGGCCTTACATAACGGACTGGGTTATTTACTGGGTTATTGGGCCAGCCGCCTGTTTAAGCTGGCAGAAATAGACTGTCGTGCCGTTGCCGTTGAAGTGGGTATGCAAAATTCCGGGCTGGGCGTGGCTTTGGCTGCTACTCATTTTGCAGCGTCTCCGGTCACTGCTGTACCGAGTGCTATTTTCAGTTTATGGCACAATATTTCTGGACCGGCTCTGGCGACTTACTGGGCGTCAAGACAGGCTGAAACCACCACCCATAAGCTGGACTAGATGAACGTCATCCTTTCAAGAAGCCTGAGTTTCTGATAAGTATTTCTTCCTATTAAAAAAGCCATATATACAACGCTATACGGCTTTTCCTAGGAAGTGTTTTACTTGCTATTATGATGCTTTGGACTGCTTGGATTTTAGAATTTCAGTCCTGAACGTTTGGGCCAGCTCGGCTGTTTCAGCATCCATGCCATTGACTACAAAAGCATGACGGGTCAGTACATTGGTTGGATTAGGCATGCTGACCAGCTCAAAATGATCCGAGATATTTTTCAGTAAGCTATTTGGAACATGCAGAGCGCTTTCTTTGGCCATCAGTTGCTGGACCAGACGTTCGGCTGCCTGTACCGAATTCAACTGCATTTCTTCCACAGTTGATGAAATGGCACTACGGGTTTGCAGGACAAAACGCTTTTCTTCACGGTAACGTTTATACAAGACCTCCGAAAGCAGCTGAAATACAGCACTGATCATGGTCAGGCAGGCCAAGGCATCCGGTTTGTCTGCTGCAATACTGATGGTTGCGCCTTTTTCATTAAATTTCTGTACGGTAGAAATATCCTGACTGTTCAGCTTGTAATGTTGTACACAGAGCTCAGTGGCCTTTTTCAGGAAAATCTGGCACAGATTAAAATAAGGCACAGACACAGTTTTATTGACGCTATCCAGTAACTGTTTTGGATCATAGAACTGGATGTTCAAAGACAGACTGTCATGATCCAGCACCACCGCCGGTTGCTCTTTTTCTTTGGGTTTATGTTTAAGAGCCTGCTGAGCCTGGGCAATCGCCAAAGCGGCATTGTGCTTTTCCTGCTCCAGTGCCTGGGTCAGGCTCTGGATTTCAAACTTGAGGCGGGATTCATTGTTGATGCGCGCCAGATATTCGGTCCGGCTTGGACGCGCTACTGCACGATAGGCTACCCAGAGCAGGCCATGAATGACGAAAGAGAACAGGATCGCCAGCCATTGGGTACGGAGGATTTCCCCAATACTTGGCTCAATCAGGGTGATTTCAATGACCCCTACTTTTTTCTCGTTTTGCAGGGCATCACGAACAAAAACTTCACCCTCACGAGTTTTAGTCAGTCCGCCAGTGGCCAGAACCTGACCATTCGCATCCAAGATACGGATAGAGGTTACACTGGGGTTGGTGGCATAGCGATTAGCCAGAAGCGCCAAGGAAACACGGTTGGCGGGTTCAAGCTCTGCCAGGCTGTCAGTGACCAGCTGACTGGTCATCAGCTGCCCTTGACTGGCCCGGTTGTCATTCAGTTGGTGAGTGGTTGCCAATACCAGTAAAAAGGTATGTAAAGCAAAACTTACAATCAGTAGGCTAGCAAATAGCCCTTGTCTAGGCGCATTCAACTTAAACTTCCAAGGCAATTCTGTTCAATTTCGATTATGATTCTAACAATTGTTGTCGCTCAGATCAGACCCGAGTCAATTCATGCAAGAAATCATTCTTATATCATTTTTAGGACCCGACCAGCCTAATCAATTTACACGATTAATGCAGGTTTTGTCCGCCCATTCCTTACAAATTTTAGATGTAGGACAAGCGGTCATTCATAATCAACTGACCTTAGGAATTGTGGTCTCGTCTAATGACCAGACTGCAACAGCATTAGCCATGAAGGAAATCCTGATTCTAGCACATGATATCGGGTTAACAGTGCGCTTTAAACCGATCTCTACTGCTGAATATGGGCAATGGGTGAAAGAAGGTGGACGCACACGTTATATCGTAACGGCATTGGCTCCGGAATTAAATGCCTCTCATCTTCAGGCTGTGACCCATATTGTATCCAGTCAGGGCTTTAATATTGAAACGGTCACGCGTCTTTCCGGCCGTCCCGCGCTGGATGGCTCCAGTAAAGGTCCGAAACGTGCCTGTATCCAGTTCGGTTTAAGTGGGCAGATGCTGGATGCTGCGGCCATGCGTGCAGCCTGCCTGAGCCTGTCGAATGAACTGAATGTGGATGTTGCGGTACAGGAAGATAATGCTTATCGCCGTAACCGCCGTTTGGTCTGCTTTGATATGGACTCGACCCTGATTGAGCAGGAAGTCATTGATGAACTGGCGATTGAAGCCGGTGTTGGCACCCAGGTTGCAGAAATTACCGAACGTGCCATGCAGGGCGAGCTGGACTTCCAGCAAAGTTTCCGCGCCCGTGTTGCCCTGCTAGAAGGCATGGATGCAGCAGTATTGCCGAAAATTGCCGAACGCCTGACAGTCACGGAAGGAGCAGTACGCCTGATTTCAACCTTGAAAGCTTTGGGTTATCGCACGGCTATTCTGTCGGGTGGTTTTCAGTATTTTGCAGAATATCTGCAAGCCAAGCTGGGGATTGATGAAGTCCATGCCAACTGTCTGGATGTCCGGGATGGCAAGGTTACCGGTGAAGTCAAAGGCCATATTGTAGATGGTGCCCGTAAGGCACTGTTATTAAAGCAGATTGCAGATGAAATGGGGATTTCTTTAGAGCAGACCATTGCGGTGGGTGATGGGGCCAATGACTTGCCAATGTTGTCGATTGCAGGCCTTGGCGTGGCTTTCCGTGCTAAGCCCCTTGTTCGCCAGAATGCGACACAGGCCATTTCTAGTGTCGGTCTGGACGGTGTGCTGTATTTACTCGGCATGCATGATAAAGATCTGAACCGTGCTTAAATAATTTTATTAAGCAACGCGGCCTTAGGGCCGCGTTTTGCATTTCTGCGCGGGGACTTTTTTTCTGCTTTTTGCACCTGTCGCATAGAAAAACAGCAATCCGCTTAAACGGAAAAAATAATTTTTTAAGCCAAGCACAGCCCCGATGATTTTGTAATGACACGCCAACATTGGCACAGTCATTGATCCACAAAAACGATAGAAATAAAAAATGTAATGACAAAAGAATATCGCGACAAAGTATGTCGTAAAGTCGAAAAATGGGACTTTTCTTATGCTGAAAACTCATCATAATGCTGACATAGAAATTCAAATCAATATATTCCACTTGATGGACTTAACAGAATTCAATGCTTAGAAGTGTGAGCTGGTCAACGTATACATTATCTTGTTGGATGGAGGGGTTTTTATGGTAACAGCGAATCTGGCAACGATTGTAGGCTTGAGTTTAGTCGCTGCGGCTGTGCTTGCTGTGTTCTTCTCGCCTTATCGTCGCTGGTTAAGTTTTATGGCTGCGGGCATGCTGACCTGGGGTCTGATCGAAATGATTCGCAGCGGGACACAAGCCCTGTTTGAACTCCCGATGACCTATAGCTACCTGACGGCACTGACGATTGTCATGGCTATTGTCACCCTCTTGCTGTTGCGGGAGGACCGCCGTGCAGAACGTGCGCTGGCTAAACGCCGCTATATCGAACATACGCCGGTGTATGAAGATGACCAGCAGCAGCTATCCAGTCGTTAAGTCGCCAGAAAGACACAGAAAAATGCACCGCTGGGTGCATTTTTTTATGTTAGAAATATGATACAAAGTCATTCCTCAGCCTGGCTTCGATGTATGCTAGGATATTTGTCAATTTTCATACAATTAAAATAGGCATAACTCCATGAAACTGTCCTCCATTCCTGTGCTCAAATTTCCTCTGGTCGATCTCAGTACAGATCCCCTAGATTTGCTGGTTGCCGGTCTTGCGCTACGTATGAAGCAGCTGGCCCGTACCAGCCCGAAATTTATTGAACTGGTCCATGAGCGTCAATTCCGTATCCAGATTGGCACAGATGAAGGGTTTGCACGTCAGATCATTGTGAATAATGGTGAGATTGATACAGTTTCAGGTGATGCAGAAAAGGCGGATTTTGTCCTGCAATTTGCTGACAGCGAGCAGGGGGTTAAAACCTTGATGAAAGGTGATCCTACTGCCTTTATGACCGGCATGCAAAGCGGTACCATCAAGATGGAAGGTGATTTTAGTTTGTTGGTCTGGTTTAACCAGGTGGCGAAAATGATTCCACCAAAACTGCCAAAGCCTGTTAAAGAAAAAGTGAAAATGGCACGTCAGTTTATTAAAGAGAAAACTGGTAAGTAGTCTAAAGATTTATTGAATAATTATTTTTCTATTGTAAAGTACCTCCTTTATTTTTAGGGGGTATTTTTATGAAAAAATTAATTACAGCAAGTTTAATCGCTGCATCAGTAACGATGACAGGATGTGCCAGTATTATTTCAGGATCAACACAAACACTGACATTTAAGTCAGTTCCTGAGCAAGCATCTATTTCTATTACAAATAAAGCTGGCGAAAAAGTACATACTGGAGTTACGCCTGCAACAGTGACTCTTAAGCGTGGTAATGGATTTTTTCAATCTGCTGCTTATGATGTAACTTTTAAAAAAGAAGGCTTTCAAACCAAAACGGTCCAAGTAACTGGTACTGTTAATGGTTGGTATGTGGCAAATATCATTTTTGGCGGTCTAATTGGCTTGCTTATCGTTGATCCTGCTACTGGAGCAATGTATACATTAAACCCTAGTGATATCAATGCCGTATTGGATGAAAATCGAACTGCGTCACAAAGGGGTCAACAATCCCTCACTGTAATGTTAGTTCAAGATATTCCTGAAAACCTTATGAGCCGCGCAAAATATATTACAACGCTCTAAGTTCAAAAATAAAAAGCCCTCATTAGAGGGCTTTTTAAATGTGACGAATAATGTTGTTACTCAACTTCTAAATTAAAGGTCACTGGTCCGTCATTGACCAGATGCACTTTCATGTCTGCCGCAAAAATACCGGTTTGTACATTATCAAACTGGCTTTGGGCATATTCTACCAGCTGCTCATACAAAGCTTTTGCTTCAGTCGGCGGCATGGCCGGACCAAAATCCGGACGCAAACCTTTCTGGGTTTGAGCCATCAAGGTAAATTGAGATACCAGAAGTAAACCACCTTTGGCCTGACTGATATTCCAGCCCATTTTGCCTTGTTCATCATCAAAAAAACGGTATTTCAATATTTTATCAATCAGCTTTTTGCCTTTTTCCAGATTGTCATTTTTACCTATACCCAGAAAAACCAGAATACCTTGTTCAATTTCACCTGTGATTTCTCCCTCAACCACGACTTTGGCTTCCAGAACCCGTTGCAATAAAGCGCGCATTTCACCTATAAACCGATAACTATATGAAGTGAGGTAATTGTAGCAAGAATGGCCTCTATGAAAATCTCCATTCTGAGTTTTAAACTCTTTAATTGTATGCTCGCTTTTGACTTTACCTTGCCGTCTGGAAGCCTTGTTTAAAAAATGGAATCTGCGATTGTTAGTTAGCTGCGCCAAGTCGACTATAATGCTCAAACTGAACAACCGGGAGCAAAAGCTGCGGCTGAATCTACCAAAGGAATTGGTCAGCAACAGCAGTTGCAGAGCATCATTCAGCAACAGGAGGCAGTACAGAACGGCGCTGGATAACTGCTGCCGAGCCATTTTATTTTGTTAAACTTTTGTCGATAATTCAGCTAGCTGTACGTAAATCCTGCAATCTTGCCTAAATATTTATGCTTTAATGCAGAAAAGCACAGCGATATTTCTCTTCATTATGGCGCCAATCATCCAATCTTTGTTAGATACTGACTTGTACAAATTCACGATGCTACAAGTGGTATTGCACAAGTTTCCCCAAACTCATAGTGTCTATCATTTCCGTTGTCGTAATCTGGAAGAGACGGTATATCCACTGACGGATATTCTGGATGATCTGAATCATCAACTGGATTTGCTGTGTCAGCTTAAATTTAAAGAAGATGAGCTGCAATATCTCCGTGGCCTGCGTTTTATCAAAAGTGACTTTGTTGACTATCTGGAACTGTTCCAGCTGAAACGCCGTTTTATTCAGGCCAGCATTGACAGTCAGGGCCGTCTGGACATTATTGTAGAAGGTCCGATGGTACAGGCGATGATGTTTGAAATCTTCGTACTGGCCATTGTCAACGAACTGTATTTCAGCCGTATTCGTAGCGCTGAGGTGCTGGCCGAAGGTGAACGTCGCTTAACCGCCAAAATTGAACTGTTAAAACAGTGCGATGCTGCACAGGACCCAAATGATCCACCATTTTTGGTCTCGGATTTTGGTACGCGTCGTCGTTATAGTTTTGCCTGGCAAAAGCATGTGGTCGAAGAATTTAATAAGGCCGCGCCGCATGTATTCCGTGGCACCAGTAATGTGCTGCTGGCCAAAGAACTCGGCATTACCCCGATTGGCACCATGGCGCATGAATTCCTGCAAGCCTTTCAGGCGCTGGACGTACGTCTGCGTGACTTCCAGAAAGCAGCGCTTGAAACCTGGGTACAGGAATATCGTGGCGACCTGGGCATTGCTTTAACCGATGTGGTCGGCATGGATGCGTTCCTGCGTGATTTTGACCTGTACTTTGCCAAATTATTTGATGGCCTGCGTCATGACAGTGGCGATCCCTATGAATGGGGCGATAAAGCGTATGCGCATTATAAGCAGCTTAAAATTGACAGTAAAACCAAGATGCTGACCTTTAGTGATGGTCTGAATCTGGAAAAAGCCTGGAAATTGCACCAGTACTTTAAGAACCGTTTTCAGGTCAGTTTTGGAATCGGGACGAACTTGACCAATGATATGGGGCAGACCCCCTTGAATATTGTACTGAAGCTGGTGGAGTGTAATCGTCAGTCTGTGGCTAAAATTTCTGACAGTCCGGGCAAGACCATGACCGATAACGATACTTTCCTGGCTTATTTACGCCAGGTCTTTGATATTGCAGAACCTGCTTAAAATTTTCTACAACCGTCTGAACCCAGACGGTTTTTTATTGGGGTGCTTTGCCTCAACTGTAGCTTATTTAAAATGATGCTAAGGATCTTTAGAAAAACCACATTAGTGAAAAAGTGAGCTGTGTTAAGATCAGAAAGATTTGATCAATTCTATTGATGATAACCATGACAGCTTCCGCATTTAATTTTGGCCTGCTGATTGAGGCTGAAGATTTAGTTCCACATCTGGGTAATGAAAAACTTCGTATTGTCGATTTGAGTCGGGCCTCGGTATATGAACAATTACATATTCCGCATGCTTTGCACTTGCTGCCTAAACTTCTGCTGCGCCAGGAAGAAAATGCGATGGGCTTGTTGCCAGATCTGGAAGGTTTGAACGCATTGATCGGTTATCTGAATATCTCTCCCGAGCATCATGTGGTGGCTTATGATGATGAAGGCGGTGCTTGGGCAGGTCGTCTGCTGTGGAATTTGCATTGTCTGGGCTTTGAAAATACCAGTCTGCTCAATGGCGGAATTCATGCCTGGCTGGGGGCTGGCTTACCGACTTCTTCTAGGCAGGAACAATTTCTCACAGTTGAGCATTTGCTTCCGGTTCAGCTGGAAAATAAGGCCGAGTTTCAGATTGGCTATCAAGATTTAAGACAACTGGTTGAAAGTAAAAAGATTCAGATCTGGGATTGCCGTACAGAAGATGAATATACCGGCTTGCGTCTGGCTGCACGACGCGGCGGTCACATTCCGGGAGCACGTCATTTTGAATGGAGTACTGCCCTTAACCGTGAAAATCATTTAAAATTACATCCCTTACCACGTACCCGACAGCGTCTGGAACAACTCGGTTTTGATCTGGATCAGCCGGTTGTGGTGTATTGTCAGTCACATCATCGTTCAGGTTTGGCGTATATTCTGGGCCGTTTACTGGGCTGGAAAATCCAAGTCTATGATGGTGCGTGGAGTGAATGGGGCAACCGCCTCGATAGTCCAATCGCTACAGGGGAGGTGCTGTCTTGAGCATCACATCGCGTTTAAAGCAACAATTATTTATTAAGGCACAAGGTCTGGTGCCGCAGCATCGTCTGTCTCGCGTGGTGGGTAAAATTGCCGCCAGTGAAAACCCGATTGTGAAAAATGCAGCGATTGCGGCGTTCAAGGCACAATATGGCATTGATATGAGTATTGCAGAGCAAGCCAATGCGCTGAAATATAAATCCTTTAATGAATTTTTTACCCGTGGCTTAAAAGCAGGTATTCGCGCCGTAGATACTGATACTCACAGTATTGTATCGCCTGCGGATGGGGCCATTTCCCAATTGGGTAAAATCGAAAATGGCGATGTGTTTCAGGCCAAAGGCCAGAAATATACCGTGGAAACCCTGATCGCTGATCCGCAACTGGCAGGGCCATTTAAGAATGGTCAATTTGCTACTGTATATCTGTCACCGCGCGATTATCATCGTGTGCACATGCCATTTGCTGGAACTTTAACTGAAACCTTATATGTCCCTGGCGAGCTGTTTTCAGTCAATCAGGTGACTGCGGAAAATATTCCGGGACTGTTTGCCCGTAATGAACGCATGGTCTGCCTGTTCGATACCGAAGTGGGCCGGATGGCAGTAGTGCTTGTCGGTGCCATGATTGTGGCGGGTATTGAAACGGTGGCGACTGGTAAGGTGAAACCTTCCGGCCGCATTGAGCTGAACCAGCATAATCTGTTTCTGGAAAAAGGTGCTGAACTGGGACGTTTCTATCTTGGCTCAACAGCGATTATCCTGTTTGAAGAAAACAAGATGCAGTGGGATGCCGCCTTTAAAGCTAATTCATTGGTGAAAATGGGTGAAAAATTAGGTCATTTACTGTAATTTTTAACCCATAAGGCTAAAATGAACCCTCATTAAAAACAGATGTATTCAGCTATGAACCGCATCAATTATTTTAGAGGGTTCAGCTAGGGGGAAATTGATTTTATTTGTCTTGGCTTGAATCTTGAGGTAGAGACTCAAGTACCGCAACACCATGAACATTTTTTGATGTAATGTCGAAATAGATTTTTATATAATTTAAGTTAGTACAACCCAGCCTGACTACTTTTCTCCCGACTCGCTAAGTTTTTCAATCTACGATGTCTTTTCATTTGAAGATGAGGGCAAAACAATCAGCTCGGTGGAATTAATAAAACGAACCCCTGTATCTCCCTTGACTGGATGGAAAAAAACAACTCAAATCTCGTAAGTAGTGTGGCATGATTTTGATAACGGGGGAGAGCTCAACAGTTTGAAAAAATTGGCGTTTCAGAATGGAGCAATCATGGGCTAATAAAAAGACTTAGCTTGAAGAGTCCGGGTCAGGTATTAGGGCAACCACGGGGTATTTCACTGCAAATACCGAGCTAAAATATACCTCATAGTCTTAGGGTGAATAAAAAATCCCAGTCACGACCGATTGGGTGTTTTGATAGCTTTATCAGCTTGCATGCTTACTATTTGCTCACTATTCGACAGGTTTATGCAGTTTTTCTTTACCCTGCTCCCTAAACTATTTTTTATATTTGCCACCTCTTACCCTCTCTTGTAAGTCTCTTGCATTCTTTTCATTGATTTTTATACGATCAATCTTAGTGTTAGGGACGAGTTTTGCTATAGTAAGAATAATTTTAAATTTAACATCAGGACTAGGTTATGTCAGCGACACCACGCATTGGGATTTTAGGTGCAGGCGGCCGTATGGGACGCATTCTTATTCAGGCGGTTAATGAAGCCGGCTATCAACTGGCCGCTGCCGTAGAACGCCCTGAAAGCTCGCTGATCGGTGCGGATGCCGGTGAACTGGCGGGTGTGGGCCGCCTGGGCGTCAAAGTCGTAGGCAATCTTGAAGAGGTCGTCCAGGACTGTGACGTCGTGATTGACTTTACTGCGCCTGCGGCCACAGTCCAGCATTTAAAAATTTGCCGTGAACATGGTGTAGCCATCGTGATTGGCACGACCGGGATGGATGACGAGCAAAAAGCCTACCTAGATGCATCGGCACAAGAAACACCGGTGGTATATGCAGCCAACTATTCAGTCGGTGTAAACGTTTCTATTAAACTCCTTGAGCTGGCGTCCAAGGTTTTTGGGGATAGCGTAGATATCGAAGTTATTGAAGCGCATCACCGTCATAAAGTCGATGCACCGTCAGGTACGGCCTTGATGATGGGTGAAGCGATTGCAGAGGCTTTAGGCCGTGATCTGAAAAAAGATGCGGTTTATCATCGTGAAGGACATACGGGTCCGCGTGAACGTCAAAGTATTGGTTTCCAGACTATTCGTGGCGGTGATATTGTTGGTGAACATACCGCCATGTTTATTGGCGAAGGGGAACGTGTAGAAATTACCCACAAAGCCACCAACCGTATGAACTTTGCTTCAGGGGCGGTACGTGCAGCAGCATGGGTCGTGGGTCGTGAAGCACGCAAATATGATATGAAAGATGTGCTGGGTTTTAACGATATAAAGGTTTAAAAATCCGTCAAAATCATTTATAAAAAGATTTAAAACTAAAATAAGATGAATCCTATAATGCAAAAAATGATCTTGACGTGCTGTGCTATGGCATTCATTGCCATGGCACAGGCAAAATCTATAGACAATACCAAACTCTCCATTCACAAAAATAATATCAAGGTCTGGACCTATCAAGATGAACGTCACCCGGTCTTTTTGTATAAAGCTGAAACCTCCTATGATGTACCGATTGAGAAAGCAGTTTCCCTGATTCTGGATGTAGAGCAGGCAGTGAAATGGGTTCCCTATATGGGCAGTATCAAGCTCTTGTCACGCGACAATATCAAAGGTGATTTTACCTTGTATATGGTGCTGGATTTCCCCTTTCCTCTCAAAGACCGCGACCTGGTGGTACAGGGCAAAATGATCAAGAATGCCAATGGTCAGATCACCATCAGGAATAAGGCGATTTCAACTGGCTATGCCCTAAATCCAAACTATGTTCGTTTAACCGATTATCAGGGCGACTGGACCTTCCAGAAGCTAGGCAATAATAAAGTCAAGGTTTCAACTTATGGCTATGCCAATCCGGAAGGTTCCATTCCTCTGACTTTCGTGAATATGTTTGTCCAGCAGCAGCCTTATCAGATGCTACACAAGATGAAGACCGAGCTTGCCAAACCTGTATCCATCTCTGTTTTACCCGAAGCTTTGCGTTAAACAGCCCATAAAAAGTCCGCTTGAAGCAGGCTTTAGATGGAAGAGTTGAGTCTCATTCTGACATAAATTGATGGCTTAGAGAGCGGGTGTATGGAACACCCAGCCAGCCCCAGAGTGAGCATACCCAACGGGGATGCTGTATTGCCCTTGAATATCATGATCCTTATGTAGTGAAGAGGTGATGGATCACTTTAATCAAAGAGCGAAATTGAACTAAATTACTCCCCACTCAAGTCCGAGGCCTGCTGGAATATACCACTGCTGTCACAATCCGCTTTGGCGAGTGATATGATTCCAGTCTGTATGTCAGATGATTCTATCGTGGCCTATTGCGCTAAATAATTAGAAATCGGCCTTGAGTACAATCCGGTAACGTGCCTGACCAGAATGCAGGCGTTCGATTGCAGCATTAATTTCTGACATCGGGAAAAGTTCAATCTGGGGGGCAATATTTTTACGTGCAGCGAACTGGAGCAATTGACGCAAGGCCGCCGGAGAGCCTGTTGGTGAACCGGTAACGGATTTAGCCCCCCCAATCAGGGAACCGGCAGAAATCTGCATCGGCTCCAAAGGCAGACCCAGCACATGCAGAGTGCCATTGGGTGCCAGTGTCGCCAAGTAAGCCTTCCAGTCTAAGGGCACATTGACCGTACTGAGCAGCAAATCAAATTTGCCTCGCAGCGCTTTAACGGCGGCAGGATCGCGGTTATTGACTACATGATCGGCGCCCATGGCATGCAGCTCCTCTATTTTATCCAGGCTGGAAGTAAAGGCCGTAATCTCACAGCCCCAGGCTTTGAGCAGCTTGATTGCCATATGCCCCAAACCGCCGATACCAATCACGCCCACATGATGAATGGCCTGAATCTGATGTTTGAGTATCGGGTCAAAGACCGTAATACCGCCGCAGAGCAGCGGGCCGGCACTTTCTGGGTCCAGATCCTGCGGAAGCGGAATCACCCATTGCCAACCGGCACGCACTTTATCGGCAAAACCTCCCGCATGACCGACGATGGTCGCCACCTGTCCACCCGTACACAAGACCTGCTGACCTGAAAGACACGGATCACAATACTGGCAGCTTTCTGAGGTCCAGCCAATGCCAACGCGCTGGCCGATTTTTAACCCTTTGGCTTCAGCACCCAGCTGACGAATGGTGCCGATGATTTCATGTCCGGCCACCACCGGATAGACGGAAGAACCCCAGTCATTATTGATCACTGAAATATCAGAGTGGCAGAGACCACAATATTCTACCTGGACTTCGACCTGATGCGGCTGCAGTTCACCGGCATCAAACTGATAAGGTTCCAGTGCGGCACCCGCAGACATGGCAGCATAGGCTTGAATGGTATTCGACATATTTTTTAGCTCTTATTGGAAGGGGAAGATAGGATTTTAAAGTCACAGTGATTTTCATGATCATTGACCATGCCGACAGCCTGCATAAAGGCATAACAAATGGTCGGGCCGACAAATTTAAAACCTGCCTGTTTTAAGGCCTTGGACATCTGCCGGCTTTGGCTGGTCTGTGCAGGTGCTTGCCGATAATCTGGAACATCATGGCTGGTTTGTGCTGGCTCGGCAAAAGACCACAGCCAGTCCACCATATGGATGCCCTGTTGGCAGAGGCGTTGCCATGCGCGGGCATTGTCACGAATCGCGGTGAGCTTGCCGATATGCCGTATCAAACTCGCATCTGCAAGTTTGCTCTGGAGTTGTTCCTCGGTAAACAACGCGATAGTCTGAATGGAATATTGAAAGAAATGTTGACGATAAGCTTCACGTTTTTTGAGCACCGTGATCCAGGCCAAACCGGCCTGCTGGCCTTCCAGGCACAACATCTCAAACAGACGCTTTTCATCATACAGCGCTTGCCCCCATTCCTGATCATGGTAGGCCATGTAAAGCGGATCATTGGAACACCAGCGACAGCGTTGAAGGGTCATGCGACGCTCCTGATTTTTATAATAACGTTGCCAAATACCTGCCAAATTGCCTTTAATCCGGCTTGCTTTGGTCATAATTCAATAGGCTACACTTTAACTAAACTGCGTAAAACTCCTTTTCAGGATTAAATCATTTTGAGAACTTAAGCAATAAAATACGCCTTTTTATTGCTTTCATTCCTGTCTGCTGCCCTTCATTTCAGTATCTTGAATGAAATTGACAAAAAATCTTTTATCCCCATTTTAAGGAAATGGGATATTACTTCAATTATAAGCGTTTTTATTGATAGCCATTGTACTTGAACAGTGCCTTAAAGATGCTGTTTGCTTGGCTGAAGCACGCTATCACTAGAAGCCTCCGTTTTTTGATAAATCGCTGCACAACCTCGGGAGAATAATAAGATGGCAATTTTTATAAAAAGAATTTATAGCGAAGCTTCCGCTCAGGATGGTTTAAGAGTCTTGATTGACCGCTTGTGGCCACGAGGAGTAAAAAAGGAAGAGGCTAAAATTGATATCTGGGCCAAAGACCTCACCCCATCGAATGCTTTGAGAACATGGTTTCATGAAGATATGGAGCAGCATTGGGATGAGTTTCAACAGAAGTATCAGCAAGAACTAGAAAGTCAAACTGCGCAGTTGGATAAAATTAGAAGTTTAGCTCAAGAAAAAGATATTACTTTAATTACTGCTGCCCAAGATAAAGAGAAAAATCATGCTCTGGTATTAAAGAAGATCCTTGAACGGCGATGAAGCAGAATATGTGAGTCTGATCGGACATACGAACTAGAGTTCCGGGTTGCATGTACCCACCTCCAGCGCGCTCTAGTCCTTAGGGTTTTAAATTCGGGTCCCTATCCGTGATTTGAAGGATTGTTACAGTTTAAAGGCAGCCCACTGATCTTGCTGATTATCCCAGTAGGACAGTTTTGCCTGTGCCAGATCAGCAAACGGAATCCACATGTCTTTGCCGGCTTTGTCTGCATAGCCGGTAGTGATCAGAAGCGCTTCTTCAGTAATTTCCATGACCCAGCCCTGATAGCTTTGACCATTCAATACAATTTTTTGTTGATTGCCTGACTCAGCAAATTCGACCAGACGGTTGATCAACACTTCTGACATGTAAATTTCCTAAAATTAACGTAAATAGGGGTAGGGATTAACCACACCACGCCCTTTGCCATTCAGATAAAGGCCATAGTGCAGATGCGGTGCGGTATGGCGAGCATTGCCACTATTACCGACATAACCGATAACATCGCCTTTTTTGACATAATCACCGACTTTCAAGCCACGTTTATGACCATCAAGATGCGCATAATAATGCCAGGTCCCGCTGGGACCCAAAATCCAGACTACTTTACCACCCAAATTGTTATTTCGTAAATCTGCAATCAGCCCCGGTGTCGTGCTGCGAATTTTGGTTCCACGTGGAGCCAAAATATCAATCCCTTCATGCAGACGACCCTGACTACGAGAAGCCCCCCAAGTATCTTGGAGTTCTGATGCCCGGATTCGATCCACCGGAATTGGCAGGGAGGCGGGCAGAGGCATGCCGTTCAGCTTTTGTACCAGCGCAGGATTTAGCTGTGCAGCAGAAGGATGTTTCGGGGCACTGCTACAGGCCGCCAAAAACAACATGCTCAGCAATAGCCAGCAGAAGGCAAGGGAGTGGCGCAAGATCTTCATCCTTAAATAAGGCCAGTATGGTTTTTTCCTGCTTTAGACTATGTCATAGATTTACGGTAGAAATCAATTTTTTCATGGCGGTCGGAATACCCGCATTGATGGCCGCTTCGGGGCTCATCCAGCTACCTTGCAGCTCAAGCGACAGATGCTCCTGCTGGTCTGCTTCGACCATAAAGATGACTGCTTCAAGCTGCCAGGTGAAATGGGTAAAACTATGACTGATCCGGACTTTTTGAATGACACTTTTTAAGCCAAGTTGTTGGCAGCGCTGCTCAAGTTCATGTTCAGTTTCAATAATTGGCAGACACCAGAGCCCACCCCACAGCCCACTATTAGGACGCTGTTGCCAGAGCCATTCTGCATCTGCCTGAATCAACAGAACCTGAGCCGATCTGACAGGAACGGGTTTCTTGGCTTTTTTAAAGGGTAATTCATTTTCCAGGCCCTGCTGATGCGCCTTGCAATGCTGCTGCATCGGACAATATAGACACAAAGGCTTTTTAGGGGTACAGATGGTTGCACCGAGATCCATAATGGCCTGAGTATAGTCATGATTCCGCTCGACAGGACAGAGTTGCTCTGCCAGTTGCCAAAGGGCACGTTCATGAATAGGTTTAGACAGATCATCTTCAATGGCAAAAAAACGTGCCAGCACCCGTTTGACATTGCCATCCATGATCACGCCGTATTGGCGTAAGCCCAAAGACATCAGGGCACCGGCGGTTGAGCGGCCGATTCCGGGCAATGCCATCCATTCTTCGAGTGTAGTGGGGAAATGGCCCTGTACCGTGACCATGCCGGCTGCCTTATGTAAATTACGGGCGCGGGCATAATAGCCTAACCCGGCCCAGTAAGGCGCGACTTCATCCCAAGACGCTGTACCCAAGTCCTGCACAGTCGGGAAGCGCTGAATAAAACGCTCAAAATATTGCAGTACGGTTTTCACCTGAGTCTGCTGAAGCATAATTTCAGAGACCCAGACCTTATAAGGATCATCTGCGATCTGCCAAGGCAAGTCATGACGGCCATGCACATCAAACCATTCTAACAGGGCATTTGAAAATACAAACATGAAAGCAAACAAACAGGGGGAAAGGAAATGATGCCTAGTATAACTGAAGAGCGGGAGCTAAAAGTTGAAAAGTCGGCGAAACTGTGCTGCTTGAAACAAAGCAAAGCAATGAAAGGCAGAATCAAAGTGAACACTTCGCGAAGCGTTCACTTAGCAGAGATTAAGGCTTTATTTTTCAATACCCCAGCGTTCATCCAGCTTTAAGGCCTTATCTTCATAACGTGGAATAATATGAATATGCAGATGATCCACCTTTTCGTGAAAGACTTCACCATCATTAAAGCCAATATGAAAACCGGTAGGCTGGTAGCGAATTTTCAGCTCATTCCTTGCCTGTTCCAGTAAAGACATCATGGCTTTTCGTTCTTTATCGGTGACTTCAAAAAATGAAGAGACATGACGCAGTGGAATAATCACACAATGGCCTTTAGACAATGAATGCGGCTCCGGAATGACCACACTATATTCATTTTGGGCAATGACATCATATTCATCATAATCACAATAAGGGCAATGGGCTTCAGTCATGATGAGTATCTCCTCTGGTCGGATTTATTTTATGTTCTTCAAGCATAAGGCCGGTTCCCTAATCCTGTTTTAAGCCGGGTAGGGACAGCGTCAGCAAAATAGGTATTAGCCCAAACGACGCGCAAGTAGCTCATACATGGCAGCCAGGCTTTGCTTTTCTGCTTCTGCGTTATAGCCCAGATCAACAGCATTGGCTTTGGCACGTTCATCGGCCAATGGATTGCTAAAGCCATGTTTGGCATTTTCAAACACGATCACTTCATGCGCCACTTTGGCTTGCTGCATTTCATGTTTAAAGCTTGCCACATCATCCAGCGTGACCATGCTGTCCAGCTCACCATGCATGACTAAAATTTCGGCCTGAACCTGGCCTTCCTGCGCCGGTGCCTTAGGTGAAAGGTTGGCATGGAAAGTCGCAACTGCTTGGAGCGGTGCATTCGAGCGTGCCAGATCCAGCACCACTTTACCCCCATAGCAGAAGCCTATCGCAGCAAGTTTTTCTGGATTGACTTCAGCCTGTTCAGCCAGTACTTGTAAGCCAGCCGCAGCACGGTTAACAATGGTATCCGGATCTTCAAAGGTCTGCATCATCCATTCATAGGCCTGATCAGACTGGGTGGTCACTTTTTTCTCGCCGTACATATCAAGGGCCAAGGCCGCATAGCCATGTTCTGCAAGTTCGCGGGCACGCTGTTCGGTATATGCATTCCGTCCCCACCACTCGGGTGCCACAATAACGCCAGCGACAGGAAGATCGGCCTCAGGTGCAGCAAAATAACCAATAAGTGACTGCCCATCCTGAGCAGTATAGTGAATTTCGCGAGTCTTGATGGTGGCCATACTCAGCTCCTTTATTCTTGTGAAGTACATTGATTAAAGCATAAAAATAGCAAAACTAATGTGAAGATGACATGAAAACAGCAGATTAATTCAGGGCTACGCTTAACAAAGGGAAAGGCCCAATCATGCAAACTCGGCCTTTTCATTTTTTAAGTACAGACGTTTTTATTTAATCACTTCAATCAGTTCAATATCAAAAATCAGGGTGCTATTTGGTTCGATTACATCCCCCGAACCTACTTGTCCATAGGCCAGTTCCGCAGGAATAAAGAAGCGATATTTGGCACCTTCTTTCATGAGCTGCAGCCCTTCAGTCCAGCCGGTAATAACTTGTGTCGTCCGAAATACCACAGGCTGGGTGCGGGCAATCGAGCTGTCAAACACGGTACCATCCAGTAAACGGCCTTCATAATGCACCCGGACATTGCTGTTGGCAGTCGGTGACTTGCCTTTGCCTTCCTGTAGCACTACATATTGCAGCCCGGATTTGGTGGTTTTCACTCCAGGTTTTTTCGCATTTTCTTTTAAAAAAGCCTGACCTATCTTGGCATTTTCATCTGCCTGCTGTTTTAGCTGAATCAGCTCTTTGGCTTCGCTCTGGCGTTTGAACTGGCTGAGTACTCGTGCCATCTCTTCATCGCTGATACTGGCATTCTGGCCAGCCGCCGCCGCTTTTAATCCCTGGCTAAACGCATCTAGGTCAATCCCTTGCAAGGCGTCAATATTGCTACGTCCAATCAGATAGCCAAAGCTATAGCCGACCTGTTCGGCTTGGGTACTTTTTGTTGTAATTTCTTTGGCATACAGGCTACCCGAGCATAACAGCAGGGCAGCAAGGCTAAATTGTATTTTCATTCTAGTATCTCAAAAATAAGGGAGAGCCAATGCCCTCCCTGAACCGTATTATTTTACTTCGATCAGTTCAACATCAAAAATCAGGGTGCTATTCGGTGGAATGGTGCCCGGAACACCTTGTTCACCATAGCCCAGTTGTGAAGGGATATACAGGGTCGCTTTACCACCTTCTTTCATCAGTTGCAGGCCTTCGGTCCAGCCTGGAATCACCTGATTTAAAGGGAATTCAATAGGTTCACCACGTTCAACTGAGCTGTCAAATACCGTACCATCGACCAGTTTGCCGCTATAGTGAACTTTTACCACCGAGCTGGCTGCCGGAGATTTACCGCTACCTTCCTGAGTAACCCGATATTGCAGGCCAGAAGCAGTGGTTTTGACCCCTGGTTTTTTTGCATTTTCAGTCAGGAAAGTATCACTAGAAGCTTGGGCTTCTTTGGCACTGTTCATCTGTTTTTCCTGCATTTCTTTCTGGAACTGCTCATAAGCCGCCTGTAATTCTTCTTCTGTATAAGCCGGCGCAGTACGGGCATGTCCTTCACGTACACCGGTCACAAAGCTATTAATATCAAGTTCAGGTGGCGTTTGATGGGCCACTTCATAACCGAGTGCATAGCTGATTTTGGCAACCGCAGAGGCATCTTTAGATGCTTTTGTAGTTTGGGTTGCAGGGTGTTGAGATGCATAGTAAACAGGTACTAGCGCGGCACCGCCCAGAAGAACAGCGACAGCAATCGGTAAGGCCTTACTCATGTATTATTCCAATCTAATGTTATCATTGAAGTTCATTCCATCTTAGCAGAAAATTTTAAGAAATCTTGTAGAGTGCGTGGATTTTTAGCAAGCAAATGCACCCGCTGTGTTTAAAATAAAAGATAAAAAAAAACCAGCAATTGCTGGTTTTTTAATTGTTTGGATTTTAATCATGGTTAGAGAATGTCTAGACACAATGATTGCCCAACCAAAATTATATTTTGCCAAGAACCTAGTAGGAAAATAAGCCTTTTTCTAAAGGAAATTCAATCCCAATTGAGGCACCCCCATCATTGCCATGGAGGTCTGAATCACTGATCCAGCCATTTAATTTCAGGGGAATATCGGGGCGTAAATAATGGGTCCAGCTCACATCAACAGCTTTTAATTCATCCTGCACTGGAAAAGCTAAATTGGTAGTTCCGTTAGATTCATTCAACTTGGCAAACAGCACCCGAGCATTAACCCGATTGAGGCGATCGAAACGAATATCACCGCCTACTGAAATCATTTGACCATCACCACCCATCGCATGTGCCAAGGGATAACCATGCTGATAAAAACCACCGGTATACACAGTGTGATTATAGGAAATACCTTGGGCCTTGCCATTGGTACGGGTATCCGCCCATTCGGTATATAGCTGGAAGGGCATATTCTTATAGCTAGAAGAATAATCGACCCCAGCCAAATACATTTTTTTTGCTGGCAAGCCACCGGCTTCATCTTCACCAATATATTGTGCATACATCCCGATTGGAACATGCACCAGCGGTTGTAGATTTAAGCGCGCATCAAAACCGGCAATTTGATTGGATGGATCAGGTTCACCTGTGCCGCCATTGTCTTTATTACCGACAAAAGCATCCCAAAGTGAGCTCAGGCTTTCAGGTCGTCCTTCACCTCCCCACTGAATAGCACGCGATGCACCCAGCTCTAAATAGGGTAAAGGTTGTGCGGTGACACGTAAGCCAATTAATTTAGCATCAGGTACAGCATCGTAGTCATTTAGTTGTCCGGCAAAGGCTTGATATTGCCAAGGCCCAATCCAGGACAGCCATTGGTTGGCAAAAGCATTCTGTTCGGCACGCTGCATGGTCACACCATATACCGGACGACTGGCATCACCCCGAATTAAGCTGCCATCATGACCGGGTCCCCAGTAGGTCGGAATTTGTCCAGCAATCAGCCATTGATTCCATAATTTACCTGCAATATAAGACCCTTCAACATTCACATCTTGATCATGATCAATCTGCGGATCTTTTTCTGCATTCACGCGAAGTCTGGCATCCCAATTTTGACTGCCTGCATTTAATTCTAAACCCGCTTGGTATTGAGCTTTTTGCTGGTCGCCAAAGGCTTGAGGAAGATGTTTTTGATCTGTCTCTGCAAACAGGGATGCTTTGAGTAACTGGTTACTGGCATTCAAATGAGCCATGACAGAATCAATGACTTTTTGCTGATTATTATTGCTGATTTTTGCCTGAGAAAGCGCGCGTTGAATTTCATCACCACTCATTGGCCAGGTTGACGTGCTGATTTGAATCACACCTTGCTGATTTAACCAATTTAAATCGGTGCGCAGGTCTTGGTCATTTAAAACGATGCCTTGGGCAAAGGTCATTGAGGAGCTTAATGCCAAGCTGGCAAGCAGTGTTTTTGATTTAAACATTCTTGTATATTCTCAGGAGTTTTAAACTGTAACCACGATAGGGTTTTTAGTTGATTTTTTCAACAATGATCATTTGGAATAAATGTAATAGAGGGTGATTTCACACCTTGCTTGAAGCAGGATGTGAAATCTAAGTTTAGACTGAATTAGTCCTGGTCTTTATTTGCGGTATAAGCATAGGCATAGTTATAACCATAACTATAACCACCATTGGCTTTTTGTACATCATTCAGAATGACACCATTGACTTTGACATTGGCCTGTTCAAAGCGATTGACCGTGATTTCCAGTTCTTTGATTTGTGTTTTGGCATGACGGGCAACCAATAAATTTACACCCGCATATTGCGCAATAATAATCCCGTCAGTCACTGCAAGCACAGGTGGCGTGTCAATCAGGATATGATCAAAACTGGCCGAAGCCTGATCCAGAAAAGCTTTAAAATGTGCTGTACTTAAGAGTTCAGACGGATTGACCGGACTTTTACCACGTGTCACAAAGAACAGGTTTTCCACGCTTGCACTTTGAACGACATCGTCGTAGTTGTTTTGGTGATTCAAAAATTCAGCTAAACCTGGCTGTACCTCGGCATTAAAGTACTTATGTAAATAGCCACGACGCATATCACCATCTATCACTAATACCCGTTTCCCCCCTTGTGCCAGAATCGTGGCCAGGTTCACTGCAATAAAAGACTTACCGATTTCAGGCGCAGGGCCACTCAGGGCAATAATATTATTCTGGGCGCTGCTGAGGGCAAAGTGAATCGCGGTACGCATACTACGCAGGCTTTCAATGGCAATATCACCGCTATCTTTTACCGCAAGAATTGGAATATGTTTTTTCTTCTTCAGAAGTTTGATACGACTCTCTTGAATCAGTGAACGAGGAACAGTGGCATAAACCGGCAGATCCAGTTCGTTTTCAATTTGTGCTGCATCTTTGATTCCTGAACGCATCATATTGCGCAGCAGAGCAAGCAGGGTTCCGAGAAAACCGCCCAGGAAAATTGATAAAATCAGGATCTGAAGCTTTTTCGGTTTAATGGGTTCAATGGGCGCCACTGCAGTATCGACAATCCGCACATTCCCAATTTCACCGGCTTTGGCGATATTCAGCTGTTGATAGGAATTGAGCAGCGAGGTATATAACTGCTGTTTGACTTCTACTTCACGGTAGAGCTGTAAATAACGACGCTGCAAGTCCGGGAGCTGCTTTAAGGTGCTGCTGAGTTGTTCAATCTTTTTATTGATTGCGCCTAACTGGGCATTCATTTGCTGCATGACCGGATGTTCTGCCGTATAACGTGCAGACGCTTCAGCGACTTTCTGTTCAAGTTCCGCTTTTTGAGTTTCTAACGCAATGCTTTGGGTTAAATATAATTCAGATTCTTTGGTTACATCGACGGTATTATATTGCTGACGGAACTGGTTGAATTCACGTTCTGCAACATCCAGTTCTTGACGTAACTCGGGAAGCTGCTCATCCAGAAATTTTAAGGTTTGAGCTGATTCAGCAGAACGGCGTTCGATATTCTGCTGGCTATAAGCCGATAAAATAGTATTCAGGACTTGGGTAATATGCTGTTTGTCTTGACCCTGATAGCTCAGTCCCAGTACACCAGTCATTTTACCTTTTTCGGCCACCGAATAATTATTCAACAGCGTTCGTACCGCAGCAGGCAAGCTCTGCTTTTGGATATAATAACTCGCTGCTGGATGATCCTGACTATAAATCGCAACTTTCCATAGGCCATATGCCGACTGGGACTGGCTAAGCTGGTTCAGTGGAGCTGAAAAAACAGTCTCGTCTGTATTTGGATCAGTCAGGCTATACTGGTTGTTTCTGAACGTTAACAGCAGGCTTTTGTCCCTAAAGTAGGCAGGGACCTGAAACTGGCGTACATCAAAGCTTTGCTGATTATCCTTGAAAAGAACAGATTTTTTGGAATATTCCACATCATATTCATGTTTTTTTAATAAGCGATTCCAGGTGTTATCTTCTGCACTTGCAATCACCACGTCTAAATTGAGGTCGTTGATTACTGAACCTAAAACCAGACGGGATTTTAGAATTTCAATTTCTGCCTGAGCAGGGGACTTCTGCTCAATCATAGTAGATAAATCACCCAGTAGGGCAGCAGAAGCGCCTTTACTATCTTCCACCTGTACCAGCGCATCTACCGCATAGGTGTTGGGGGTAATTCTTAAATAGAAGAGTGCTGCAATCAAGCTCAGCAGTACACAGAGGGCGATCAGTTTCCATTGAGCAATTAAAGAGAAAAATAACTCTTTTAAATCAATAGTGTCTTCGGTATTGGTATTTTGGCTCATAATTGTCATTCAAAAAATTAAATATGTTTTTTCCAGTCAGCAACGCATTGCTGGATTTGCTGACAGGTGCTGTCAAAAAATGCCTGATCATGTTGATAAGGATCGGCGATATCTTTTGACTGCCAATGTCCCAAACGGAAAGTTTTGCCTTTGGCAAAAGGCCAGGTTTTTTCAATATGCTGTTGCTGGTTTTTGCTCATGACCAAAATCAGATCCGCCTGTTTGACCATCTCGCTATTCAGCTTTCGGGCAACATGACTCTGCATATCAATGTCAAAACCCTGCATGCAGTGTTGAGCCTTTGCATCAGCCGGATAGCCGACCATGCCTGAGATTCCTGCTGAATGAATAGTCAATTCAGGAAATTCTTGTTTAAAAAAAAACTCCGCCATAGGACTACGGCAAATATTACCAATACACACGACGAGAATATTACGAAACTGCATTATTGCCCCAGACGATCAAGATTATACAACGCATTTGAGAATGGAATAATCTGGTTCACGACACGTTGCCAGCGTGCCAAACCTGATGCATCGACATAGACAATATCATTGCTGCGCATTTTAAACTGGTTGGCCAGACCAAAGTCACCAATACTGCTCAAATCTAGATGATAGATTTCGGTCATGGCATGGTCTGAGGCACTACGCACCACATAAATTTTGCTGCGACTTGCAGAAAGTGGATTTAAGCCCAGGCTTTCCCCAATCACATCACTCAGGCTCATGCCCTGATCCCGCATTGGGAGAGACTGATTTTTACCAGATTCACCCATGACATAGACTTTCTGGTTTTCACGGCTGTTCACATACAGGGTGTCATTGGGCTGAATCAGCAGATTGTGCAGAGACAGACCTGCTTTTTCCAGTTCCACTGTATTCAAGTTATAGGTACGCCCCTGACGTACCAGGCTGATTGAGGCGTTATCGCCTTGCTGGGCGTTTACCCCACCTGCCATACCTAAAGCTGTATAGACACTGACCGGCTGATCACTGAGATAGAATTGACCGCCCTGCATCACATTGCCTTGTACTGAAAAGCGCTGACCTTGATAAGACAAGACCCGTACAATGACATCGGGGGTTTTTAAATAGCGTGCAAGCTGGCTGCGCAGTTCTGAATTCACCTGAGCAAGTGACTTGCCAGCGGCCTTGTAGCGACCAATAATCGGAAACTGGATATAACCCTGTGAGTCAATCTGATAACCATTCGACTCGACTGCTTTTTCATTGCTGATGGTATTGGTAGGAGGGGTAATTTCAGGATAGGCCCATAAATAAATAGAAAGAATATCGCCAGAGCTTAAACGGTAGTTTTTATGCGGTGTACTAAATAAGGCGGTCAAATGGGCTGGACTGGCTTGTGCGGGCTGAAGCGCAAATAAATTATCCTGGGTTAGTCGAATGACATTCACTCGAGTGCCGGCCTCGGTCTGATAGATACCTTCACTCGGCAGGTCAGAAGTTTGTAAGCCAGAGGTGACCGCACAGCCAGTGGTGGCAATGCCACATGCCAATAAAATAGCCAGTTGAAAGTGTTGCACACGAAATTCCATTATTAAATTTTTTAAAAAGTTTTAAATAAATTGCGGCTATTTTACCGAACTTGTCAAATAGGTATATAGCATTTTGTAATCAATTTTCCTGTTTGATCAAACCCTTCGGGTGAGCATAATAATGAGAAAAGTGAGTATGGCGCTAAGTGAAATTGAATTATGTGAATTTTCACAAAAAGCCTACATCATAATTGGCTTTTCAACAGGGTGGACATAAAACGTCATAGAAATTCCTTGATTTTCTGCTAGTATTCCTGCCGAAAGATTTAATCTTCATAAGTACAGTACATAAATAAGGCGTTAAAATGCTATCTATTGTAGATTTAAAAATTGCGGTGATTGGTCTAGGTTATGTGGGCTTGCCACTGGCGGTTGAATTTGGGAAAAAAGTACCTGTAGTCGGTTTTGCTATATATCAAAAGCGTAATCAGAAGTTATTAGCTGATCAAGACTCTATTTTTAAAATGTCAATAAAAAAAATAAAACAAGTATTTCCACATTTTAGTAGTTGGGCATGATCGATTTAAACAAAAGCTGTAGATATACATATTTTTGGTAAATTCTTGCATATTTTATAAGATTTAAAATATGAATTAGGTAAACAAAATCGTTTGATTTGATTATAGGAAATCATTGTGAAAAAGAAAGTATTGCTGGTCTTTGGTACGCGACCAGAAGCAATTAAAATGGCGCCCTTAGCATTACAATTAAAACAACAAGAGGGTAGCTTTGAAAGCAAGGTGTGTGTCACAGGTCAGCATAGACAAATGTTGGATCAGGTACTGGAGCTTTTTAACTTGACACCAGATTTTGACTTAAACCTGATGAAACCAGGACAAACCTTGTCAGATATTACTTCAGGTGTACTCAAAGGTTTGGAACAAGTTTTTGCTGAGTGGACACCAGATGTGGTGTTAGTGCATGGCGATACTGCCACCACATTCGCAGCCTCTTTAGCCGCGTATTATCATAAAATTGAGGTAGGGCATGTAGAAGCGGGCTTGCGTACGGGCGATATTTATTCCCCTTGGCCAGAAGAAGCCAACCGTAAACTGACAGGTGCTTTAACGACTTATCATTTTGCACCGACGCAATCTTCTTATAATAATTTGGTTAAAGAGAATATAGACCCGAAAAATATTACTATTACAGGTAATACGGTTATTGATGCTTTGCTGACAGTACAAAAAAAAGTTGAGACCGATCAGACAGTCATTGCTCAGTTTGAACAGAAATTTGAATTTTTAGACCCGACTAAAAAATTAATTTTAGTAACAGGCCACCGCCGTGAAAACTTTGGACAGGGTTTTTTAAATATTTGTACAGCATTAGCAAATATTGCAAAACAGTATCCAGATGTGCAAATTATATACCCAGTACATTTAAACCCAAATGTACAAAAGCCTGTGAATGAATTGCTATCAGGTATTTCCAATATTTATTTAATTGCACCGCAAGACTATTTGCCGTTTGTATATTTAATGAATCGCAGTTATTTAATTTTAACTGACTCTGGCGGTATTCAGGAAGAAGCGCCTTCTTTAGGTAAGCCAGTATTGGTGATGCGAGATACCACGGAGCGACCAGAAGCAGTAGAAGCAGGTACGGTAAAATTAGTTGGAACTGATGCGGCACTTATTCAGCAGTCGGTCACCGAACTGTTAGACAATCCAGATTTATATCAAACCATGGCAGCAGCACATAACCCTTATGGTGATGGCACAGCCTGTCAACAGATTATTCGTGCTTTAAATAAATAAATTGAGTGGAAAAAATGCAACAGTTTAAACATATTTGTGTTATTGGGTTAGGTTATATCGGTTTACCAACAGCAGCAACATTTGCTGCACATGGGGTAAAAGTGACTGGTGTAGATGTTAATGAACATGCTGTAGATATGATTAATCAAGGTAAGGTTCATATTGTAGAGCCAGACCTAGATGCTTTGGTTCGAGATGTAGTCGCACAACACAAGCTTTCTGCACAGTTAAGTCCTGTTGCTGCAGATGCTTATATAGTAGCTGTACCAACCCCTTTTAAAGATAACCATGAACCTGATTTAAAATATATTGAATCTGCAGCGAAAGCACTTGCACCATATTTGGTGAAAGGGAATTTAGTCATTTTAGAATCTACTTCACCTGTAGGCGCAACCGAGAAAATGGCTGCATGGCTAAGTGAAGCACGTCCCGATTTAAGTTTTCCACAACAGGGTAGTGAACAGGCAGATATTCTAATTGCTCACTGCCCAGAACGTGTATTACCAGGCAAAGTGCTGCAAGAGCTGATTAGCAATGACCGTATCGTGGGTGGAATGACACCTCGTTGTTCGCAAGCGGCGATTGATTTGTACAAAACCTTTGTAAAAGGTAACTGCATTGAAACCAATGCACGTACGGCAGAAATGTGTAAACTGACTGAAAACTCATTCCGTGATGTAAATATTGCCTTTGCCAATGAGCTTTCTATTATTTGTGAAGAATTAGACATTAATGTATGGGAATTGATTCAGCTGGCAAACCGTCACCCACGTGTCAATATTTTACAGCCAGGTCCAGGTGTGGGTGGACACTGTATTGCGGTTGATCCATGGTTTATTGTGTCTAAAACACCAGAACAGGCACGTTTAATTCGTACTGCGCGTGAAGTAAATGACAGTAAGCCTGAGTGGGTGATAGATCAGGTAAAAATTAAGATTGCGGAATTTTTACAAGCAAACCCTGAAAAAACCATTAAAGATGTCACAGTGGCTTGTTATGGTTTGGCATTTAAACCAGATATTGATGACTTGCGTGAAAGTCCAGCTTTAGAGATTACTAAAAAACTGGCAGAGCAAGGTTTAAATATTTTAGCCATTGAGCCAAATATTTCTGAACTTCCTGAAAAAATACCTACTAATGTACAACTAATTGATTTAAAAAATAATCAACAAGCTGATATTCATTTAGTTTTAGTAGATCATAGAGAGTTTAAGCAACTTGATTTAAGTTCTTTAAATAATATTATTGATACTAAAGGTATTATTTAAACCATGCTAAAAAAACATCTAATTTATATAATCTTAAATAGTTGTTTTGTATTGCTAAGTATAGCTTTGCCTTGGTTTGGGCAAGGCTATACTTTTTTGGTTTATGTATTGTCTTTAATTTTTCTATTAATACAAGTATTTAACGTATTTGATTTTAAAACAAATTATTCGTGGTTCGTTTTTGGTTATTTAATACTTTTTTATATTTCACCAATATTTGAATTTTTTTATATAGGTGAGGTGCTAGAAGGTAGTGAAAAATCAATTGGTTTATATCATTTACTAAATATTAGTTCTATTCATATTTTTTCTATATTTTATTTTATTTCTTACAGAGTAGGAAATAAAAAAATAATATTAATATCCAAAGATAGATTCGATAAGGTCTATTTTTTAACAGCCTTGGTAACTTTTTTTGCTAGTATTTGGATTTTTCTTTCAGTTGGCGGTTTTTCAGCAATAAATAGTACTCGTGTAGATTTAAAGTATATACAAGGTGGAAAAATATATTCTCTATGGTTATTGTATTTTTCATCTTCATTCTTTTTTTTAATGGGTATTAAATTTTTAAAAAGTACTAAAAAGTTTTACTTTTTAATAGGTATGATTTTGGCTTTGTCGGTTTTAGAGTTCATCTATTTTGTTGCTTTGCGTAATAGAACTATGATATTGATGCATTTAATAGCAATTGTAGTTGGTGGTTTTGTTAGTTCTAGAATTTATTTTAATGATATAAGTAACAATATTAATAATGACTTTAAGAAAATAAATTTTATGCCATTACTTTGGATTATGGGGGGGTTGGCTAGTTTAGGTATATTTATTAGATTTGCACGTGGAGTTTATTTAGAGGGAAATGGTAATTTAGAAATTTCATGGAAGGAAATGTTAATCACCTCTGTCAAGTCAGGCGATTTCGGTTATGCGAATATGGTAATTAGAATTATTGATCATGTTTATTACACAGATTTAATGCTAAATGGACAGTCTTACTATCGTTTATTATTAGCTTTTATTCCTGATAGTATTTACAGTAAAAATATTATCACAACTGATTCCTTGATCGGTCAGATGTTGACTGGTTTAGATGTTATGACAATACCACCTGGGATTTTTGGAGACTCATATTTGAATTTTGGCATGTTAGGGTTTGTAATGTTTATTTTTTATGGTCTTATTTTTGGCTTTCTTGATAAAAATAAAAACTATTTACTTGCTTATATGTTTTTTTCCCTATCATTTACTTTGATTTATCATTTTGTACGTGGTTCTTTTGTCAATGTAGTTATTTCTTTAATTATAATATATATAGGTTGTTTTTTTGTGGTGAAGTTTTTAAGGCCTAAATATATATGAAATATATAAAAAGCCCATTTATTCTAATAGGATTATCTGAGTTTTTTGCTAAAGCTATATCTTGGCTATCCTTAGCAATTATTCCTTTTTTTGCTAAACCCGAAGTTTATGGTGAAATAGTATTATATTACTCAATAATACTATTTTTTATTCCGCTCTACTTATTTGGTCAAGATAGATTAATATTGAAAAACCAACCAGATACAGAGGTTAAGAATTCTCTATATTTTAGCTCTTTGATTTTATTGATAACAATTGTTTTTTTATATTATTCCGATTTTATTTTTGTAGGGGTTGCCGGTTTTTTTTTAGCGCTTAATAAAATACTATTAACCTATTTGAGAGCAAATAATAATTTTGGAAATTATTCTTTTAATAGGGTGTTGTATTCCATACTGAGATTCATTTTAGTAGTATTTGTTGTTATTTATTTTTATAGCTTAACTAATTATCTTTTAGCTGAAATGCTAGCAGCACTTATAATGAGTTTAGGGCTTTTTTATATTGTATTTAAGAATAAAGAAAAAAATTATATTAATTTATATGTAAGATTTAAACATGGTTTACCTTTAATGTTGCATGGAGTTTCACTATTTGGTGTTGCTTTAATTGATAGATTTTTTTTAGAATTTTATACAAACTTCTCTATAGTCGGGAATTATAGCTTTATATATATATTTGCCTCAGGGTTGGTGTTTTTATATTCTATAGTTACTATTCTAAAAGAGAAAGAAATATATAAGTCTGAAAATGATATAGTTTTAGTTTCTAGGTCTAAGAGAAGCTTAATTCTAATGGTTTTAATTGGTGTTTTTGGATCAATCGGTAGTATTTTACTATATGTATTAATTAATACATTTAATCTAGTCAATGGTTACGATTACTTAATATGGGAATTATTTGTTTTAATAGTAGCACATTTATTTTTACCTTTTTACCTGATTTCAAACTTTATTATAATACAAAAAAATAGATCTAATCTCTTGTTGATATGCTCAGTTTTTTCTTTATTGATTAATGTTTTGCTAAATTATTTTCTGATACCTAAATTTGGTCTACAAGGTGCAGTTTGGGCAACTTTTATAGCAAATTTAATTTTAGCAATTATTAGCTCAGGAATTGTTTTTAATCTCTTAAAGGATAGTAGAAGGTTTTGATGAGTTACAAATATATATTAACTACTAGCAATTTCTTTCGAGAAGGACCATGTGGGCGTGTAAGTCATGCTAAAGGTTTTATTGAAGGTTTAGTAAGTAACGATCAGTCAGTGACTTTAGTCAGTGACCAAGGCGCAGGAAAATTTATTAACTTTGATAATAATTTGTCAAAATATAAAATTTCCAATAAACCTTACGAATTTTTATATGAAATATTGAAATCTATAATTAATAGAGAAAAAATAATTATTCGTTGGAGACCAATTCTCCCGTATCTTCTACTTCCATTTATCTTATTATATAAAAATATATATTTTGAAGTTAATTCTTTAACAGGTTTTAACTCTAAAAATAAGCTTGTTCATAATATAGTTAAATTCTCTATTTTTCTAATATCAAAATTTTCCAAGATCATAGTTGTTTCCGAGTCATCAAAAAAGCAAATTATTTCAATTAATCCTAGGTCAAGTTGTATTTATGTAATGCCTAATGGCTTTTCAAGTGAATTTCTTCAAAAATTCAAATTGAATAATAGCGGGGAGGCAAAAAATTTAGTTTATTTTGGTAGAAGGCAGGATTATTATGATTGGGATAATTTATATGAGATTCTAGAAAATAATCCTGGTATTAATATGCATATTTTTGGATTCGAAGAAAAAAAAGAGTTTTCTAATTTAACTTTTCATGGGCCATTTGAACATAAAAGTTTAATAGAAGGTATGAATCAAATCTCTAATCCTATTCTTATAATTCATCCTGATGATTCTGATATAGCAAAATCTGGTAGTCCAATGAAATTATTCGAATATGCATATTTGAATATTCCTGTGATCATTGGTGACTCTTTAAAAGATATTGCTCAAGATTTTGATGAGTTTATCTTATATAAATCAAGTAGTAGAGAAAATTTAGAATTAGTAATTAAAGATGTAATTTACAATTACGATCACTATTTAGACAAATCTAGAAATTTAAGATCCAAGGTGGAAATTAAGTATTCTTGGAAAGAAGTTGTTAAAAGTTGGCTGGAAACTAACCACTAATGATAAATAAGTTATCTACTTTATATCGTCTAGGTATATGTAATATATTTCGGGTTTTTAGATACCGTTTAGGTGTTAAAACAGGATTAAATCCTGTAAGAAAACTTACTGCAAAAATGCCTGAGGGGCAATTTTTTAGTATTACACCTGATTGTGCGAAGGTAAACAACTTTCCTAAAACCTTACAGGCTTTTGGTTATTTTGAATATCCTTTAACTAATGGTATTCCTAACTGGTTTTATAGTCCATTAACCCAGCATAAGTTTCAAAACAGTCATTTGGCTTGGTATAAAATTCCAGATTTTGATGCAAATGTAGGTGATATTAAAGGTGTTTGGGAGGCTTCTCGTTTTGATTGGGTCCTTAACTTTATTCTGCAAGCTCAACAACGTAACGATGAAGCACTGCATGTTTTAGATGCATGGCTAAATGATTGGTGCCAGAAAAACTCTGCCTATTTAGGACCAAACTGGAAGTGTGGGCAAGAAGCTTCTATTCGGGTCATGCATTTAATTGCTGGCCTAATTGGTTTAAATCAATTAACACAGCCTAGTAAAAATATACAAGAACTTATTGCATTACATTTAAAACGGATTGCGCCCACCATTGATTATGCAATTGCACAAGACAATAATCATGGTACTTCAGAAGCTACAGCACTTTTTATAGGTGGGGCAATACTTAATTCGGTGATATCTAAGCCTGAGTATAAGGCCTGGCAAGATCTCGGCCGCAAATGGCTAGAGAACCGTGCTGCTAAACTGATTATGCAAGATGGTGGTTTTAGCCAATATTCTGTAACTTATCATCGTGTGATGCTGGACTCATATTGTTTGGCAGAAATAATTAGGCAAAAACTGAGTTTGCCTAAATTTTCTCAGCGTCTCTATACCCAAATGGAAAAAGCCACAGATTGGTTGTATATTTTGACACAGCAAGATGGGGATACGCCAAACTTAGGTGCGAATGATGGCGCTAAGCTTTTGCCTATCTGTGAGACTGATTATCGTGACTTTAGACCAACTGTACAGTTGGCAAGTACTTTATTTTGTCAACATAGTTATTATGCTGAATCAGGAAATTATGATGAAACATTAAAATTCTTTGGTATAAATAAAGTACATAAATCTGACTCCAATCTGCCAAATAAAAATGTTTTATTTGATTCTAGTGGTTTTCTCACTGCTGAGAACAGTAGCTTTTTTATTGCTTTTAAATTGCCTGTTTTTAAGTTTAGACCGAGCCAGTGTGATGCCTTACATTTAGATGTTTGGTGGAAAGGACAAAATATTTTACGGGATGGCGGTACGTATAGTTACAATTCTACACTAGAAGATTTAGAGTACTTTAGCGGTGTTGCCAGTCATAACACGGTACAATTTGATGGGCACCAGCAAATGCCTCGTTTGAGTCGTTTTCTGTTTGCTGCATGGTTAAAACCGAGTCAACTAAATTATCAACCAGATCAGTTTCACTGTGCTTATCAGGATTATTGGGGATGTAAACACAAGCGGGAAGTTGCACTCAAAGATCAGAGTATTCAAGTGACAGATACAATTTCTGGTTTTAAAACACAGGCTGTTTTAAGGTGGCGTTTACAACCAGACCAGTGGCAATTGCAAGACAATGTCCTGAGCAACGGTCATATCAGTATTGTGGTTCATTCAGAATCAAAGTTAACACTGCAATTGGTGCAGGGTGAAGAATCAAGATACTATTATCAAAAACAGTCTTTACCTGTACTGGAAATTAAAACCACTCAAGCAACAAGTATTACTACGGTTATTCAAGACTTAACATGAAAATTCTATACTTCCACCAGCATTTTTCTACGCCCAAAGGCTCTGCGGGTATTCGCTCTTATGCCATGGCTCAAGCACTTATTCGCAATGGTCATCAGGTCACGATGGTGTGTGGCTCATTTGGTGCAGGGCAGACAGGGTTAACTCAGGCATTTGAAAATGGAATGCGTCGGGGGGTAGTCGATGGAATTGAAATTATCGAATTTGAATTGCCATATTCAAATAGCCTTTCGTTTTTAAAACGAATTTTAATATTTTTAAGCTTTGCTTTTAAATCAATTAAAGTAGCATTTACAGAACAATATGATGTGCTATTTGCAACTACTACACCACTTACAGCAGGTATTCCAGGTATTTTTGCAAAATGGCTACGTCGTAAACCTTTTGTATTTGAAGTACGTGATTTATGGCCAGAACTACCTAAAGCCATGGGAGTGATTAAAAACCCGATTGTATTATGGATGATGTCTATATTGGAGTGGGTGTCTTACCATTCAGCAGATCGTTTAGTCGGATTATCGCCAGGCATTGTAGAAGGTATTGTCAAACGTGGTATTGATCCACAAAAAGTGGCTTCTATTCCAAATGGTTGTGATCTGGATATATTTGCTCAAGAGCAACAGCCTTGGCGTCCAGCAAATGTAAAAGCAACGGATTTGATGGCAATCTTCACTGGTACCCATGGCTTAGCCAATGGTCTGGATGCTGTAATTGATGTGGCTGTTGAATTGCAAAAAAGAGGCAGAGATGACATAAAGTTATTTCTGGTTGGGGATGGCATGCAGAAGAAAGCCTTAATGGCTCGTGCCCAACAATTGAAATTAACAAATATTGTTTTTCATGATCCAGTGAATAAAACTAAATTAGCCGGTTTAATGAAAAGTGCGGACTTAGGGCTACAAATTTTAGCCAATGTACCTGCATTTTATTATGGTACATCCCCAAATAAGTTCTTTGATTATATTGCAGCAGGCTTACCTGTTTTAAATAACTATCCTGGCTGGTTAGCGGAGCTAATTATAGAAAAACAATGTGGCTTTGCTGTGCCACCTGAAAATTCGCAGGCTTTTGCAGATGCATTAGAATATGCAGCAGATCACCGGGATGAGCTTGTGGTCATGGGAGGAAATGCACAAAATTTAGCTCGTTCTCAGTTTAACCGTCAGGAACTCTCACAAAAATTTTCTGATTGGGTTGTACAAGGATAAGATCATGCTAAAACGCCTTCTCGATATTATCATCGCCTCTATTGCCCTCATCCTGCTTTCACCACTTTATGCCTTTGTAGCTTATAAAGTGAAAAAAAATCTGGGCTCTCCGGTCTTGTTTCGCCAGGTACGTCCCGGCTTACATGGCAAACCTTTTGAGATGATCAAATTCCGAACCATGAAAGATGCTGTGGACGAGCAGGGTAATCCATTGCCCGACAATGAACGCTTAACCCCATTTGGTCAAATGTTGCGTTCTACCAGTCTGGATGAAATGCCAGAACTGTGGAACGTGATTAAAGGCGATATGAGTATTGTCGGCCCACGCCCCCTGTTGATGGAATATCTGCCGCTTTACAGTCCTGAACAAGCCAAACGCCATGATGTAAGACCGGGTATGACCGGTCACGCGCAGGTCAATGGCCGCAATGCCATTAGCTGGGAAGAAAAATTTAAACTCGATACCTGGTATGTCGAAAATCAGTCGATTTGGCTCGACTTTAAAATCATGTTTAAAACGGTACATAAAGTTTTAGCGAAAGATGATATCAGTGCCGAGGGTGAAGCAACCATGACACGCTTTACCGGCTCACAACGCAAGGACGAAATATAATGAAAGCTTTATTTATTGCTGTGTATGGTGCAAGTGGTTTTGGTAAAGAAGTTATGCCATTGGTTCGCCAGCAATTTCCTACCTTAGCCAAAGAAAACTTCGTTTTCATCGATGATGGCCAAGCTGGCAATAATTTAAATGGCTATGCTGTTCTCAGTTATCAGGATTTTCTCGCCAGACCACATACTCATAAGGCTGTAACCATTGCTATCGCAAATAGTCAAGTTCGTGAAAAACTGGTTCAGCGTTTAAATGAGGACCAGATACAGCATCTAGATGTTCATGCAGGCAATACAGTTATTCTAGATGAGGTCCATATTGGTGAAGGGAGCTTACTTTGTCCTTTCACTTGTCTGACATCCAATATCAAAATTGGAAAATTCTTTCATGCCAATATTTATAGCTATATCGCTCATGACTGCATCATTGGTGATTATGTCACCTTTGCTCCCGGGGTGAAATGCAATGGCAATATCCATATCGAAGACCATGCCTATATTGGTACAGGTGCCGTGATCAAACAGGGTACACCTGACAAACCTTTGGTGATTGGCAAGGGTGCTGTAGTCGGTATGGGCGCTGTCGTCACCAAAAGCGTACCACCGGGCGTCACGGTGATCGGTAATCCGGCACGAATTCTAGAGAAAAAATAAGCTTTTCAATTTTAAAAATTCAGGACACATCATGTTAAATACTGTATTTGAACCATGGCCAAGTTTTACTCAGGAAGAAGCGGATGCAGTTTCCCAGGTTTTATTGTCGAATAAGGTCAACTACTGGACCGGACAGGAATGCCGTGAGTTTGAAAAAGAATTTGCCCGGTTTGCAGACACCCGGTATGCAGTGGCATTGGCCAATGGAACCGTGGCGCTCGATGTGGCTTTAAAAGCACTGGGTATCGGGGCAGGGGATGATGTCATTGTCACCTCACGTACCTTTCTGGCTTCAGCCAGCTCCATTGTGACCGTGGGAGCAAATCCAATTTTTGCCGATGTTGAACTGGATTCACAGAATATCTCGCGCCGTACCATTGAAGCAGTCATTACGCCGAATACCAAGGCTATCATTTGTGTCCATCTGGCCGGCTGGATGTGTGACATGGACCTGATCATGCAACTGGCTGCCGATAGAGGCCTGTATGTGATTGAAGACTGTGCACAGGCGCACGGCGCGAAATATAAAGGCAAATCTGCCGGTTCAATCGGACATATCGGTGCCTGGTCTTTCTGTCAGGACAAGATCATGACCACAGGGGGTGAAGGCGGTATGGTCACCACCAATGATGAAGAGCTGTGGAAAAAAATGTGGTCCTATAAAGACCATGGCAAGAACTTTGACAGTATTTATAATAAACAACATCCGCCGGGTTTCCGCTGGCTGCATGACTCCTTTGGTACCAACTGGCGCATGATGGAAATGCAGGCAGTAATCGGTCGTATCCAGTTGAAAAAGATGCCGGAATGGACGCGCAAACGTACTGAAAATGCTAAAAGAATCTTGGCTTGTTTTGAAGATAGTCCTTATTTTACAGTACATACACCGGATGCTGACTATACGCATGCTTGGTATAAATGCTATGTGCAAGTCAATACAGAGGCTTTACCAGCAGACTGGTCACGTGACCGGATTATGGCAGAAATTAATGCTCTAGATGTACCATGTTTTAGTGGGTCTTGCTCAGAAGTGTATTTGGAGCGTGCATTTGATGGTACAGCATGGCGTCCTCAGGAGCGTCTCAAGAATGCCCAACAACTGGGTGAAACCAGCTTAATGTTTTTAGTTCATCCGACCTTAACAGAAAATAATATTCAGGCATCTGAGCACAGCATTCGTCAGGTGATTAGTCGTATATAACTTTTTAACAGCTTAAATATATAAAATGTGCAATCAACAGTGCATTTTATATATTTGTTTAGCTTTTAGCCTGCTTTTTAGCTAAGAGTTGCTTAAAACTTATAAATAAATTTGAGAAGACATCTCACGTGAAATCAATCATCCTACCTTTAGTCGAATCTCCTCGTACTGCCAAAAAGATCTTCCTGGTAGCACTTGATTTTTGTATTTTCCCTGTGCTGATCTGGCTATGTTATGCCATTCGCCAGTTCGATCTGGGCGCAGAAGTGGTTCCCAATATTCCTTTTGGTGCGCTTTGGGTAAGTGCAATTGCTGTCGTGGCCCTCTTGGTGAGCGGAAGCTACCAGTTTATTGTTCGTACGTTTAATGAGTTTTTTATTGTTAAACTCGGGCTAGCGACCATCCTGACCGTAACAGGCTTGTATTTACTGGCTTATAGCACCCATGCTTTTATTCCAACATCCATCCCCCTGATGTTTGGCTTTATGATGTTTGCCTGGGTCTGGTTGAGTCGCGGGGTAATTCGCTTGATTGTCCGCTCCTATTTACAGTCCGGTATACCCAAAAAAAGAATTGCGATTTATGGCGCAGGGGATGCCGGGCAGCAAGTGGCAGCCACCTTGTACCGTTCCGATGAGCATTTACCGGTATTTTTTATAGATGATAATCCATCTTTAAGTGGACAGAATATTGGCGGAATACCCGTCTATACGCCCCAGATTGCGCTCAAATGTCTGGCTAAACTGGGTATTGATGAAATTCTGGTTGCCCTGCCTTCAGTTGGGCGTAGCCGTAAAAGTGAAATTATCAAGTTTCTGGAACCGGCTCATTTAAAAATTACAGAAATTCCCGGGCTAACCAAGCTGGTCAATGGTGAAATTCGCGTTTCTGATATTCAGGAAATCGATATTATTGATTTGTTAGGCCGTGATCCGGTACCTCCTGTGGCCGAGTTACTGGAAAAAAATATTAAGCATAAAGTCGTGATGGTCACCGGTGCTGGCGGATCGATCGGTTCAGAACTCTGCCGCCAGATTATCAAAAATCAGCCTGCCAAAATTGTGATTTATGAACTGACTGAATTCGCCCTCTATAGTATTGAAAAAGAGTTACGCCTCACCGCCAGCTGTGAAATTATTCCAATTTTGGGTTCAGTCTTAGAAGAAGCCAAACTGGAGCGCGTCATCGAGCAGTATCAGGTACAAACGGTTTATCATGCGGCTGCCTATAAACATGTGCCACTGGTTGAGTGTAATCCGCTGGCGGGCTTAAAAAATAACGCCGTCGGAACCGCCTTTAGTGTGAATGCTGCGGTGAAGAAAGGCGTTGAAACCTTTGTGTTAATTTCAACCGATAAGGCCGTGCGTCCCACCAACGTGATGGGGGCGACCAAGCGGATGGCCGAGCTATATTGTCAGGCCATGGCGGAAGCACAGGATCAGACCCAGATCAGTATTGTCCGTTTTGGTAATGTGCTGGGGTCTTCGGGCTCAGTGGTGCCATTATTTAAACAGCAGATTTCCAAAGGTGGCCCGATTACGGTCACTCATCCCGATGTTACCCGTTTCTTTATGACCATTCCTGAAGCCTCTCAGCTGGTGATTCAGGCCGGTGCGCTGGGGCAGGGCGGAGATGTCTTCCTGCTGGATATGGGCGAACCGGTACGGATTCAGGATCTGGCCCGTCAGATGATTGCCCTCAGTGGCCTGAAAGTGCGAGAAGCTGGCAGTCAGGCGGGCGATATTGAAATCCAGTACTCGGGTTTACGTCCTGGTGAAAAACTTTACGAAGAATTACTCATTGATGCTGATAATACCGAAGTGACACAACACAGCCGGATTTTACGTTCTTATGAAAAAATGTATCCTCTGGATGAATTGTTGCAGGTTTTTGAGCGTTTTAATGCGTTAACTGCAGTGCAATCGGATATTGATTGGGCATTAAGCCAGCTGGAGCACTATGTTGATGGTTATCAACGTGGTAAAGAAGTGAAAGTGAATTAGAACATTGAGGTCAGGTTATTCCATATGATTAAGAAGGCGATTTTACCTGTTGCAGGTTTGGGTACCCGTTTTTTACCGGCCAGTAAATCGATTCCAAAAGAAATGGTCACGGTGGTTGACCGTCCTGCAATTGAATATGTGGTGAAAGAAGCGATTGCTGCCGGGATTGAACAGATTATTTTAGTCACTCATAGTTCTAAAGCATCGATTGAAAATTATTTTGACCGTAATTTTGAACTCGAAACCACCTTGGCGCAAAAACAGAAAACCGATTTGCTGAAGGAAATTACTGAAATTTTGCCGGCGGGCGTGAGTGTGATGAGTGTACGTCAGCCACAGCCCTTAGGTCTGGGCCATGCGGTTCTGTGTGCCAAAGCCGTGATTGGCGAGGATGATTTTGCCGTATTACTGCCTGATGTACTGGTCAAAGATCAGCAGCAACAAAATGATCTGTCCCGTATGATCCAGCATTATGAGCAGTCACAGGCTGCCCAGATTATGGTCGAGGCAGTGCCTGAGCATCTGGTCGATCAGTACGGAATTGTGGATGTCGCGCATTCGCCAGCAGAAGGTGAAAGCATCGTGATGCAGGGGATTGTAGAAAAACCGGCCATCGGAACGGCTCCTTCTAATCTGTCAGTGGTTGGCCGTTATATTCTGCCGGCAAAAATCATGCAGCTGCTGGAGCAGACTCCCAAAGGTGCAGGCAATGAAATCCAGCTGACCGATGCGATTGCCCTGTTACAGCAAACCGATCCGGTTGAAGCTTATCGTATGCAAGGCCAGACTTTTGACTGCGGCAGCAAGCTGGGTTATCTCAAGGCGGTTTTACACTATGGGGTTGATCATCCTCAACTTGGAGCGGAGTTTAAGACACTGATTCAGGAACTGGCACAATAACAAAGGAAGATTATGAAGGTCGCAATATTAGGAAGAACCCTGTTTTCAGGGGTATTTGCTGCTCTTTTGTCTGAGTGCGGTCATCAGGTGGTGTGGTGTAATAGCTTTACAACCGATGAACCGCCGCCGAATTTTCAGGATGAGTCCTTAAATTTTCTGCTCCAAAAGCAGGAGCAATCCCGGTTTTTAAATTATTGTGACTTTCAGCACCTGGATTTTAATCAGGATGTGTTTTTTCTGAGTTTTAATCCGACTGAAGAAACACTGGCCCTCCAGGTGGTCGATACCTTAAGCCATGCCTGTTTTGCGCATCCGAAACTGATGATTAATGCATCTACCTTGGGCTTACAAGGCACACAGCGTTTTCAGCACTCTCTTCCCAATGATGATTGGGTTTATCTACCTGATATTATTCAGGAAGGTAATGCTGTGCAGAGTTTTGTACAGGCCAGCCAACTGATTGTAGGCTGTGACCGTCAAGAAGTGCAGCTCAAAATTAAAGAACTGCTCAGACCTCTATTTCCGCGTGCCCAGCAATACCTGTTTATGCCGATTCTTGATGCAGAATTTACCAAGCTCAGTATTTCCGGCATGCTGGCGACCCGCATCAGTTATATGAATGATCTGGCCCGGGTTGCCGAAAAACTCGGCATTGATATTGAGCAGGTCCGTCAGGGCATGACCGCAGATAGCCGGATTGGGTCTGCCTACCTGTTCCCGGGTGTGGGCTTTGGGGGGGAAAACTTTTCTCATGATATCCGCACGCTCACCCATGCCGTAGCAGACTCGGGAGTGAAGAGCCAGTTGCTGGGGCAGGTCTGGGAAATTAATGAGCAGCAGAAGGAATTTTTATTTCGCAAGCTGTGGAATTATTTCCGGGGAGATTTACAAGGGAAAGTGATTGCCATCTGGGGGGCTGCGTTTAAGGAAAACACCCCGAGTATCCAGCAGTCTCCGGTGCATGCCATGCTGGAAGCCTTATGGGCACAGGGGGTGACGGTGCAACTGCATGATCCTCAAGCCCTGGCCAATATCCAGTCTCGATATGGCACACGAGATGACCTGATTTTATGTGAGGATCAATATCAGGCCGCTGAAGGGGCACATGCCCTGTGTTTGCTGACTGCCTGGAAACAATACAGCAGTCCAGACTATCTGCACTTAAGTAAACTGATGCAACATCCTCTGATTCTGGATGGACGTAATCTCTATGACCCTGCTTATAGCAAGGCGCGTGGTTTTAATTATATCGGGGTGGGACGCTAATGTTAGATCAGCTGAAAAATCCTCAAACAGAAGACCTGTATAAAAAACTTTATGCAGTTAAAAATGAAATTGAATCGCTACATTTAAGACAGCTGTTTGAAGCAGACCCGACACGCTTTAAGCAATATTCCCTGCAGTTTGAACAGGTCATTTTTGATTATAGTAAACACCGGATCAATCAGCAGGTAATGCAGCACCTGATTCAATGGGCAGAAGCCAACCATCTGCGCTCTTGGATTGGAGACTTATTTTCAACCCAGAGCATCAATTATACTGAACAGCGTGCTGCCATGCATTGGGCTTTACGCCTGCCCAAAGACGATTCGCGACATGCCGAGCAGGCCGCAGAAGTGCATGAGCAACTGGATCGCATGTATATGCTGGTCGAGCAGATTCATGCAGGACAGCGCCGTGGTGCCACAGGTGAAGTCATTCAGGATGTGGTGAATATTGGCGTCGGTGGATCAGACCTGGGACCATTGATGGTAACGCATGCCCTGTCTGACTTTAAATATCCGTCTGCCCGGCCGCTAAATGTACATTTTGTTTCGACCATGGATGGCAGTCAGTTATCGGACCTGCTGCATCAGCTGCGTCCAGAAACCACCCTGTTTATTATCTCTTCCAAGTCTTTTGGAACGATTGATACCTTATCTAATGCCCAGACGGTGCGTTTATGGCTGGAAAAGGCGCTGGGACAGCATCCTTATATTTTAAAGCATCATTTTATCGGGGTATCTACCAAGCCTGAAAAAATGACCGCATGGGGGATTGCAGCAGAGAACCAGCTACTGTTATGGGATTGGGTGGGTGGCCGTTATTCTCTCTGGTCCTGTATCGGCTTGCCTATTGCTTTAAGCATCGGGGTCGAGGGTTTTAAACAGCTGCTTGCTGGTGCTTATGCAGTGGACCAGCATTTTCAGTATCAGCCCTTGGAACAGAATATTCCGGTGCTGATGGGACTATTGGGGGCCTGGAATACCAATTTTCTGAATATTCAAACCCATGCGATTCTGCCTTATGACGGACGCTTAAAATATTTTGCCTCTTATTTACAGCAGCTGGAAATGGAATCGAATGGGAAATCGATTCAACGCAACGGCGACAAGGTGCAACTGGATACCTGCCCGATTATTTGGGGCGAAGTCGGACCGAATGCCCAGCACGCATTCTATCAGTTACTGCATCAGGGAACCCAAGCGGTCAGCTGTGACTTTATTGCACCCATTCAGCGTTATAACAGCCAGCAGTTTACCTATGCAGATAATGCAGAGTCTTTAATTGAACAGCATCATCTGGCGCTGTCTAACTGTCTGGCCCAGTCGCGCTTATTGGCCTTTGGCAATGATGCTCTGGATCAGACCGAGCTACAAAACCTGCCAAGCTACAAGCAGTATGAAGGCAACCAGCCTAGCAGCACCCTCTTATTACAGGAACTTAATCCTTATAGTCTGGGGATGCTGATTGCCTTGTACGAACATAAAGTCTTTGTACAGTCGGTGCTCTGGAATATTAATCCATTTGACCAGTGGGGCGTCGAAAAAGGCAAGGAGATTGCCAATCAGCTCCTGCCGATCCTGAATGGGGAGCAGACGGATTTGAAGGGTCTGGATGGTTCGACTCAAGGTTTAATTCAGATTTTATTAGGAAAGCAGCATGGCTAATATTTTAGTGACGGGTGGGGCGGGTTATATCGGCTCACATACCTGCGTAGAGTTATTGACTGCCGGTCATGAAGTGATTGTGCTGGATAATTTATCCAACAGTTCTGCTGAATCTTTAAGACGTGTCCAGCGGTTAACGCACAAAAATCTGACATTTGTTGAAGGCGATATTCGGGACAGCCAGTTACTCGATCGGCTGTTTCAGGACAATCCCGTGGAGGCTGTAATTCATTTTGCCGGTTTAAAGGCGGTAGGCGAGAGCCAGCAAATTCCACTGGCCTATTTCGATAACAATATTGCCGGATCCATCAGCCTGGTGCAGGCCATGCAGCGCGCCGGCGTATTTAAGCTGGTGTTTAGTTCATCAGCCACTGTCTACGGAGAGCGTAACCCTTCTCCTTATCAGGAGGAGATGCCAATAGGTATGCCGAATAATAATTATGGCTATACCAAGCTCGTAGTTGAGCAGATGCTAGAGAAAGCTGCAATTGCAGATACGCGCTGGTCGATTGCCTTGCTGCGTTATTTTAACCCGGTGGGTGCCCATAAAAGCGGGCAGATCGGCGAAGATCCTCAAGGAATCCCCAATAATCTGATGCCGTATGTGACGCAGGTGGCGGTGGGTCGTCGGGAAAAACTGTCTATTTTTGGTCAAGATTATCCTACCCCTGATGGAACCTGTGAACGTGATTTTATTCATGTGGTGGATTTGGCCAAAGCCCATGTACTGGCCATCCAGAACCGTTTGGAACAGCAAGGCTGCCGTGCCTGGAATATTGGTACGGGTCAGCCTATTTCAGTATTGGCAATCAAAAACACTTTTGAAGCAGTGAACCAGGTTCAAGTTTCATTTGAGTTTGCACCACGGCGTATGGGTGATTTGGCAAGTTTCTATGCTGATAGCCAGCGCGCTTATCAAGAGCTGGGATGGAAGGCTGAATTATCTTTACAAGATATGCTCGCAGATAGCTGGAACTGGCAAAAGCAGAATCCAGAAGGCTACCGGTAAAAACTTGGCTGGAATAAAAATGGGAGCCATAAAGCTCCCATTTTTTTAACCCTGAATCAGCTGGGTCAGTTCATCAATATAACTTTGCATCGGGCGTGGATTTTGATCACGGCGGCTTTCAATATTTAAACGCAATAAAGGTTCAGTATTGGATGCCCGGACATTAAAACGCCAGGTACCAAAATTTAGACTGACTCCGTCGGTTTGATCAATTTCAGGTTTTTGTTCAGCATAATGTTCAAAGATTTTTTGGATCGTGGCCTGAGTATCTTCGACTTTAAAGTTAATTTCTCCGCTACACGGGAATTTGGCGATCATCTCTTCCACCAGCGAAGAAAGAGATTTTCCGGTTTCCGAGACAACGCTGATGGCGAGCAACCAGGGAATCATGCCACTATCACAGTAGGCAAAATCACGGAAATAGTGATGGGCACTCATCTCACCGCCATAGACTGCGTTGTGTTCGCGCATCACATCCTTAATGAAAGCATGGCCTGATTTAGACTGGATTGCAGTCCCTTGATACTGGTCGACCACATCAAAGGTATTCCAGACCAGACGCGGGTCATGCACAATTTTTTCACCCGCCTGTTTGAGTAAAAAGGCCTGTGCCAGTAAACCGACAATATAATAGCCTTCAATAAACTGGCCTTTTTCATCAAAGAGGAAGCAACGGTCAAAATCCCCATCCCAGGCAATCCCCATATCTGCCGCATGGGCTATGACTGCATCACGAGTACTGGCACGGTTTTCCACCAGAATTGGATTGGGAATACCATTGGGAAAGTTGCCATCAGCTTCATGATGGATCTTGATAAATTCAACAGGAATATTGAGCGCTTTAAACTTGACTTCAAGGGCATCAATCACATGGCCTGCAGCCCCATTGCCGGCATTGACCACCAGCTTCATCGGACGGAGACTGGCCGGATCAATATAAGTCATCAGGTGATCGATAAATTCAGGCAGAATATTGTATGTCTGAACCGTGCCCTTGGTCGCAGTTTCAATAAACTGGTTGCTCTCGGCCAGCGCTTGAATGTCTTTTAGGCCGGTATCTGCACTGATTGGACGAGCATTTTCACGTACCAGTTTCATGCCGTTATAGTCCATCGGATTATGACTGGCGGTGATTTCAATCCCACCCTGTACATCCAGATGGAACGCGCCAAAGTAGACTTCTTCCGTGCCGGTCATCCCCAGATCCAGCACATTGACCCCTGCATCATTTAAGCCACGGATGGTCGCCTGTTTTAAGTCTTCGCTGCTTAAGCGGATATCGCAACCTACCACCACTGTGTCAGGTTGATAAATCTGTCCATAGGCACGACCGATTTTATAGGCGATTTCGGTATTCAGTTCAGTCCCTAATTTGCCGCGAATATCATAGGCTTTGAAACAGGTCAGTTTAGTCATTTCTATATTCTCCATGGAAAGAAAAAGGCCAGTTTCTTGTACGAGAATAATAAATTTTCATACTGGGCCATCTTGGTCGCATTGATATTTATAGTTCCATAATAAGAGAAGAAAAAATAAAGTTTCATACTCAGACAAGAAATCAATAGTTAAATTCTTCGAAGAGCGTTCATTCTATCTCTATTTTTTCTGGAAGTTCACCATGCTGAGCTAATTTTAAAGAATAAGAAGTGATATTGCCTTGATTGATCACCGAATCAATACTCATCCAAGTCATACAATAGCTTGAGTTGATCCGTATAAACCTTAAGAAAAAGAGCCTTCTTAAGGCTCTCACTGGCTGACTAGCTTCCCATTTTTTTCAAAAAGTTCAAAGCCTGCTGTGTATTCCCTTCGTTCAAGGGGGAGTGCTTGGGATTAAAATAGCGCATACCTGCTTTCAATAACATCTGGGCTTTCGGTACACGGTCTTGACGTGCAGCCCGTAAATAATCGCGGATTTTAAATGGTTGAGGAAATTCAGTATCTTTCTCCATAATTTGATAAATACCCAGGATGGCGAGTATCGAAAAAAGTGGAAATATAAAAACGGCTGAAGCTGTTCGCAATGTAATGCTATTGCTCATAGATCTAAACATGGCATCAGCAACTTCGCGGTGTTCGACTTCCTCTGCACCATGCCACTGTAATAACCTAAACAGTTCAATTTCTATCGCAGATTTTTCAAGGGTTTCCGCATTTAATACCCAGTGACCCAACACACCCGTTATATGTTCAGCGGCTGCAACCATCCCTAAACGGGTTTTTAACCAGTGTTTTTTTAATTTTTCATTTTTAAGTTTGATCCCCAAGGGATTAGAACCGATCATGTCATCAAAAATCCAGTCGAGCAGTTTCAGATAATCCTGTAAATGCTGTTCAACGATGTGCAACTGGCGATTGACCAAGGTATGACCGTAGCTATGGCTGGCTTCTTGTTTGATAAAGGCAATGGCTGCTTGTTTGAGTTTTTCATCTTGAATATAAGGCAAAGCCTCACGAAAAGTCTGACAGAACCAACGCTCAGGTGCAGGTGTGATGGGATGAATCACATTCAATATATTGGATGCAATCGGGTCATCCTTGATCCAGTGTAAAGAGCTTTTGGAAAAATCAAAAGCTGGACGTCTGGGGGTAATGCTATGCGTTTCGCTAATCAGACTTTTCATGGTGAAGTCCTTTTATTATTTTTGCGTAAGGATATTCAGTCCCATTTGAGGACCAAAGCGTAGGAATGTTGGAATCAAACCCTTACTGCCTTTGGGGTTTAAACCCTGGCTGATCCGCTTAAATTGCATCGCATGCCAAGCCAGCTGTAAATAAGCATCGACAGGTTTATAACCAATAGAGGGTACACTGGTTTGAGCTTGTACCGATTCACCTGCCAACACCTGTTTTGCCAAATCCGGTTGCATTGCAAAAGGGCGTGCCATACCGATCAAATCAACGATATTTTCGGCAATCAGTTGCTGCATGGTACTGTTTTGACGGATTCCACCCGTAAGCATCAAGGCAAGCTGACTTTGCTGCCTTAATGCTTTTGCATAATCAATAAAATAAGCATCTCTTTGTGCCTGACGGTCCGCTGCATAACCCAATTGTGCCGGTGATTCATAATTCCCGCCTGAAATTTCGAGAAGATCAATGCCTTCTGCTTCCAGAGCTAATGCAATTTCTAAAGATTCCTGTTGGCTTAATCCACCTTTTTGAAAATCTGCGGAATTCAGTTTGACGCTTAAAATCCTGTCAGCGCCAATTTCCTTACGAACGGCTCGTACAGTTTCAATCAGGATACGACGACGATTTTCAGCAGTCCCGCCCCATTGATCGGTCCGTTTATTTGCCAAGGGGGATAAAAATTGCGAAATCAGATAGCCATGCGCTGCATGGACTTGCACACCGTCAAAGCCTGCTTGTATCGCCAATTTTGCAGTTTTAGCAAAGCGTTGAATCTGTTCTAAAATTTCAGCTTCGCTCATGGCTTTTGGAATACGGATAATATTCATTGCAGGCAGGTTTAAACCTACAGCTGATGGGGCAACAGGACGTTTCAGCAAAGGTAACACCGCAACACGCCCGGGATGGTTAATCTGCATGATGATTTTGCCACCATTGGCATGTACTGCTTTTACCCATAAGCGATATGACTGCAAATGTTGATCATTTTCAAGAATGACATTACGTGGCTCAACCAGACCTCGATGGTCAATCATGACATTCCCGGTGACCAACAGACCTGTACCGCCTCTTGCCCATACCGCATAGAGTTGCTGTAAATCGGTAGTCGGTACCCCAAAACGATCAGCCAATTGCTCACTCATGCCTGCTTTTGCAATACGGTTTGGAATGCTGATCCCACATGCCAGTTTTAACGGTTGGGCCAGAACATTAACTTCTACATTTTCTTTTGCATGCTGATTCATAAAATTCACCTGTTTATAGTCGTTTTTTTCAAAGAATACGTGGGTTAAATTGTCGTAGTAAAAACAGCGGTGTTCTTAAGCGTGGCAGCTGGATTGGTGGAATGAAACCACCCGCTAAGTCCACCCGGTGCAAGCGTGCCTCCACCACATTTCCCAATCCCATATCATGCAATGGGTCATTCTCATTGCCATTGAATTGGAGCTGCATTTTGACTTGGCGGACTTCAATAGGATGTTCGATGGGAGTAAAACGGATTTCTTTGGGAATGCCTAAGCCTAAACGGGCCAATGCCAAAGGCGTTTTTATATCCTGAATAAACTGCTTCATGATTTTAATCTCGAAAAAACGTGTTTGAGAATTGGCAATAAGATCACGCGGGGGGTATAACGCCCGCCAACAGTTTGGACTTGAGCCAGTAAGCCCGGAATCACAATACGTTTATTACAGCGCATGCCCTCAATGGCCTGTTTTGCCACGTGTTCAGCACTGACCCACACCAGTTGACCACCGACCCCCTCAATTTTGCTGATGCCTGCTATTTCGGTAAATTCTGTACGGGTCGGTCCCGGGGCAAGTAAAGTACAACTGACACCGGTGCCTTTTAGTTCACTATGTAATGATTCAGCAAATGAGTTTGCAAAGGCTTTGGTTGCTGCATAAGTTGCGTTGGCCGGTGTGGGTTGATGTCCAGAGGTTGATCCTACAATTAAGATTGCACCTGATTTACGTGCAATCATTTGAGGGAGTACAGCGATGGTTAAATCATGGACGGTGACGGCATTGACTTCTACTTCTTCTGCTTCACGTTCAGGATCAAGTTCTTGTAATGCACCAAAGGTCGCAAAGCCTGCGTTATTACATAAAACTGAAACCTGAATGGTAGTTAAAAACGCCTTCAATTTACTTCTTGCCTGACGATCAGCCAGGTCACATGGGTATAAATCGACTTCGACGGCGTGTTTTTGTTTCAGGCTGTGGGCCAGTTGTTCAAGCTTGTCAACGCGACGAGCCACCAGAAGCAATGAATAACCCATTTTTGCAAATTGTTTGGCCAGCTCCTCACCAATCCCTGATGAAGCACCGGTAATCACCACTCTAAAATCTGAATTTGCTTTTGGCAGTGCCATAAGAATATCTCTTCAAAATAATAGATAGAGTATTCATCGAACAGAACTTGAGCGTGAGATGGACTTGAGCCATACTACTGATCAATTTGGGACAAAAAAATTAAAAGCAAAAAGATGAAAGATCCTTTTCTTCTAAATAGTGCCAGTATTCCAGTTTCCTATGCTGTTATTTTGCTTGAAATCATGGCGAAGAAAGGGATAGACAGTACCGACCTGCTCAGAAAAAGTAGAATTCCACACCAAGCTTTACTACAGGATAGAATTACCCCGAGACAATGGTCACGATTGGTTTGGGAAAGCCTGCAACTCACTGATCATGATGGGCTGGGTTATGAATATGGGGTAGCACTTCGGTTGACAGCTCATGGTCCTATGGGATTTGCCCTGATGAGTTGTGCGAATTTAAAACAGGCCATTGAGCTGGTTTTACAGTTTTTTACGATGCGTTTGCGACATTATCAAATTACTTTTCATGAGAACCCAAATCAGTCTTCTTTAGAAATTACAGAATTACATCCTGTCATGGCGAGTCAGGCGGAGCAGATTTTTATATTAAGACGTTTTTTTTATGAATGCATAATGATTGGGGCTGTACAGGCTGCTAAGTTTCTAACACATGAGGATTATTCAAAAGTAGGTATAGACTTTGACTGGTCTGAACCCAACTATCATGCTAAATACCGGCAGATGCTGCCCACTATTCAATTTAATCAGCCGAATAATATGATTCATTTTGAAACGGAAATGTTATATGTGCCAATTTACATGGCAGATCCAATTGCCTATCAGCAAGCATTGCAACAATGTAAAATCGAGCAGCAATATTTCGTCCTGAAAATCAGTGACATAACTTTACAAGTAAAGTCTAAACTCATTTTAACGCCAAGAAAAGGTTATCCAAGTTTAGAGGAAATTGCAGAAAGTATGGCGGTTTCAAGTCGTACACTTAAACGAAACTTACACAATGTAGGGACAACCTATTCCAGTCTTTTGGATGAAATTAGATTACATGATGCAAAAGACTTACTGACGAAAAGTGATATGAGTATTCAGCAAATTGCCGAATATTTAGGTTATGAACAACCCACCAATTTTACACGTGCTTTTAAAAAATGGGTGGGGATTTCACCTTCGGAGTTTAGAGAAACTAAGCATTCTTTGATATCTATATGACTGGTACATTTGAAAGCTAGGCAAAAGCGAGCCGGGCCATTTAATCAGACATTGCTTCATTCTATCTTTTCTATTGCACGTAGGGCATTGAGAGTATTTGAATATGTGCCTTGGACTACAAGTTTAGGTGTTATTGAATTATGTGTATCCACTAAAAAATCGCTGGTCATGATTTGATCGTGCTTCTCAAATCTAGGGTGAGGGATTCCAATCGACTCAGCAGTATGATCATGAGCCTAAGTAGGATCGAAAGTTTTGACAGTCTCATAAGCGCGCAGCGAATAGCGCTAGGTTCACAGCAATCTAATTTAAAACCTTATTAAAACAAGTGAAAGCTGTGAACTTCGCGGAAATCGTTGTGCTACTTCACTCAGGTTAAATCCTTCACCTGATGGCTTTAGAAGATCATTCTCAGGCCTGCGCCATACCACCAGCCTTGTTCCGAGTCTGTACTCTCCTGACAGGCTGTTTTGTCATCTCCCTTAGCGTACTGATAGGCAATATCTACATAGGGCATGACTTTTTTATTGATTTCATACCGGGTCTCCAGCCCAAGAACTGCGTGACTTAGGCCAGTCTTTTTGGCATTACGTGCCTGATCCTGCAGCACCACATCCAGTTCGGCATAAGGTTGTATAATCAGCTTCTGGCTGAGTAGCAGATCACGCGTTGTTTCTAGGCTGAGACCGACAAAATCATCTTCGCCAATATACAGATATGCATCGGTTTCAAAAAAATAGGGCGCCAAGCCATGCAAGCCAAAGACAGCATCCAGACGTTCTACCTGCTGGCCTGTAGAAGGAGCAGCCAGATTTTCCTGACGATAGCGTACGCCGGCCTGAGCATCCCAGAAGTCTGAAATATTGCGACTATATAAAGTCTTGACATCATATTCAGCCTGTGCAGATTCGGCCTTGTCTGCATGGAGCTTGAGTACCAACTTGTTTTCATCAGTCCCGATCCGTAGTTCGTTGTCTGATTTTAATGCGCCATCCCCATCTGAGTTCAGTTGCCATTTCTGGTCCAGTACAAGCCGGCTATAAATCTGCCCACCATGTTCTTGACGGTGATCATGTGTGCTATCCGAAGCGTTGACCGCCGGCTGCCTTTCGGGTTGCTGCGGTGAGATGACTAGAGGAGTATGAGCTGTCTGCCCGTGATGATGAGGTTCATTGGCTGCCATGGTGGTGAAACTGGCCAAGCTAAGGGCAGTGCTTAACATAGATCTTAACAAGAGGTTAGTGGTGTGCATGGTTCTCTCCTTGCTCGGCTGCCAGTTTAACTGTGGACTTCGGGGAAGCAGGGGGCGCTGATGCTGTGGTGTCATCGACCTGCGCCACAATCAGCTTGTTCATCATCCCGGCGCTCATGTGATAGAGCAGATGGCAATGAATTGCCCATTCTCCCAGTTCGTCAGCAGTTAATAAGGTGGTCACCGTTTTTCCTGGCGGTACGACTACCGTATGTTTGTTGGGCATCATCGAGGAAGACTGGCCATTTTCCAGCTGCATAAACATGCCATGTAAATGCATGGGATGCGCCATCATGCTGTCATTGATAAATTTCAGGCGGATCCGTTCACCAAACTTGACCTGCAGTGGTTCAGCCTCATTGAACTTCTTACCATTGATGGTCCAGATATAGCGCTCCATCGTTCCACCCAGACGAATGACCAGTTCACGCTCTGCGGGGCGGGTATCCGCTTGGGGAGTCAGGGCTTTTAAGTCACTATATTGCAAGGCTTTATGTCCAACAGGGGTAGAGGCATTGGCCCAGCCATACACCGGTTGTGATTCTGGGGCAGAAGCCGGAGCATCATGATGTTGGCTGTGTTGGCTGTGTTGGCTGTGTTGGCTGTGTTGATCAGCGTTAGCTGCAGTATGTTGCATAGACGAGTGTTCACTGCCTTGCATGTTGCTGTGTTCCTGGCCATGCCCCATATCTTCCATTGTGAGTAAAGCGCGTGGGCGTGAAGCTGGCAGATGCATCGCTGTATTGGCTGGAAATGCAGCATTATGCAGGCTACCAATCGCAAAACCAGAACGGTCAATAGATTCAGCCTCAATCTGGTAATGGGCAGCTGTAGGCTCGACCACCACATCATAAGTCTCTGCCGTGCCGATACGGAATTCATCGACTTCTACTGGCTGTACCGGTTGGCCGTCTGCACTGATCACAGTCATTTTCAGATGCGGAATACGCACATCAAAGAAAGACATGGCGGAGGCATTGATAAAACGTAGCCGGACTTTTTCATTCGGTTGGAATTGTCCGGTCCAGTTTTGTTGCGGGGTTTTTCCATTGACCAAAAATGTATAACCTGTGACATCTGAAAGATCGGTTTTTAGCATGCGCATCTGGTTCCACATTTTGCGGTCCGACCAGGTTGCTTTAAGGCCATCACGTTTGACCTGTTTCCAGACATCGCTCAGGATTTCACGCTGGTTTTGATAATACTCGGCCGATTTTTTCAGGTTATTCTGAATTTGCTGGCTGCCCTGTTCATGAAAGTCTGACAGCATGACTACATATTCGCGTTCGTTTTTTTCATGTGCAGGAAGCGCTGTTTGGGCTTGGGAATAAATCACCAGAGCACCATATAAGCCGTCCTGTTCCTGACCTTTGGAATGGGCGTGATACCAGTAAGTACCATGCTGGCGAACCTTAAAGCGATAGGTAAATTCCTGCTTGGGCTTAATGCCCTGAAAACCGTTAAATCCAGGCACACCATCCATCAGGCCAGGCAAAAGCAGCCCATGCCAGTGAATCGAGCTATCCTGATGTTTCAGGTTGTTTTTGACATGAATCACTGCGTCATCGCCTTCTTCAAACTCAAGCAGTGGCGCAGGAAACTGGCCATTGACACTAATCCGCTGCACGGTTTTACCCGTGAGATTGACCGGACTTTCATCAATCACCAGATGATATTCTTTCACGGCTGCAAATATGGCAGACGGCGACATCAGCGAGATGCCCAGACACAGGTATTGGGAAAATTTAATCAACATAACTTTATCCTTCATTTAATAAAAAATTTAAAAAATCAGGATCAAGCTTTGGGTGGACGTAAAATTTCCTGCCAGTAACCGGCGAGATGCTGGGCGCTATAAATGGGGAGGGCGGTTTTTTCTGCGAACTGGATATTAAAGCTATGCAGTTCAGGCGGATGCATATTTAAGCCCGTGATCAGGCTTTGACAGGCACTATAGCCACAATCCAGACAATCCTGGTGCGTGGCGATTCCAGAGTCACAGTGGCTTGAGGCAAAGGTATGCGGTTCATGAGCTGAATCCAGAAACTCATGATTGGCTGCCATTGGCATCGTATGGGTGGTGGTTTCAGCAGGCGAGATCAGGTGCATGGTTTTGGTCGATGCTACCGACACGCCGCTCCAGCCGATGGCAAATACCATCAGCAGCATCAACCAGAGCTGTTTTACAAACCGTGTGCCGAACATTGACCTTATCTTGCTGCATACTGAAGCCATAAAAGCATAAGCATAGTTCTGCAAATTAGCAAATCTGGAATTGCATGATTTTTGTGAGCATGGGCTAGAGAGGGGGGAGCTTTAGGCTTTTCTCTTAAGCCATTGAATCGGTTTCCTCACACTTTTTACAGTCTAAGAGCAGCCCCAGCTTTTCCTGACGGCCCTGCTCGGTCATTACCCAGGGACGGTTTTGCCAGGGAGGATTGTGGCGTATATGCTGCCCATGCCCACATGCTAGTTCTGCCACCCAGTGATGATCTTCATCCAGGTGAAAGCCGATAATTGCCTGCTGCATTGTTACTTTCCTTTTATCCCAAGAACTCTTTGTATTTATACAAAACAAGTCATGCAAAATCACCATAAACAAAAGAATTCACACAGGCTATACTGCTCGCCAAGTCATTTTTAAAAAGAGCATAGACACATGCGCGTACTTGTTGTGATGGACCCCATCGAAAATGTAAACCTGAAAAAAGATTCCACTATGGCGATGCTATGGGCCGCGGCACGTCGTGGGCATGAATTAGGGTATGCATTACAGCAAGATTTATATATCGATCAGGGAAAAGCCTTTGGCCTGATCGCGCCATTACAGGTGTTTGAAGACTATGGGCACTATTATGAGCTGGGCGAAAAACAAAAAGAATCGCTGGCCAGCTATGACGTGGTGTTAATGCGTAAAGACCCGCCATTCGATATGAACTTTGTTTATACCACCTATATTCTGGAGCAGGCAGAACGTGAAGGGGCGTGGATTATCAATAAGCCCCAAAGCTTACGTGACTGTAATGAAAAGCTGTTTGCGACCCAGTTCCCGGAACTGCAGGTTCCTACCTTGGTGACGTCACAGCAAAGTCTGATCCGTGATTTCCTGAAGCAGCATGTGGATGTGATTGTAAAACCGCTAGACGGGATGGGAGGCACCGGGATTTTCCGTCTTTATCAGGATGGGATTAATATTGGCTCAACCATTGAAATGCTGACCAATAATGGCACCCAGCCGATTATGGCACAGCGCTATATTCCGGAAATTGTCGATGGTGATAAGCGTATTCTAATGATTGATGGTGAACCGGTACCGTATTGTCTGGCCCGTATTCCACAAAATGGGGAAGTGCGCGGTAATCTGGCTGCAGGCGGCCGTGGAGAAGCCCGCCCACTTACGGACCATGATAAGGCCATTGCAGCGAAAGTTGGTCCATTCTTACGTGAAAAAGGACTGGTTTTTGTTGGACTGGATGTAATTGGCAATTATGTCACAGAAATTAATGTCACCAGTCCCACCTGTATTCGTGAGATTGATGACCAGTTTGGCACGTCGATTGCGGACGATCTGTTTGCCGTACTTGAAGCCGGTCAGGCCAGTCAAATTTAAATGCGAATCTAGGAACTTAAAAAGAGCCTGAAATCAGGCTCTTTTTTTATTGGGCAGAGCGCTTAACTCACCCCACTAACCGCAGCGTTGTTAATATGCCTAGAAGGGGTAAGACTAGCTGTAATTATGGGCCCTGTTAAAATTCAGTGTATCCGGTGGGCGGATGCGTTTTAAAATAGCGGGTGCGTATACAGCAAGGCTAAGAAATCCGATCCCTTCAATAAAGCGGAAAAATTATAAAGCTGCGGTTGGTTGAATCCGGCGAGAAACCGGCCTGAGTAAAGCTCCAGCCTAAATCCTGTTGAGGGATGGGAATGACTGCAGAAAGTTTGCCTAAGCAATCGAGGAGTGAGTTGAGAAAAACTGATGACGTATGAAGAACATGAAGTGTGAACGAAATTTATATCTTTTTAAGCCTTAGCGCAGCAAGTCACTAGGACGACAAAGAGGATCAACTGTCCAGAGAAAACCTTGCAGAACCAAGTCATCGTCTCTTTATACCTATAACTCTCTTCGTCAGAAAATAGTTTAAAATGATCATGATACTTCACTGAAGTCTAGGAAAAAGTGCAGACCTGATAATAAAACTAGTTTAAACTTTCAATTCGCATGAAAAAAACAATTAAAGGCGTGTTGAAATAAAGTAAATATCCTTTCAAGGCCTGACGATTGTGATTACAATTGATTGCTTAAAATCAGATTTCCTGTTCCATTTTTAGTATTGAAGAATTAGACCGTGACTGACGCTCAACAAAAACAGCCTAAACATGTCATGATGATGGCCGCAGGTACGGGTGGACATGTGTTTCCAGCGTTAGCCGTTGCAAAAGATTTACAACAACAAGGCATTCAAGTGTCTTGGTTGGCGACCCCGGCAGGCATGGAAAACCGTCTATTAAAAAATCATCACATTCCTATTTATCAAATTGATATTCAAGGGGTACGTGGTAACGGTTTTGTTCGTAAAGCCCTGGCACCTTTTAAAATTTTAAAAGCTACTTTAAGTGCCATGCAGCATATGAAGCGTCTGAAAGTCGATGCAGTCGCTGGCTTTGGCGGCTATGTGGCCGGACCGGGGGGACTGGCGGCACGTCTTCTGGGGATTCCGGTGCTCATTCATGAACAGAATGCGGTCGCTGGCTTTACCAATACTCAATTATCGCGTGTGGCGAAAACTGTATGTCAGGCCTTTCCCGAGACTTTCCCGGCACAATCCAAAGTGGTAACCACAGGCAATCCGGTACGCAAGGAAATTACCGAAATTTTAAATCCGTCCTGGCGTTATCAGGAGCGGGAAAAAGCCGGTCAGCCGCTACGGATTCTGATTGTTGGCGGCTCTTTGGGGGCACAGGCCTTAAATGAGCGGGTACCCGAGGCCCTGAAACAGTTGCAGATGCCTCTAAACATCTATCATCAGTGTGGCCAGAATCAGGCCGAGGCGACCCGGGCACGTTATGCCGATGCACCGGCTCATCTGCAGGTTGACGTCCAGCCTTTTATTGAAGATATGGCCCAGGCCTATAGTGATGCCGACCTGATTATCTGCCGTGCGGGGGCCTTGACGGTAACGGAAATTGCAACTGCCGGTGTGGCGGCGATTTTTGTGCCATTACCAAGTGCCGTTGATGACCATCAAACTGCAAATGCAAAATTCCTGGCCAATCTGAACGCAGCTAAAATCTGTCCGCAGGCCAGTATGACGCCAGAAAGTTTAACAACCTTATTAGAGTCGATGCTGAACCGTCAGTTATTGATGGAGATGGCGGTCAAAGCACGTTGTCAGGCTCAACCCGATGCGACCCAACAAGTGGTCCGTTTCATTCAAGAATTGTAATCCGAGTAAATTATGTCTCCAACCACGCCAGCTGAACAAGCAAAGAAATTAATTAAAGTGCCGGAAATGCGCCGTATCAAACACATACATTTTGTGGGGATTGGCGGTGCAGGCATGTGCGGGATCGCGGAAGTACTCAAAAACCAGGGTTATAAAGTCTCCGGTTCAGATATTAAAGCGTCTAAAACCACCGCTCAGCTGGAAGAAAATGGCATCAAGGTCTATATCGGCCATACAGCGGACAATATCAAGGGTGCCAATGTCATCGTGGTGTCTACAGCGATTGACCAGGAAAACCCGGAAATTAAGGCGGCGATTGAGAATCGTATTCCGGTAGTGCGCCGTGCAGAAATGCTCGGGGAACTGATGCGTTACCGTCATGGGATTGCAGTCGCAGGTACCCATGGCAAAACCACCACCACCAGTCTGATTACCTGCATGCTGGCTGAAGAAAACATGGACCCGACCTATGTGATTGGCGGTCTGCTGAACCGTACGGGGGTCAATGCTGCTTTGGGTGCGAGCCGTTATATCGTGGCAGAAGCAGATGAATCAGATGCCTCTTTCCTGCATCTTGAGCCAATGGCAGCCGTTGTGACCAATATTGATGCCGACCATATGGATACGTATGGGGGCAGTTTCGATGTGCTCAAAGATACCTTTATTCAGTTCCTGCATAAGCTGCCATTTTATGGTCTGGCCGTGGTGTGTGGCGATGATGCCAATATCCGGGAAATCATGCCGCGTATTGCGCGTCCGGTGCTGACTTATGGTTTTAATGAAGATAACGACATTCGTGCAGTCAATGTCAATCAGGACGGGATGCGTACGCATTTTACCGTATTGCGTAAAGACCGTGAACCTTTAGACGTTACCGTCAATCAGCCCGGTCTGCATAATGTCTTGAATGCCTTGGCCGCGATTGGTATTGCAACGGACGAGGGGGTCTCTGATGCTGCAATTTGCCGTGCTTTGGAAGGGTTTAGTGGAGTCGGTCGGCGCTTCCAGGTGCAGGGTGCATTTGAGATCGACGGTGGTGATGTCCAGCTGGTCGATGACTATGGTCACCATCCCAAAGAAGTGGAAGCCACCATTAAAGCTGCACGTCAAAGCCACCCGGACCGCCGTCTGGTCATGATGTTCCAGCCGCACCGTTTTAGCCGTACCCGTGACTGCTTTGATGACTTTGTCGATGTATTGTCACAGGTCGATCAGCTGTTATTACTGGATGTCTATCCTGCCGGAGAAAAGCCGATTGTGGGGGCTGACAGTCGTGCCCTGGCGCGCAGTATCCGTTTACGCGGTGAAGTTGAACCAATTTTAATCGATACGGTTGAGGGGAATCTGAGTCAGGTGATGAACAAGGTCTTGCAAGCAAATGACTTGTTATTAACCCAAGGCGCAGGTAATGTGGGAGCCATCTCGCTCGAACTTGCCCAGAATCATTTATATGTAAAATAATCCGTCTGATGTGGCGAGATTGAATAGATCAGATTGAAAAAAGTTTAAGGATATAAACGTGTCAAATGCTTCAAAATTTGGAAAAGTAGCCGTATTGCTGGGTGGTAAATCTGCAGAGCGTGAGGTTTCTCTAGATAGTGGTACAGCTGTATTTGAGGCACTTGTGCGTTCAGGTGTTAATGCTGAGCGCTTTGATCCGCAGGAACGTAGCATCACAGAGCTGGTCAATTATGATCGTGCTTTTATTGTGCTGCATGGCCGCGGTGGTGAAGATGGTCAGATTCAGGGTGCGCTGGAATGGTTAAATGTGCCTTATACCGGCACAGGGGTGCAGGGTTCTGCCATCGGTATGGACAAGGTCAAGACCAAGCAGGTCTGGCAGGGTTCGGAGCTGCCGACAGCACCTTATCGTATTGTGACCAAAGACTCGAATCCTGAAGAAATTGTGGCAGCTTTGGGTCTGCCGCTGATTATCAAGCCGGTGCATGAAGGCTCCAGTATCGGCATGAGTAAGGTCGAAAAAATTGAAGACTTTAGCGAAGCTATTGTGAAAGCGACTGAGCACGATGCAGTGGTCATGGCAGAAAAGTGGATTACAGGACGTGAATTTACCATTGTTTTGCTCAATGGACAGTCTCTGCCAGTCATTCGCCTGCAGCCTCCTAAGGATGTGGCTTTTTACGACTATGAAACCAAATATAACCGCAATGATGTGGAGTATGGCATTCCGTGCGGCTTGACAGAAGCAGAAGAGCAGAACTTGCAGGTGCTGGCACTTCGTGCTTTTCAGGCAGTGGGTGCAAGCGGCTGGGGACGTATTGATGCGATGCAGGATGAACAAGGCAATTTCTGGTTGCTAGAGGTGAATACTGTCCCGGGCATGACCAGCCATTCTCTGGTGCCTAAAGCAGCAGCAGCAGTCGGCTACAGTTTTGATGAGCTCTGTGTCGCGATTCTGGAACAGACTTTAACCGGTGCGGCATACTAGACTATGGCTCAACTTCCTGCATCCATGCGCCGTAAACGTGCTGCGATTACGTCAATTCACGATAAGCCACCAACGCCCAAAGAAAAGCTGACCAACTTCGGAGGCTGGGTATTCTTGTTGGTGGCATTGGTGGTCTTGGCTTGCGGGATTTTTGGGCTGTATAATGTAATGACCCATGCCGAAACTGCTGAACTGAAGGTGGCCGGCACCCGTTCAGCGGCTGAGGAACGCCAGGTCATGCAGCATATTGCACCCTTGATGACCGAAAACTACTTTAGTTCAGATCTGGAGAAAATCCGTGATCAGGCCTTGGAACTATCTTGGGTCGATCGGGTGGTGGTCTCACGTGCCTGGCCGGATGCCATTCGGGTACGGGTCATGCCGCATCATGCGATTGCGCGCTGGGGTACCGGACGTCTGCTGAGTGACAGTGGTATCATTTTCTCGGAAGTCACGCCAAAAAATTATTCTGAGTTACCGTTGCTGCATGGGCCGTCTACACATGCCAATACCATGATGCGCCGTTATAATGAAATTAATCAGTTATTCTTACCCCAGGGTATTCGTCTAAAAGAACTCTACTTAACTGAACGAATGACCTGGTTTATGCAATTTGATTCCGGCTTGCGCGTCATTGTTGACAAAGACCAGACCATGAGTAAGCTGCAACGTTTGAGCCAGTTGGCTCAGAGTGACTTAAAGCCGGTGTGGTCCAGAATTTCTGCCATCGACCTGCGCTATCGTAATGGATTGGCTATTCAGTGGAAAAATTCGTCACCCCCTAAAATTGTAAATGGTGACTTTATTGTAACCATTAATGACACGGGCGTTGAGAATTAGGTCACACTAAAGCCATAATGATCGGCTTTAAAAATTAGAGGCCTTAAAGCCATAAATCTAACAAACACGTAATGGTAGTAGTTAATAATGAATGAAGCTGTTCCCTCGGTTGTGGCGATTGACATTGGGACACACAAAGTTTCAGTTTTGATTGGTAAGGTACATGCGCCAGACAATATCCAAGTTATTGGTATGGCGACCGCTCGTAACCGAGGCATGAATAAAGGGAAAATTGTTAGTCTCGATAAAGTCATTACCGCCATTAAAAACGCCGTACAAGAAGCAGAAGATATGGCCGAATGTCGTGTCCACTCTGCCTGGGTCTCAATTCCGAGTGCGGAATTAAAAAGTTTTTATGCATCAGGCCGTACGAATATCGATAATAGCGAACACTCGATTACCACCAGCGAAGTAGTGCGGGCGCTAGAACTGGCCAAAGCCAGTCATGTCACCTCAGACTATTATCTGGTCAGTGCGGTGCCGCTCGGCTTTGAGCTAGATGATTCCCCGGAATGGGTACTGAATCCGATCCGTATGTCTGCACACAAAATGGTCGGACATTACCATTTAATGATGTTGCCAATCAGTACTATGCAGAATATTGATCGCGCGTTAAAAGGGGCCAATATTGGTGTAGAAAAAATGGTGATTTCATCTTTGGCGACAGCTGAAGCCAGTCTGCTTAAGGATGAAAGAGAATATGGCGTATGCTTGGTAGATATTGGCGCAGGAACCACCAATATCGCCGTCTATCTGGATGGGCGTCTGGCTTTAACGCATACCTTCCAGCGTGGCGGAGAACATGTTACCCGTGACATTGCTGCCGTATTGCAAACTACCACGGAAGAAGCCGAACGCCTTAAATTGTTATATGGCTGCGTGGATCTGAAAGTGGTGAAGCCGGAACATATGATCCAGTTCCAGGGGATTGATGGCCCGCAGACCATTAGTCGGATTGAACTGGCAGAAATTATTATTGCACGTTATGAAGAAATTATAGGCATGGTTCGCGAGGAACTGGTGAATAGCGGTGCATTACAAGGCCTGTATCATGGTGTGGTACTAACCGGAGATGCCAGTCATATTGAAGGCATGGTGAGTTTCGTCCGCCGCAGTATGGGCGTCTCAGCGCATCTGGGTAATCCGCCAGTCCAGGTTTATGCCGATGAGCAGCATCAGGCTGCACTACGCCGTTCGCAATATGCCTCGGCAGCAGGTTTGCTGATGTTTAGCCAGAGCGATACGCAAGATACCATCGTTGAACCGGACGAAGCAGAACAATTATCACTGGCACGACGTGTCAAAAGAGCTTGGTTTGGTTTTAACGATACTTTGAAGTCTATTTTTTAAGTCGACTTTTTTTGTGAATATTGTTGAGAAGTTGTAGCTAATCGGGCAGATACTTGACAAGTTTAAGCTTGAGCAGCATTCTTAAAAACAATTTTATTAAGATTAAGGCAGTGTACGGGCTTAGTGACTGCCAATTATGAATTAGGAATTTTATAGGTCATGGCCTCATTTGAATTTTTTGAAGACGATCATAGTGATAGCAATGGTCAAGCCCGTTTCACTGTATTTGGTGTAGGTGGCGCGGGTGGTAATGCTGTTCAGCACATGTTGCAGTCAGATATCCAGGGCGTAAAGTTTGTTTGTGCAAATACAGATAAGCAGGCGCTTGACCGCATGGAAGCCGAATTCAAGATTCAGCTGGGTGAGCAAAGTACCCGAGGTCTTGGTGCTGGTGCAAATCCGCAAGTCGGCCAGACAGCAGCAGAAGAAAGCCGTGAACTGATCCGTCAGCAGCTTGAAGGTACCGATATGGTATTTGTCACAGCCGGGATGGGCGGTGGTACAGGTACGGGTGCAGCACCGGTGGTGGCTGAGATTGCCAAAGAAATGGGTATCCTGACGGTAGGTGTGGTGACCACGCCCTTTAACTTTGAAGGTAAACGCCGTCTGCAATCTGCCGAAAAGGGTATTGAAGCGCTAGAGCAGCATGTAGACTCCCTGATCATTATTCCCAACCAGCGTCTATTGAAAGTCTTCCGTGATATTTCAATGAAAGATGCATATAAAAAAGCCGATGATGTCCTGCTCAATGCAGTACGCAGTATTTTTGATTTAGTGGTACGTCCAGGTCACATTAACCTTGACTTTGCCGACTTGAAAACCGCTATGAGCACCCGTGGTTATGCCATGATGGGTGTCGGGCTGGGCCGTGGCGAAAACCGTGCACGTCAGGCAGCAGAGCAGGCAATCCGCAGCCCATTGCTTGACAACGTGACGATCATGAATGCTAAAGGCATCCTGATTAACGTGACTGGTGGGGATGATGTAACCTTCGGTGAAATCGAGGAAATCACAGATGTAGTGAACCAGATCGTTGATCTGGACGAAGGTCAGGTATTTTATGGTACGGTATTTGATCCGGATGCGCGTGATGAAATTAGTGTGACTGTGATAGCAACGGGTTTAACACGTAACTCTGCTGACTCGGTAGAACCGGTAAAACGTAGCACGGCACAGGCTACACGCCCAAATGCTGCGCCACAGGCTGTAGTTGAAGATGATGATGTTCCTGCGATTCAGCGCCAGCATCAAGAAGGAGCGGCAGTGGTGAATACTTCTTCAGTTTCCAGTCCACGTCCTACCCCAATGAGTATTCAGGATTATCTTAAAAATCAACAGCGTAAGTAACATGTAACATTATGTGTTTACGATGTTTGCACATAAAAGGTGGCTTTTAGGCCACCTTTTGTTTTTTATCAATGGCCAAATATGCTAACGTATAGCGGTTTTGTTGATGAACAGATGAAAGAAGCATGTTGAAACAGCGTACCCTACAACGTATCGTGAAAGCGAGCGGAATCGGTCTTCATAGTGGGCAGAAAGTCATGATTAACTTTGTGCCACACTATGCCGATGGGGGAATTGTGTTTCGTCGTATTGACCTGAATCCGCCGGTCGACATTCCTGCTGATGCTTTATTAATCCAGGAAGCCTTTATGTGTTCTAACCTGGTGCAGGAAAATGCCAAGGTGGGCACGATTGAACATGTGATGAGTGCCATTGCGGGGCTGGGAATTGATAACTTGATTATTGAAGTTTCAGCTTTCGAAGTGCCAATTATGGACGGAAGTGCAGGACCTTTTATTTATCTGCTCATGCAGGGCGGTCTGCAAGAACTGGATGCGCCAAAGAAGTTCATCAAGATTATCAAGCCAGTAGAAGCTTTGCTGGATGATAAACGGGCAGTTTTTAGTCCACACGAAGGTTTTCAGCTGAATTTCACCATTGATTTTGATCATCCTGCCTTTAAAAAAGAGCATCAGTCTGCCAGTATCGATTTCTCCACAGAAACCTTTGTCTATGAAGTTAGTGAAGCGCGTACTTTCGGCTTTATGAAAGATCTGGACTATTTGAAAGCCAATAATCTGGCACTTGGTGCCAGCCTGGAAAATGCCATTGGTGTAGATGATACCGGGGTGGTTAATGAAGAAGGCTTGCGTTTCTCGGATGAGTTCGTGCGTCACAAGATTCTGGATGCAGTGGGAGACTTATACTTGCTGGGGCATCAGATTATTGCCAAATTCGATGCTTATAAATCTGGCCATGCCTTAAATAATCAGCTTTTACGCAATGTAAAAAGCGATCCAGGTTGCTATGAAATTGTAACATTTGATGACGCAACTCAATGTCCAATCCCCTATGTCCAGGTCACATAAGTCGTTGTCTTTATGTTAGTGTGTAAAAAAATAATAATGCTATTGTGATGGCGGTCACATGAATTTCAGCGACAAAATTATTACATTTAATTGCGATGTTACTTTTTATTGCTTGCCAAACGTAACAAAGCTTGGCTAAGCTTAGGGTCGCTTATAAAGTCGGCAGCATTACGAAGTAATTCTTGTGTTTCCGGATTTAAAGTTTTTTTAGATTTCTCTAGTACCGGCTCCGCTTGCACAGGACTTCGCAGGCAGACCTGAATTTTAGTTAAATCTTTTAATTCATTTATTTGAGAGAGTTGTGAAACATACTGTTTTTGAAGATAAGCCAGTTGACTGATCATGGCTTGGTTCTCTCCAGTAATTGTTAACACACCATTTTGATAGCAAGCAACTTGCCATTGTTCCGGTTGAGGCAATAAGGGTTGTATGAGTTTCGTAAGTTTCTGCCATGCAGTTACTTGGGTTGAGAGAAACGTAAAGTTTCCTGTTTTGATCTGTTTTCTTGTTTTTTGAAAGACGTTGACGGGTTCTGACATATACATAATTCCTACATGTTTATGGCTTAATCTTATGCGCTTCTTAAAGTGGATATCAAGGAAGAGAGCTTCAAGAAACTCGATTAAGCAGTTTAGAGAGGTTTTTTATGCATACGCGACGTATTTTGTTGGCATTTTCTTTAGCGGCATCGGCTGCTTCGGTAGCATTCGCAGACTTGGTGGACTTAAGTCAGGAAAATAGCTCAACAGATCGTATCGAGCAATTGACGCGTACTCTTGCACAGGGCACTTATACTCATCCAGATGACATTGATGTTCCTGCTCAGACCAAATTAAATATTCAGCTGCGTGAAAAGCCTGTCGAGCTGAATAATCAAACCATTGCACAAAAATATGGTCGCTCTTCGGCTCCATCCAGAGCAGCTTCTGTCAGCAATCCGTATTCCTGGTTAATTGCCCATCCCCTTCCAAATGCACGTGTAAGCTCAAACTATGGCGGTCGTACCATGGGAGGGCGTGCTGAAAATCACTCAGGTTTAGATTTGGCAGCGCCAAGCGGTACACCCATTTATGCCACAGGTCCGGGTATTGTGACCAAATCAGGCTGGGGTACAGGCTATGGTCAATATGTGGAAATTAATCATGGCAATGGTTACCTCACTCGTTATGCACACGCATCGCGTCTGATTGCACGCGTGGGAGATCGCGTAACAGCAGGTGAACATATTGCAAACGTTGGCTGTACAGGTCGCTGTACGGGTCCGCATTTACACTATGAAGTGGTTAAAGACGGTCAGCGTAAAAATCCATCTACTTATTTGGCAATGTTACCTTAAGTCTTTGACTCGATTGTTTTAGCTTAATCTGACTTACAGTTCGTTCTGCCTCCAAAAAGCGGTTAGCTCTCAAAGTTCTTCAATATATAAATCGAATTGAGGAAACTTTAGGCTCATCGCTTTTATGTTTTATATTATCATCTGAGATGATACGTGCAGTATATTAAATGCACGTTATTGGCCATTTTTTGTTGTATTGTGTAATAAAACGTCAATAGGTATTTAGCTGCTAAATAGTAGCTCTAGGGCGCATTCAGCTAGGGCCATACCTGCCCAAGTCTAAATTATGATACATATAAGTAATTAGGTTAGGCTTTTAGGAACGGTAGAATTATGGCGTTTTATGGCGATACAGACGCGCAAGAAACCCAAGAATGGCAAGAGGCTTTTGATTCGGTTTTACAACATGTAGGCACCGAGCGCGCAGCATTTTTATTAGAAAAACTTTATCAGCGTGCAATTGCAAAGCATGTTCCTATCCAGCGCTTGAATACTCCTTATTTAAATACGATTTCGGTGGAAGAACAACCTGCCATGCCGGGCGATGCGGACATGGAGCGTCGTATTCGGGCCCTGATTCGCTGGAATGCGCTGGCGATGGTTTTACGTGCCAACAAGAGTGGTGATGACCTGGGTGGCCACTTGGCCAGTTTTGCTTCCTCAGCAACTTTGTATGATGTGGGCTTTAACCATTTTTTCCGTGCCAGCAGTGACCACTTTGGCGGCGACATGATTTATTACCAAGGCCACTGTGCGCCTGGTATTTATGCGCGTTCTTTCCTGGAAGGCCGGTTGACTGAAGAGCATCTGAATAACTTCCGCCGCGAAGTGGGCGGTATTGGTTTACCGAGTTATCCTCATCCGTATTTGATGCCAGATTACTGGCAGTTCCCGACCGTCTCGATGGGGCTGGGGCCAATCATGTCCATTTATCAGGCACATATTCAGAAATACCTGATGAACCGGGGGCTGATTAAAGAAGAAGACCGTAAAGTGTGGGCTTATCTAGGCGATGGTGAAATGGATGAGCCGGAAAGCTTAGGCGCAATTTCTCTGGCTGGTCGTGAAAAACTGGACAACCTGATCTGGGTGGTGAACTGTAACCTGCAACGCCTAGATGGTCCGGTGCGAGGGAATGGCAAGATTATTCAGGAGCTTGAGTCGCTATTCCGCGGTGCAGGCTGGCGTGTAATTAAAGTCGTGTGGGGCCGTCACTGGGATCCATTACTAGCGAAAGATAAATCTGGTGCACTGAAAGCCGTGATGGAAGAAGCGGTGGATGGCGATTTCCAGCGCTACCAGGTAAAAGGTGGTGCTTATGCACGCGAAAAGTTCTTTGGTAAATATCCAGAAGCTAAAGAGCTGGTGAAAGATTTAAGCGATGAAGATATTGATAATCTGAACCGTGGCGGTCACGATCCGTACAAAGTTTTTGCCGCTTACGCTGAAGCATGTACTGCCAAAGGTCAGCCGACCGTGATCCTGGCGAAAACCGTAAAAGGTTATGGCTTGTCAGAGGAAATCGAAGCGGTTAATAAAACGCATCAAATCAAAAAGATGCAAATCAATTCTTTGAAATATGTGCGTGACCGTTTCAATCTTCCTTTCACTGATGAACAGCTGGAAGAAGTGCCGTTCTATCGCCCAAGTGAAAACTCTCCTGAAATCAAATATATGAAGGCTCGTCGTGAAGCGCTGGGTGGTTATCTGCCTGCACGTCGCAAGGATAGTGAACAACTGGCGATCCCTGAGCTTTCCGTATTTGATTCGGTGCTGGCGGGTTCAAATGGCAAAGAACAATCCACTACGATGGTTATGGTGCGTTTAATCTCTGCACTTCTGAAAGAAAAAGCAATTAAAGACCGCGTGGTACCAATCGTACCGGATGAAGCACGTACTTTTGGTTTGGAAGGCATGTTCCGTCAGTTGGGTATTTATGCGGCACATGGTCAGAAATATACTCCGGAAGACCAAGAACAGCTAATGCATTACCGTGAAGCCAAAGACGGTCACATGTTGCAAGAAGGGATTAACGAAGCCGGTGCCATGAGTGCCTGGGCAGCTTTGGGCACCAGTTATTCAACCAATAACCTGCCAATGATTCCGATGTACATGTACTACTCGATGTTTGGTTTCCAGCGTATCGGTGATATTGCCTGGGCGGCAGGCGATGCACAGGCACAAGGGTTCTTGCTGGGTGCTACCGCAGGCCGTACCACACTGAACGGTGAAGGCTTACAGCATCAGGATGGTCATTCACACATTCTGGCCAGTACCATTCCAAACTGTGTTGCTTATGACCCATGTTTCGGTTATGAACTGGCTGTGATCGTGCATGACGGTTTGAAGCGTATGTATGTGAATCAGGAGCGTGTGTTCTATTATCTGACCGTGATGAATGAGAACTACGAGCATCCTGAAATGCCGCAAGGTGTGGAAGAAGGAATCAAGCGCGGTATGTACCTGCTTGAGGAAGACGAGAAAGCCACTGTACAGCTGCTGGGTTCTGGGGTCATTCTGCGTGAAGTGATCAAGGCAGCGAAGATTCTGCGTGAGGAATACCAGATTCATTCCAATGTTTACAGCGTGACCAGCTTTAATGAGCTTGCCCGTGATGGCATGGCCTGTGAAGAATACAATCGCCTGCATCCACTGGCAGAAGAGACCAAAGAGCCATGGATCTCCAAACAGTTGCGTGGTACAGACGGTATTGTCGTTTCAGCAACCGACCACATGCGCGCATATAGCGAACAGATCCGGGCTTATCTTCCAGATAACCGTCCATTTGTTGCTTTGGGTACCGACGGTTATGGTCGTTCCGATACGCGTGCCAATCTGCGTAGTTATTTCGGTGTCGATGCGGCTCATATTGTGGTCGCAACCTTGAAAAAACTGGCGGATGAAGGCGAAGTTGATGCACGTTTAGTGAAAGATGCGATTTCCAGCTTTGAACTTGATACCGACCGTCCGGTCGCTTGGGCACCACAGATCACGCCTGAGTTACATCCTGTGGCTGACTATAAAGAGGAGAACTAAGCATGCAAATTACGACTCCTGATATTGGGGTGGACAAGGCAACGGTTGCCGAGATTCTGGTCAAAGTAGGGGATAGCATTGCAATTGATGAAAGTATTGTTTTGCTGGAATCTGATAAAGCCTCGGTGGAGGTACCCAGTACTTCAGCGGGAATAGTTAAAAATATTCTGGTGAATCAGGGTGATGAAGTTACTGAGGGTACTCTCCTGATTGAACTAACCGCAGAAGATGAGGCTTCAAATGTGGTTGAGTCGCAAAAAGCCGATGCTACTCAAAAAACTTCAGAAAATACCCCAACCTCTTTGCCGGATCAAGAGATCATGCAGGAGCTGGCATCGCATCAGCCAAAAACGTCTGCTACGCCTGAGGCTCAAGCAGGCTCGGAAGTGGTCGATGTTCAGGTTCCAGATATTGGTGTAGAAAAAGCCACTGTCGGTGAGATCTTGGTGTCTGTCGGCGACCAAATTGAGCTCGATCAAAGCATCGTGGTGGTGGAATCAGACAAGGCAACAGTTGAAGTACCCAGTACGGTTGCAGGCACAGTAGAGTCCATCGACATCAAAGAAGGCGACACGATTAAAGAAGGGGTGGTGATTCTGAAAGTGAAAACTGCGACTTCGGCAGCGCAGGCACAGACAGAAGCACCTCAAGCCGAAGTCACTCAACCGGAAACTCAGGAGAAAGCCGTCGAAGCGCCGCAAACTTCAGCAGCACCTGCTGGTGATGTAGAAGTGATGGTGCCTGATCTGGGTGTGGAACAGGCAGCTGTGGCTGAAATTCTGGTTCAGGTCGGTGATACAGTTGAAAAAGACCAGAGCATCATCGTGGTTGACTCGGACAAAGCCACAGTCGAGGTGCCAAGCACTGCCGCAGGCACGATCAAGGCCATTCATGTTGAGCTGGGGCAAAATGTCTCTGAAGGCATTGCACTGCTGACGATTGAAGCTGAAGCACCAGCAGAAGCTGCTCCTGTTGCAGCCAAGGCAGAAGTAGCAAAAGCAGCAGAAGAATCAAAAGTGCCTGCTACAAATGCAGCACTGACACCTGCGGCATCTTCTAATCAAGCAGTCGCGACGTCTGATAATGCAGACAAGCTGACCAAAGAACAGAATGCTGCCAATGCTCAAGTTTATGCAGGTCCTGCTGTACGCAAGTTGGCACGTGAATTGGGCGTGGTGTTGGCCGATGTCAAGGCATCCGGTCCGCATGCACGTCTGATGAAAGAAGACCTGGTGGCTTATGTGAAAATGCGTTTGACTACGCCACAAACCGCTTCAGTTGCGCCAGCTGCTGCCGTGGCGTCTGGCTTACCAAAGCTGCCAAGCTTTGATGCTTTCGGCGGGGTAGAAGAGAAGGCGCTGACGCGTTTACAGCAAGTATCTATTCCACAGTTGTCACTCAACAATTATATTCCGCAAGTGACGCAATTCGACTTGGCTGACATTACTGAACTTGAAGCATGGCGTAATGAACTGAAAGGCAACTTTAAGAAAGAAGGTTTAAGCCTGACTATTATGGCATTCATCATCAAGGCAGTAGCACACCTGCTACAAGAAGAGCGCGAGTTTGTAGCTCACCTGTCAGATGATAGCAAATCGATATTGCTGCGTAACGAAATTCATATGGGGATTGCGGTCGCCACCCCTGAGGGCTTGACTGTACCTGTGCTGCGTCATCCGGAGCAGAAATCCATTAAGCAGATTGCAGTCGAGCTTGGTGAGCTGAGTCAGAAAGCCCGTGACAAGAAGCTGTCTCCAAAAGACTTGCAGGGGGCAAACTTTACCATTACCAGTCTAGGCTCAATTGGAGGTACGGCATTCACACCATTAGTCAACTGGCCGCAGGTGGCTATACTGGGGATTTCTCCAGCTACCATGCAGCCGGTCTGGAACGGAGAAGGTTTTGATCCACGCCTGATGTTACCGTTGTCATTATCCTATGATCACCGTGTGATTAATGGTGCAGATGCCGCCCGTTTTACCCATAAGCTGACCAAGTTGTTAAAAGATATTCGTACTCTATTACTCTAGAGCATAGCTTAAAACACTAACCCTGCTTCGGCAGGGTTTTTAATTTGTAAAACAGCCAGTTCTTGCTTATAATCACAGCACTTCATTGGGGAGTAGCCGCCTTTGACGCAAGTTCAAAGGGTGATGGTCAACATATTTGTCCTAAAACGGGCATGGTCATCATAGCAAAACACCAAATCAGCTTTTCTAAGCTTCTTTTGTTGGCAAGACCTTTGATTTACCCTTTGCACATTTTGGCTGGCAGGAGCGGTAAGTCATCGGTAAAACATGCCAGCCAGAGAAAAATCACATGTACGAATTCCTGCTTTCGACTGTTATTGTTGCCTTGGCCGAAATGGGCGATAAGACCCAGCTGCTTGCACTACTTCTTGCTGCACGTTTTCGAAAACCCGCTCCCATCCTGCTTGCCATTTTATTGGCGACTCTCATTAATCACGGTCTGTCTGCTGTGTTGGGGCAATGGGTCACCACAGTCATCGGGCCTGAAATCCTGTTATGGATTGTTTCGATCGGCTTTATTGCGATGGCTGTCTGGATGCTTATTCCCGATGAGTTGGGAGATGAAAACGACAGTATCAATAAATGGCAAAAATTTGGCGTTTTTGGGGCAACTTTTGTTTTATTTTTTCTGGCAGAAATTGGAGATAAAACCCAGATTGCGACTGTTGCATTGGCAGCACGTTTCGATAGTGTTTTCTGGGTCATGCTGGGCACTACTTTAGGCATGATGCTGGCCAATGCACCGGCTGTCTTTATTGGAGATAAGCTGGCACATAAATTACCAATTGAATTGATTCATAAAATTGGCGCGGCGATTTTTCTGGTTATCGGGGTGGGCACACTGGTCCAGCATTATTTTTTCTAGGCCCAACAAAAATTGTATGAATCCTGAGCTGAAAACTCAGGATTTTTTATTGCCAAATTTATCTCAAAATATTGATAAATAAAGTGATCTGTCGAGTTTTTTTGATTGTAAGTTTAACTTATTCCTTATATGTTATACGAGTTAAGAAAAAGTAATTTTAAATTTTAAAATTGGGGATTATGAATGGCCTTCGAGCGCACCACATCGCAAGTCTTGTTTGATAATGGGATACATAAATGTATTAGTTTTACCAGTCTTGTTAAAGGCGAAGGTGTCCAGGCCAATCAATTTTTGATTTTGGACAATGAGCGCGCTGCCGTGCTGGATCCAGGCGGTGATTTAACTTATGTTCCGCTGACCATGGAGCTGAACAAATACACCCGTTTGACCAATCTGGATTATGTGATGGCCTCGCACCAGGACCCGGATATTATTACCTCCATGCCGCGCTGGCTGGTATATACCGATGCCAAAGTGGTGGCCTCTAAGCTTTGGGCGCGCTTTTTACCGCATCTGAACTCGGCCTTTATGAGTGAGCGAATGAAAGGCAACTGGCTGGATCGTCTGGTAGAACTGCCAGATCATGGTCAGGTGATTACGCTTGGCCAGTCGAAGATCGTGGCTATTCCTGCACATTTCTTGCATTCGGTTGGAAACTTCCAGTTCTATGACCCGATCGCAAAAATTTTATTCTCGGGAGATATGGGGGCCTCGATGGTGGAGGATGCATCTCGGCCGCTGGAAAATTTCGCCGCGCATATTCCAAAGATGAAAGCTTTCCATCAGCGCTATATGTGTAATAACAAGATCATCCGTTTGTGGGTGAATATGGTGCGCAAGATGGATGTGGAAATGATCGTACCGCAGCATGGCACACCATTTGTTGGAAAAGAGCAGATCAAACAGTTCTTGGACTGGATTGAAACTCTGGAATGTGGCACGGACCTGATGGACGAGACTGTATTTACCTGTCCTGAGTAGGGCAAGAAAATACAAAATTTTTCTTGAGTAGAAAAACAACATTTTTTATATTTTCTCTTCACAAAAAAAAATTGATGACGAGAATTTATACGAAATGTTATCTCAAGTTCCAACACAGGATGCATGTCTGAGCTGCGGCGCATGTTGCGCTTATTTTCGGGTTTCTTTTTATTGGGCAGAGGGGATTCCGATGCCGGAGCACTACACAGAACCGGTGACTGCAGTATATTCCTGTATGGCTGGAACCAATCAGAATAATCCGCGCTGCATTGCCCTTGAAGGCACGGTGGGTGAGCAGGTCAGCTGTGGCATGTATGAGCTGCGCAGTTCTTCCTGCAAGGAAGTGCAAGTTGCTGATGCCCAGTGCAATAAGGCCCGTCTGGCACACAATATGATTCCCTTTATCCAGATTGGGGCAGATGAAGCGGAAAATGACGACAGTTTCGAGCGCGTTGGCTAATACAGCGGCCAACTGAAAAAGCAGGATTCAGGTCCTGCTGATTTTAAAATTCAAGCCAGTATGAAGGTGGTGAATAATAATTAACCCGTTGATTAAACAATAAAATTGAATATTTTTGTCAGATAATTAAAAATAAGTACAGATTGAGACGAATAAATTTCGCAATTACAATGAAATTTAGGGCAAGATTTGTTTATAATAGCGCACGGAAATTACCAGTGAGACTGTTATGTTGACCATCGTTCAAGACGCGTTAACCTTCGATGATGTCCTATTACTCCCTGCCTACTCTACTGTCCTCCCAAAAGATGTCTCTCTAAAGACACGCCTGACTCGCGGCATTAACCTGAATATTCCTCTTGTGTCTGCAGCTATGGATACGGTGACTGAGTCACGTATGGCCATTGCTATGGCGCAGAATGGTGGTATCGGTATTCTGCACAAGAATATGGATATTGCTGTACAAGCAGCTGAAGTGCGCCGTGTGAAGAAATTTGAAGCAGGCATGGTGAAAGACCCGATTACAGTTACCCCTGAAACGACAGTACGTGAGCTGATTACCCTGACTCAGGCGAATAACATCAGTGGTGTGCCTGTTGTTAAAAATGGCAAAGTGGTCGGGATCGTTACAGGTCGTGATACACGCTTTGAGACGAATCTTGAACAGCCTGTCAGCAATATTATGACGGGTCAGGATCGTCTGGTTACGGTTCGAGAAGGTGAGTCCAAAGAAAATATTCAGGCTTTACTACAACAGCATCGTATTGAAAAAGTCCTGGTGGTAAACGAACAGCAGGAATTAAAAGGCCTGATTACCGTTACAGATTTCCGTAAAGCCGAGCTTTATCCGAATAGCTGTAAAGATGATCTGGGTCATTTACGTGTCGGTGCCGCAGTGGGTACGGGGATCGAAACACCAAGCCGTGTGGAAGCCCTGATTGAAGCTGGCGTTGATGTGATTGTAGTAGATACGGCACATGGTCACTCTGCAGGTGTAATTGAGCGTGTACGCTGGGTGAAAGCTAACTATCCACAAGTTCAGGTCATTGGCGGTAACATCGCAACAGGTGATGCGGCACTGGCCCTTCTGGATGCGGGTGCGGATGCGGTGAAGGTCGGTATTGGCCCAGGTTCAATCTGTACCACACGTATCGTTGCGGGGATTGGTATGCCACAAATCTCTGCGATTGATTCTGTGGCGAGTGCCTTGAAAGATCAGATTCCATTGATTGCAGATGGCGGCATCCGTTTCTCTGGTGATATGGCCAAAGCAATTGGCGCGGGTGCAAGCACGATCATGGTCGGTTCATTGATGGCGGGTACTGAAGAAGCTCCTGGCGAAGTTGAATTCTTCCAAGGCCGTTATTACAAGGCGTACCGTGGTATGGGCTCACTGGGTGCAATGGCGGGTGCAACAGGTTCTGCTGACCGTTATTTCCAGGACGCTAAAGCCGGGGCTGAGAAACTGGTACCAGAAGGTATTGAAGGCCGTGTACCTTATAAAGGTCCAATGGGCAATATCGTACATCAGATGATGGGCGGTCTGCGTTCTTCAATGGGTTATACCGGTTCAGAAACGATTGAAGACCTGCGTCAAAATGCGAAGTTTGTGAAAATTACGTCTGCCGGCATGTCTGAGTCGCATGTGCATGATGTGACAATTACCAAAGAAGCACCAAACTACCGTGTAGGTTAATTTTCCTGCAGGGTGGTTGCTAAAAAAGCCGTCATATTCATGACGGCTTTTTTGTTTTGGTGTACAGTGTTGCAGAATGAAAAAAGGATGATGTAAATCACCCGCTAAGATAAGAAGTGAGACAAAACATGAGTTATTTTGGTACCGATGGTATTCGCGGAAAATTTGGTGAATTGCCTATTACTCCTGAATTCACCCTGAAACTGGGCTTTGCGGCAGGGAAAGTATTAAAGCGCTACAGCCAAAAAAACAAACCATTGGTGGTCCTAGGTAAAGATACACGTTTGTCTGGTTATATTCTGGAGTCAGCACTACAAGCAGGTCTAAATGCTGCTGGGGTCTACGTACATTTGCTCGGACCTTTGCCAACCCCTGCCATTGCCCATCTGACTCGTGCCCTACACGCAAGTTTGGGGATTGTGATTTCCGCATCGCATAATCCCTATTTTGATAACGGTATTAAATTCTTCTCGGGCGAGGGGAAAAAACTGCCCGATTGCCTACAGGATGAAATTAATCAGGAGCTTGAAAAAGAGCTGGCAATTGAAGATAACGCCAACTTGGGTAAAAGTGTACGGGTCAAAGATGCCAATGGCCGTTATATCGAATTCTGTAAATCGACTTTTCCTTACCATCTGCATCTGAATGAACTAAAGATAGTGGTAGATTGCGCCAATGGCGCGGCCTACAACGTTGGACCAGTAGTGTTCCGTGAGCTTGGTGCAAGCGTGATTGCGATCCACAACACGCCTACTGGTCTGAATATTAATGCAGATTGTGGTTCTACCCATCCTGAAAGCCTGCAAAAAGCAGTCGTGGAGCATCAGGCTGATCTGGGCATTGCCTTTGATGGTGACGCTGACCGAGTCATACTGGTGGATCAGCAAGGCAACTTGATTGATGGTGACCATATTCTGTATATCCTGGCGACTCAGGCATCGAAAAAACCGGCCGGGATCGTGGGTACACTCATGAGCAATATGGCGCTGGAACTGGCTCTGGAAAAAGCCAATATTCCATTCTTGCGTGCCAAGGTCGGGGACCGGTATGTCCTGCAAGGTCTGGAAGAAAATGGCTGGTCTATTGGAGGCGAACCTTCAGGTCATATTCTGACTCTGGACAAGAGCACCACAGGCGATGCCATTATTGCTGCCTTGCAAGTTCTGACCGTCATGGTTGAGCAGAAAAAAGCCTTGCATGAACTGGTGGCTGATTTTCAACTGTTGCCAAATGTCCTGGTCAATGTGCGTTTACAGGCGATGTTCGACCCCTATGCGGTCCCTGAACTGGCCGCTGAATTTGCCAAAGCTGAAGAACAGCTGAAAGGCCGTGGACGCTTGCTGATTCGTAAATCCGGTACAGAGCCTGTGATCCGGGTGATGGTCGAAGGCGAGAATCTGGAAGAAGTAAATACTTTGGCTCATTCGCTGGCAGATGCTGTACGTCAGCATGCAGCTTAACAAGGTGATGATATGACTGATGTGATCAAAGATCTCAGTGAACTGCGTCTGAATTATCAAAAAGGTGAATTGCACGAAGACCTCGTCAATCCAAATCCGCATCTGCAGTTTTTGCAATGGTTCAACCACGCTCTGGAAGCGCATTTGCATGAACCCTATGCGATGTCGCTTGCTACGGCAAATGCACAGGGTCGTCCTCATGTGCGTACGGTGTTGCTACGTGGTGCAACTGAGGCTGGTTATGACTTCTATACCAATTATGACAGTCAAAAAGGCCTAGATCTGGCAGAAAATCCGTATGCCGAATTATTATTTTACTGGCAAGAGCAGGAGCGTCAGATTCGAATTTCTGGCCGTGTGTTGAAAATTGCCGAAGAGGAATCTACGGATTATTATCATAAACGTCCGCGTGATAGTCAGATCGCTGCGCATGTCAGTACGCCGCAAAGTGGCGCGATTGCCAACCGGGAAACATTACAGCAACGTTTTTGGGATCTGCACGATCAGCTGGCAAATCAGGAACAGCTGGATAAACCGGTATTTTGGGGCGGATATCGTGTGCAACCCGATTATTATGAGTTCTGGCAGGGCCGGCCCAACCGTTTGCATGACCGCCTCAGTTATACTCAAACCGAGGAAGGCTGGACTTTACAGCGTTTAATGCCTTGATCATGTCAAAACTTGAAATCAAACAACGTCCATTTCTGGCACGTCCTGAAAATTTTCAGGGCGTACCGTCTTTTCTGGCTAATATTCTGGCGCGTCGGGGTGTAGCGTCTGAACAGGAGCTCGAACTAAAACTAAAGCACCTGCTGGCTCCGACCATGCAAGGCTTGCCTGAAGCGATCCAAATAATAGACCGGGCCATTGATACCGGGCAGAAGATTGTAATTGTTGGTGATTATGATGCCGATGGCGCAACCAGTACTGCTCTTATGGTGCTGGCACTACGTGATATGGGCGCTGATGTGCATTATCTGGTGCCGGATCGTTTCAAGTATGGCTATGGTCTGACTCCGGCGATCGCAGATTTGGCCTTTGCCAAATTCAAACCGGATTTACTGATTACCGTAGATAACGGCATTTCTAGCCATGCGGGAGTGAAGCAGGCCCAAGCGCATGGCATGCAGGTCATCATTACCGACCACCATTTAACGACCAAGCCGACACCGCCTGCAGAAGCGGTGGTTAATCCCAACCAGTTGGGCTGTAATTTTCTGAGTAAGGCGCTGGCAGGGGTGGGGGTGGCATTTTATGTGCTGGCTAATCTTTCTACCCAGCGCAAGAAGTCAGGTAAATCTTCTACTGTTATTACCCATTATCTGGATCTGGTTGCGCTGGGCACCTATGCCGATGTAGCAAACTTAGACTATAACAACCGGATTTTAATCGATGCCGGCCTGAAGCGTATTCAACAGCAGTTGTGTCGCCCGGGAATCAGTGCCTTGCTCGAAATTTCTGGCCGCGATGCAGCAACTTTAAAAGCACAGGATCTGGGCTTTGTGCTGGGACCGCGGATTAATGCCGCAGGTCGTATGGAAACCATGGACATCGGAATAGAATGTCTTATCGCATCTGATTTCGCGAGGGCCTATCCTTTGGCGGAGCAGTTGAATCAGCTCAATCTGGAACGGCGTCAGGTAGAAGGCAAAATTAAGCAGGAAGCGCTGGTTGAGCTGGAAAAAATCCAGCTAGATGCAACCGAACTGCCAGCAGCCTTAATCATGTTTGAAGAACACTGGCATCAGGGTGTGATTGGAATTGTGGCAGGCCGTTTAAAAGAGCAGTTCCACAGGCCAAGTATCGTGTTCGCTGCCGATGATGACGGCATTCATATCAAGGGTTCAGCACGCTCGATTGAAGGCATTCATATCCGCGACATGATTGAACGGGTGGCTGAACAGTATCCGCATCTGGTCAGCCATTTCGGTGGTCATGCCGCTGCGGCAGGTCTGACGATTCAAAAGCAGCATTTTGCTGAATTTAAACAGGTCTTTGAACAGTTGATTGCCAGTCAGGATGAAAGCCTGTTTACGGCGATACTCTGGACAGATGGTGAGTTGGCGTCGGCTGACTTCCACCTGCAAACGGTTGAACTGCTGGAGACGATTTCTCCTTGGGGACAAAAATTTCCGCCACCGGTATTTGAAGGGGTCTTTAAGATCCTGGACTATCGCTGGCTCAAGGATATACATTTAAAACTGCGTGTGGCGTTGAACAATGGTCAGGTAGTCGATGCGATTGCCTTTAGTGCTGCTGATAAATACTGTTTTGATCCGATGCAAGATCAAGTGCGTTTGGTGTACGAACTGGATAAAAATATCTTTAATGGCAATGTCAGTCTGCAAATGCGGATTCTGCACTTAGAGCAATAAAATAAAAAACCGCTCCAATGAGCGGTTTTTTTTGCTTTTAATCGCAGTGATTAGAAGCGGTAGGCACCACGTACGCCAAAGATATTGCCTTCATCAGCAAAATCAATTGAACCTTCTAGACTAACTTGTTGAGTAAAGAATTTCTTCGCACGAATAGTAAATACATCACTATTTTCTAGGTCAGAATCAGAGAATCCTAGACCAACACTGAAAGTTTTATCGAGGTATAAGTCCGCGCCTAGGTTATACGCATCTAGATCACCGAAGCTTGCGCCACCTTCAAAGTTCATATCGTATTGACCCACTTGTGTTACGTATTTTGCACGTAAAGTTGGATCGACATCATCGCCTGCATCATTGTCATAACCTGCCAAGCCAACCGCAACCAATAGACCAGGAACAGGTAAATAACCTAGTTCTGCTGAGTACAGAGTTGTATCATCATCACCAATTGGCGTATCAGTAGATGATTGACCAATATTACCACTTACATAAAAATCTGAATTTGGAACAAAATATTCAACACCTACATTAAATGTAGTGACATCAAATAAATCGTAATCAATATAAGAAACTGCTGCATTGATATTGCTTGCACGATTTAAAAATGCTGCTTCATTAAGAGGCGAATTTTTAACTTGAACTGGATTGAAGTAGTAAGTCCCATCAATTGCAAAACCAGTAGAAGTATCTCCATTATCTGGATCAACAAGAGCAATAGTACCCCCCACTTCAGCTTGATAAGCGTGAGCGGTTCCTAGGCTAGCAATAAGTGCTGTAGCAAGAGTAAGTTTCTTAAGCATTTAGATTTCTCTCTTTGTTATAAAAATATGACTGTTTGATGAACAGTTGTAACGAATTGTACAGATAATAGATGCTCAGTCAATGTACCAAAAAGATCTAAATACGGTCTAGAAACGAAAAAAACCCATCCGAGGATGGGTTTTTTATAAAAACTGGATTAGGGTTTAGCTTAGAAGCGGTATTTTGCTGCTACACCAAATTTGTTGTAGTCATTATTTCCTGCTTCACCAAAGCCCACTCGACCTTCCAGGCTGACTTGCTGGCTAATGAACTTACGCGCATTGATACCAAATTCGTTTTGATCCATTAGATCATTATTCTGATAATCAACACCCACGCTCATGGTTTTATCAATAAAGTAATCTGCTGCCAGATTGTATTCATCCAGATCACCAAAAGCTGCACCCGCTTCTAGATTAATATCTTTACCATTGCTGAGCGTAGTGACATATTTTGCACGTAATGTTGGATCTACGCCGTCATCATCATCATTGTCCCAGCCTTTTACACCGGCAGCAATTAACAGGCCTGGTGCTGGTAGATAACCGACTTCTGCAGCATAAGTGGTTAAATCATTATCCAAATCATCGTTGTCTTGAAGATCATGTCCATTGATGTTACCGCTCAGGTAGAAGTCTGAATTCGGTACAAAATATTCTGCTCCTACGCCATAACGATGCGCTTCAGAATCACCCACTTCATCATATTGATATTGAGCGCTGACGTTACTGGCACGATCAAGGAAAGCCGCTTCGGCTAAGGGTGCATTACGTGTTTGGACCGGATTAAAGTAATAGGTACCATCAACACCGAAAGAGCCGCTTGAGCCACCATGATCAGGATCAATAAGTCCTGCTGATGCACCAATTTCTGCCTGATAAGCATGAGCCGCTGTACCAGTGATTGCGAATACTGAAAGTAGTGCTGAAGTGATTGCTAGTTTTTTCATGCGGATACTCCCCTCTGAATTAGGGCTTAATTTAATAATCTTTTGTTACAACTTTCAGTCTAGAGCAATTCTAACAATCGTCAATCTTATGAAAGTTACCATAATGTGATTAATGTAATCTTGTGTAAGAATATCTTAATAAGTATTTGAATATTAAAAACAAAAATTAATTGTTTTGTTTTATTAAAATTGTGTGGATATTGTGGAAGGTGTTAAAAATGCTGATTTTTTATCCAGTTTGGAGTAAGAGCTTTGATATTGAAATTGAATCGGTTGAGGGGCAGATAAGCAGCTTTTTGACTCTATATTTTGCAAGACAGTGAGTTTTATTTTTGTGAAAAATAAACCAAATTTAACAGCAAGATCAATTCAGAATAAAACCTGTCCATCTTCAAGAGCTTGGGCGAAGAGCTAGCTCAATTGCCTAAAAAGAGTGTGATATAATAATAAGCTAAAAATTTTATGCCTAATTTTGACTGAGAGTAATTCGCGTGGAAATTAATCCGTATCTAAACCAATTAAAAAACTTGAACGAACGTGGTCAAACACTACGGGGGTATCTTTGACTACGATCTGAAAAAAGAGCGTTTAGAAGAGGTCCTGCGTGAATTAGAAGACCCGGCGATCTGGAATGACCAGAATCGCGCTCAGGCCATGGCCAAAGAAAAAGGCGAACTTGAGAATGTCTTAAATGTACTGGATGATCTGGCCATCCAGCTTGAAGATGCTCAAGCCATGCTGGATCTTGCTGTTGAGGCAGATGAAGAAGCAATGCTTGAGGATGTACAGGCAGAGCTGGATGCTGCTGAAGAGGGGCTGGCCAAGCTTGAGTTCCGTCGGATGTTCAATAACCCGATGGATCCAAACCCGTGCTATGTCGAGATTCAGGCCGGTTCAGGCGGTACAGAAGCTCAGGACTGGGCGTCGATTTTGCTGCGTATGTACCTGCGCTGGATTGAACGTCATGGCTTTAAAGCAGAATTGATGGAAGAGTCTGACGGAGATGTGGCGGGAATTAAATCTGCCACCATTCGTGTGGAAGGCGAGTATGCCTATGGCTGGTTACGTACCGAGTCGGGTGTGCATCGTCTGGTACGTAAATCCCCATTTGACTCTGGTAATCGTCGTCATACTTCATTCTCTGCGGTATTTGTCTCTCCGGAAGTTGATGACAATATCGAAATTGATATTAATCCCTCAGATGTACGTACCGATACCTATCGTGCATCGGGTGCAGGTGGTCAGCATATTAACAAGACCGACTCTGCGGTACGTTTGACTCATATGCCAACCGGAATTGTAGTGGCGTGTCAGAACCAGCGTTCCCAACACGCCAACCGTGATCATGCCTGGAAACAGCTCCGTGCCAAACTTTATGAGCTGGAAATGAGCAAGCGTAATGAAGCTGCGCAGGCACTGGAAGATTCCAAGTCAGATATTGGCTGGGGCAGCCAGATCCGCTCTTATGTACTCGATGATTCGCGCATCAAGGATTTACGTACCGGTGTAGAAACCTCGAATACGGGGGCTGTACTGGATGGTGATCTGGACAAGTTTATCGAAGCGAGTCTGAAACAGGGTCTCTAAGATACGATTGAAAAGCGAGTGTAATCAGACTTTTACAGGCTATACTCTTATATCTATATTCTTCGATATATAAATCGAAAAAATGCGATATAATGGGGGAGATGCTGAATAAAGTTTGGTTGCGCCCCAGATAGTGATGTGCTTATGGATTTTGATCTAATTTTTAAAGCCCTGGCCAATCCGACCCGTCGGCAGATTCTGGAGTGGTTAAAATCACCCGAGCAATATCTGCCTGCGGAAGAGTGTGATTATTTTCAACGCGGGGTCTGTGCAGGCCAGATTGAGCGTTTAGGCCAGGTGTCACAGTCCACCATGTCCAATCATTTGTCCGTGCTGCAACAGGCAGGCCTGATTTCTGTAACCAAGCATGGGCAATGGTCGTATTTTTCGCGTAATGAAACTTTAATTCAGCAGTTTGTCGAATATATACAACAACACCTCTAATCAAGCAGGTGGGAGTGACGATGGCTGAATTAAATTCTCCGGTAACGCTGGGTGCGTTAACACTTAAGAACCGTGTCATCATGGCGCCCCTGACCCGGAGCCGTGCAAGTGATGATCGTGTTCCAACGCCCATGATGGCAGAGTACTATGCACAGCGCGCCAGCGCAGGTCTGATTATTTCTGAAGCCACGGTGATTTCTGAAGAAGCCAATGGCTATTTAAATACACCTAGACTCTTTAATGATGCTCAGGTGGAAGGCTGGAAACGGGTTACTCAGGCAGTTCATGACAAAGGTGGTTTAATCATTGCCCAGCTTTGGCATGTCGGGCGTGTGTCACATCCGGACTTATTAAATGGGGCAACACCGGTATCTGCCAGTGCTATCCAGCAGGCAGGTCATGTCAGTTTGCTGCGCCCAAAACGTCTGTACGTTACGCCACGTCCCTTAGAAATTTCAGAAATTCATGCAATTACCGAACAATATCGGCAGGCAGCGATTCGTGCCAAAGCAGCCGGCTTTGATGGGGTAGAATTACATGCCGCGAATGGTTATTTGATTGACCAGTTTCTGCAAAGCAAGACCAACCAGCGTGAAGATGAATACGGCGGCTCAGTTGAAAACCGGGCACGCTTCCTGCTGGAAGTGATGGATGCGCTGATTGAGGTGTGGGGCGCAGATCGGGTAGGGGTACATCTGGCACCACGCGGTGATGAACATGATATGGGTGATGATGATCCACGTGAAACATTTGGCTATGTCATGGAGCAGCTGGGCCAGCGTCAGATTGCTTTCTTCTTTACCCGTGAATATCTGGCTGAAGACAGTATTTCGCAGGAGATGAAACAGCGCTCCAATGGGGTACCTTATATTGCCAATATGCGCCTAAACCGGGAAGATGCGGTGGAGCTGCTGGCTTCAGGCAAGGCAGATGCGGTTTCTTTTGGGAAAGCTTATATTGCCAATCCTGATCTATATGAGCGTCTGGTTCAGAATGCACCACTCAATGAGCTGAACTTTGAAAATATGATCGGTAGCCAGAGTGCTGAAGGTTATATTGACTATCCTGCTTTGACAGAAACAGCAATCTTCAGCACCACGGCATAATCTGGAAAATGAGTCACATTGATTAACATGTCGATGTGGCTCTGTTATATTTTGCCGATTAAATCTCTATTGGGAGGCAGTGTGGCTACTCCTTTTTGGTATAACGCAGCCTTATCTCTGGTTAAACCGCTTTATCGATCCCGTATTCGCAAACGTGCGACCAGTCCTGAGCAATTACAACAAGAACTGCTGGAACGTTTCGGTCCTTTTCAACCACCGAAAAATTTACAGACGATCTGGTTTCATGTGGTCTCTGTAGGGGAAACCAATGCAGCCCAGCCCCTAATCGAGCATTATTTGAAACTTGGCCACCCGATTCTGGTTACCAATACCACCAAGACCGGACAGGCGCGAGCCAAATCCTTATTTTTAAAAGCACCTTATCTGGAATTATTCCAAGCGGTGTATTTACCGGCAGACCAGAAACGCCTGATTCGCGAGTTTTATCAGCTCTATCAGCCTAAACTGCTGTTATTGATGGAAACGGAACTCTGGCCCAATTTGCTTGATCAGGCACCGAACTTTAAAGTGCCGTGTTTATTGCTGAATGCCCGATTATCTGAAAAGTCGGCTCAAGGCTATGCCAAAGTCCGGGGGTTGACCCGGGGGATGTTAAGGCAGTTGAGCGGTCTGTTGGCTCAGGACATCGCCACCCAGCAGCGTTATATCGACTTAGGTATGGCTGCCGAAAAAACCCGGGTTTTGGGGAATATCAAATTTGATATTTCTGCTCCCGCCGTCTTTCTTGATCAGGCGCAGCAGATGAATCGGGATTGGGCTTTGCAAGGGCGGAAGATCATGACACTGGCCAGCACCCATGCTCCGGAAGAGCAGCAGCTGCTGGCAGCCTTAAAGCCTGCCTTGGAGGCCAATCCTCAACTGTTATGTATTGTGGTACCACGGCATCCGGAACGTTTTGATGAAGTATTTGAGGCGGCGCAATCGCTGGGTTTAACCACTCAGCGCCGTAGTCTGGGGCAACAGGTCGAGCTCGATACGCAGGTCTATCTGGCGGATTCGATGGGCGAAATGTGGCTTTGGTATGCCTTGAGTCAGGCCTGTTATGTGGGAGGTTCTCTGAATGAGCCCGGCGGTGGGCATAATATTCTGGAACCGGTTGCACTGAATGTCGCCACTATTTTAGGTCGGAATTATTTTAATTTTCAGACAATTGTGGATGAGTTTATACAGGCGGATGCAGTAAAAGTGGTGCAGGATGCCGAACAGGCAGCTCATGTGTTGATTGAATTGCTTGAAGATTCGAAAAAAGCTAAGGCTTTGAATATCCAGGCACAGAAAATACTGCAGCAGAATCAGGGTTCGCTTGAAAGACATATTCAGGTGATTGATCAGTATCTTTAATTTAGCTTAATAAATAACAGATACTGGATTTAGCAAGATGGCAGGGATACAGGGAAGTATCATCAGCCTAATAAAAGTGTTTTGCCTACTTTTGCTGTCCAATCTATGGGGAAAGCCTACACGCCAATAAGTCGCTATAGCGCTTTATTTCAGGCAGTCCCAGAATAGGCCAGATTCGATTTAGCTGGATATTTACTTTTTAAAGTGACTAGCTTACTTTGGTCGAGCTAAAAGTAACAAAAATCCTTTATTGCATTGATATTGCCTCCCTGCAGTACCGTGAAACAGGCGACCCCCATCATCTACTTGTGATATCTAATACTGATTTGCAGGATTTTTATCCCTTCCGTGATTTTACTTTTTAAAGCTCAGCTTTTATTTTGAATTAGATTTTTTATGAATATCGTCCTGCTTGATCCACGTCAAACCGAAACTGAACTATGGTCAATTCGCTCAAAACGGCAGTTGGAGCATTTGCGGCAACATCTTGATGTGCAGAGAGGCGATACGCTCAAAGTCGGAATACGGGAAGGGAAACGCTATTTAACCGAAATTGTCGAAATTTCTGAAACAGTGGTCCTGTTAAAGCCGCTTCAGGAAGAGGCGATTCCTGCAAAATTGCCAGTGACACTGATTGTGGCCTTGCCACGCCCCAAGGTTTTGCGCCGTCTGGTGATGGATGCAGTGACAATGGGGGTGGAAAAAATTATTTTATTACACAGTTACCGCGTTGATAAAAGCTATTGGCAAAGCCCTTTTTTACAGCAGCTGGATCATTATATTGAACTCGGGCTGGAGCAGGCCGGTGATACGGTTGCACCGCAAATTGAGCGGTATAAGCGCTTTAAGCCTTTTGTGGAAGATGTCTTGCCAGGCTTGATTGCTACAGAGCGCCCGGCTTTGGTGGCGCATCCTTATGCAGATCAGCCGATGCCATTTGCCATTCAGCATCCCTGCACGGTTATCATTGGGCCGGAAGGGGGGTTTATCCCGTATGAGGTGGATTTGCTGATTAAAAATGGCTGCCAGGCGGTGAGCCTGGGCAACCGGATTCTGCGTACTGAAACGGCTATTCCCTATGTCTTAGGTCGGCTGTTTGGCACGAGCTGAGGCGTCGTCATTGCCTTCACCGCGATAGATTTTGACTTCCTGTACCGGATAAGGAATTGAAATATCCTGCTCGGCAAAGGCCTGAATGACCCGTTCCTGTACGGTACTGATTGAAGTTCCGGTTCCAGTTTCGGTCGTATCGACCCACCAGAGCGCTTTCAGGGTGATCGAGAAATCGGCCAGAGCAATGACATTGACGCTAAATCGAGGCTGGCTCAGGATGGTCGGATCTTTATCCAGAATCGCGTTAATAATATCTTTGGCCTTTTGAACATCATCTTCATAACCAATTCCGACCGAAAATTCACAGCGGCGCCGGGTATAGGCGGTATTGACGGTCACAGCACTGGTATACACCGTTGCATTGGGAATCACGATACGGCGGCCATCGGGCGAACGTAAAAAGGTCGCGCGAATCTGAATATCTTCTACCGTCCCTTCCATCCCATTGACGATAATATCATCGCCAATCTTGAATGGCTCACCAAGTAGAATCAGTACACCCGAGAGCAGGTTCTGGAAAATATCCTTGAAGGCAAAACCGATGGCGACCGAGCCGACGCCGAGTGCACTCAGCAGCTGCCCGGGGGTAAAGCCGGGAACCGCAATTACCAGCCCGATCAGTATCCCAAAGAAAATAATAAAGGTACTGCCGACCCGGTTCAGGACCAGAACCAGATTTTGTCGGGTATAAGAGCGGTTTTCCAAGGTTTTGCGGACGAAAAATTTGAAAACTTTCGACAACAGCCAGAAAATGACAATCACCACCAGCGCGATACAAAAATAAGGCACACGCTCCCAGAAACTCTCCATAATCTTGTCGATGGTCGCATAAGCATCATTATATTTGGCCGTATGCTCAATCACGGTCTGGGCCGTTTTTTCAGTTGCCTGATGTAACAGTTCTGTGGTGCCTTCCGTCACCTGATTTAAGGTATGTTGTTGCTCAGCCACAAAGATTCCATGTATTCATTTTGGGGTATTCTGCCTGATGTTCAGCTGAAAATTAATTATTGTCATGTTAAAAAATCAGAAATATATACAAATATCACTGAATCTGCTTTAAAAATATTCTGTGGTTTTTTGCATGACGTCTGCAGGAATCTGGCTGGCCTCTCCACTTCCGAGGTAGAAAAACAGGGCAATAACAGCAAACAGGCCAAGCAGCATAAAAATAATCATCAGCCAGGCTAAAATCTTTTCCCAGACCAGACTCAAGCGCTGCGGGCCATATCGGTTACTGCCTGTAGTGCCCGGACCCAGTAGCAGATAAAGCCCAAACAATATATTCACCCCAGGTAGCAAACATAATAAAGTCCACCAGCCACTGCCATTCAGGTCATGCAGACGGCGTATGGTGATGACCACAGCAAAATAAATATATAGCCCCAGCAACAGCAGCGCAAACAGATTGGAGAGGCGGTACAGGGAAAATGTGTTGAACGGATCTGTCGAGACAGACATAAAGTTCACAATATCCATACCTAAACCTAGCGCAAGACTGCTCAAGATAAAAATAAAATGAAGAAATGCGGACCAGGCAATAAAGCTGAGACGTCCAAATCGTCCCTGAACAGATAAGGGACGATCCGCTACGGATAAAGGAGGAGGGGAAGACGCTGACGATTTCATGGGCAAGATCCTGATCTGAATAAGATAAATCTGGAGATGAAGCGCTATTTTATTTCTTTTTTAAGCAGTAGGATGTAAATAGTGCTTTATTTTGAAGAACAGTTTCTTCACTCAGACTTGCATCACTGTAATTGGCATGATGATGATTGAATTTAAATAAGTATTCTACGACGAAAGCATGATTGTCGGATTTGAAATAAGCAGCTATTACTGACTTTATGCGCAAAAAATAATCAAGAATACAATACTATTAACCTCTCGTGATGAGATAGAGCAAAATCAAGGACGTGAATAATGAAAGAAATCTATCCAGTACCAGAAGAATTTAAAAAAACCGCGCGTACCACAGATACGCAGTATTTCGAACGTTATCAAAAATCCATTGAACATCCAGAAGAATTCTGGACCGAACAGGCAAAGCGCTTGGAGTGGATCAAACCGTTTAGCCAGGTAAAAAACACCAGTTTTGACCAAGATAATTTTAAAATTGAATGGTTTGCGGATGGCCAGCTGAATGTCAGTGCCAACTGTCTGGATCGCCATCTGAAAGAACATCCTTATAAACCGGCGATTATTTGGGAAGGCGATCATCCATCTCGCCACAAGATAATTTCCTTTGCCGAGCTGCATGATGAGACCTGCCGTTTTGCCAATGTATTGAAAAAAAATGGGATCCAAAAAGGTGACCGTGTGGTGCTGTATATGCCCATGGTGTCTGAAGCTGCGATTGCCATGCTGGCCTGTGCCCGGATTGGTGCGGTGCATTGTGTGGTCTTTGGAGGCTTTTCACCGGATTCACTGGCCAGCCGGATTGAAGACTGTCAGGCTAAGATCGTGATTACTGCTGATTCGGGCATGCGGGGGGGTAAGCAAATCTTACTGAAAGCCAATGTGGATGCCGCCCTGGAAATGAGTGGCACTGAATCGGTACAGCATGTGATTGTGGTGCATCGTACCGGTAACCCGATTGAGCTGCAGCCCGGGCGTGATCTCTGGTATCACATGGAAATCATGGCGGTGAATGATATCTGCCCGCCAGAGCCGATGAATGCAGAAGATCCACTCTTTATTCTGTATACCTCCGGTTCAACCGGAAAGCCCAAAGGGGTCATGCATACCACGGGTGGCTATCTTACCTATGTGGATTGCAGCTTCCGTGAAGTTTTTGATATTAAACAGGATGATGTGTTCTGGTGTACGGCAGATGTAGGCTGGATTACCGGACATTCCTATGTGCTCTATGGCCCACTTTCTAACGGTACAACAACCGTCATGTTTGAAGGGGTGCCTCAGTATCCAAGCTGGGCGCGTACCGGACATATTGTCGACAAGCACAATGTGACCGTGCTTTATACGGCCCCGACTGCTATCCGCGCCATGATGCGTGAAGGAGATGCCTATGTGCGGGAAAGTGATCGAAGCAGTTTAAGACTTTTGGGAACGGTCGGTGAACCGATTAATCCGGAAGCCTGGAACTGGTATTATACCGTGGTGGGCGAAAGCCGCTGTCCGGTGGTTGATACCTGGTGGCAGACCGAAACAGGCGGGTTTATGATTACCCCATTGCCGGGCGCAACTGACCTGAAGCCAGGTTCAGCCACCCGTCCTTTCTTCGGGGTACAACCCGCTATTGTGGATGCTGATGGCAATGAGCTGGAAGGTGCCACAGAGGGGAATCTGGTGATTAAAGACTCCTGGCCGGGACAGATGCGGACCATCTGGGGCGACCATGAACGTTTTATTGAAACCTATTTTTCGACCTATCCCGGGACCTATTTTACTGGTGACGGTGCACGCCGTGATGAAGATGGTTATTACTGGATTACCGGCCGCGTTGATGATGTACTGAATGTCTCAGGCCATCGTCTGGGAACCGCAGAAATTGAAAGTGCATTGGTCGCGCATGAAGCCGTTGCCGAAGCTGCTGTGGTCGGGATGCCGCATGAGATTAAGGGCCAGGGAATTTGTGCCTTTGTGACTTTACAGGCTGATGCTGAAACTACAGAAGAACTGCGGCATGAACTGGTTGGCTGGGTACGTAAAATTCTCGGACCGGTAGCCACACCCGATGCCTTGTACTGGGCGCCTGCTTTGCCTAAAACCCGTTCAGGAAAAATCATGCGCCGTATCTTGAGGAAGATTGCCGCCAATGAGCTGGACAGTCTGGGCGATACCTCGACCCTAGCCGAACCGCAGGTGGTTGATCAGCTGATTACTGAAGTACAGCGCAATACGGTCTAAATTGAATCGTTGCAATACCGGCATCATCTGCCGGTATTTTTTATTTTAAGTATGGTTTCTGTCCGCTTTGGGAGCGGGTTGAGGCATGTAATTTGCCAAGCCTAAGCCCTGCCGAATACAGATTAGTTTGAGAGGGCAGAGTAGGCCAAATGGTCTGAACTCCAGCTTTCGTTTTAGAAAATAGTGCAGACTGCCAGACATGCGCCTCATCGGCAAAGGTTCGGACTGATGAATATTCATTTTGTGATACTGAGCAAGAGTCAAGTCCGAGATCACTTGATTCATCACGATAAAGTAAAAAATAAAATAAATAAAAACTGTAAAGTGAGCCGATTTTGAGACATTGGTATAGAAATGAGATTGGATGAAAAGTAACGCAATAATATATTGAAATTTCTATTTATATTAAATTCAACCCAGTCTGAGAGAGCAAAAATAAACCGGGTATACAAAAGTGCTGAGAATGCAAGATTGAGTAAAATCCCTCAACAATGTGAGAATTTTAAAGAAAAACCACCATTATTTTAAAAATTATAGCCTCTCGCATATCCTTCTGGCGGCTTGTGTGGTTAGAATAGGAACTACCGTGTACAAGATCTTTCTCACGTCCTATGAATATTTTAATCGTTGATGATCATCCACTGTTTCGTCATGCTTTAATTCAAGCGGTTCGTTATAGTCTGCCACAGGCGCAGATTCATGAAACTGCGGCAGTCAATGAGTTTTATGAACGTCTGGAAAATGGTCCTGAACCTGATCTTGTCCTACTGGATTTAAACTTGCCAGGAGCATCGGGTTTCTCAGCTCTGGTTCATGTACGCGCCCAATATCCATCTTTGCCGATTATTGTAGTGTCTGCACATGAAGAAGTCAGTATTATCCAGCGGGCTATTGCACATGGTGCCATGGGGTATATTCCGAAGTCTGCACACCCAAGCCATATTGGTGAAGCCATCCGTGAAGTGCTGGAAGGGGAAATCTGGTTGCCGCCAAATCTGCCCGCCAATGTCAATTTTGATCCGCGTGCTGCGGATGAAACTGCACTGGCAGAACGTATCCAGTCGCTGACTCCTCAGCAGTTCCGTGTTCTGATGATGGTAGCGGAAGGCTTGTTGAACAAGCAGATTGCCTATGAACTGGATGTTTCTGAAGCGACTATTAAAGCGCATGTAACCGCAATTTTCCGCAAACTGGGTGTACAAAACCGGACTCAGGCCGTATTGGCGATCAATGCCCTCAATATTGACGAAAAGAAAATGTAAATTTGCCTGACTGGGTGTTTAAACTTAATAAAGACCACCTGTATCCAATTAAGGAGTTTAGTCAATAAACTCCTTAATTTTTTAAAGCTTACTCTGTTTATTGCATGAAGTTTTAGTTAAAAAATTATGCAATATAGTCCTGTTTTTGCGTCAGGTCAGTACAGAACATCGGGTTCAGGGCGCACTGTAATTCATCAATCTGATCTTGGGTCACATAGCCTTTAGACTTCAGATATTCTGCAATCCGGTCATCACGTAGGCTCAGGAAGGTCGCATCATAGACGCCCAGATCTACAAAGAGTGCGGCGGTCTCCAGACTGTTAAAACGGTCCAGATACACTTCATTGTCATACATCAAGAAGATATGATCCTCCTGTGCATTCGGATTGACCTGTAAATGTTCAGCAAGTTCATGCGGACAGGTTTTGATAAATAACAAATCAGAGAGTTCATCAAACTGTTGGGTGTCCAGACAGTCGCTATCATTTTTGACTTTACCCAGCCAGGCTTTAAACACCAAAACTGCTCCGCCACGCAGCAACATGCTCCAGATCTGGTGCCGTGTTTTTGCAGGTAAATCTTGTACTTCGGTTTCAAGTGACTGAATCAGCTTGTTTTCCTGTTCGGCAAGCCGTTCAAACAAACCTAGACCTTGGGGTTTATAGGCATAGGGTTCAAATACATCAAAATGTAGCTCATCAAAGACCTGTAATGCCAATGGAACAGCACTTTGATAAAGAGTTTCCAGAGCCTGATATTGATTGTCATCTAATTTGCTGTCTTTAAACAGCTGTGACCAGTTAATCGGAGGCAATAAAGCATTGACTCCATAACGCAGGTGAAATTGCTGGGTTTGATTCAGGTCATGAGCAACATGTTCATCTACCAGTTTCATTGTAAGAGCTCCTATGCAGTGCAAGTGGATCAGCTGCCAAAGAAGGGGGAAAGGATGGACTGGATGGAAACTGATCGTTTCTCAATTCTCTATTTTTAGGCCCAAGCTGGCTAGGTGAAAAATAAGACCAAAGTTTTATTCAATGGTTTTTTCTAAAAAGTATTATAAAAAGCAGTCGCTTATATTTTTGTAACTAAGTGTGCGGCTATGAATTAAGGGGTTCGGTAACTTTTGCCATAGTGAAAATTAAAATGAACTTTTTGATCAATAGATCAGGTCAAATTTTCGCAATTTTGGTGCTTTTGGCACATCTGCCTGTTTTTTCTGCATATTGAGTAAAGTTATGTGCAAGGTGTGTATAAAAAATGCCCATCTTCCAGATTGGAAGATGGGTATCCTGTGAAAAGGCTGGGAAGGAAAACTTAGCCAGCGAGTGAGTTAATGATCCGAAATCTTCAGGCCGGATAACCACGAGCGTAAGGAGGCCGGTTTTAACGGTTTTTTCAGCAGTACGATATTTAACTCTTTCAGACGCTGTGGCAATTCCGGATCTGAATCTGCGGTGATCAGTGCCACCGGAACCTGAGGCTGACGATGTTCCAGAATAAAGTCCAGACCGATCTTGCCCTGGTTCAAGTGCTGATCTACCAGCCACACCTGAATATTTTCCTGCCGGATCAGTTCGATGGCCTGTTCCGGTTCGGTGGCCTTAAAGACCTGATAGCCCCATTTGGTGAGCAGGGTCGACATACCTTCCAGAATGGCTTCATCATTATCCAGACACAGGACTTTAAAGGCCTTAGACTTTAATGGTATTGCCTGTACGGGGGTGGCCACCACTTGAGGTGCAGCCACTACCGGGACTTCAATCATGAAACAGGAGCCTTTGCCATATGTGGAATAGACATGCACCGGATAGCCCAGCATACTGGTCATGCGCTGTACAATCGCCAGCCCCAGTCCCAGCCCTTGTTCGCCCCATGGAGAAGCGTGGCCACAGCGCTCGAATTCCTGAAACAGTTTAATGCGCTGTTCTTCGGCAATCCCTGGGCCGCTATCCCATACTCCGATGCGGATATGATTGGGTTTTTCACTGGCACGCAGCACACCGACCACCACCTTACCTTTGGCGGTATAGCGTAGCGCATTGCTGACGAAGTTCTGGATAATCCGACGAATCCACTGCGGATCGGTATCAATCCAGAACTGGGCATCATGCACACTGAGCTTGATCCCGCGCTGTGCGGCAATTGACTTGAACTGGAGTTCCAGGTCACTCAGCAGATCATGCAATGGATAGGCCTGACGTTTAGGCTGAATCGTACCGCCTTCCAGCCGGGCAATATCCAGCAGGGCAGAGAGCATACTTTCCGCCCCATGCAGCGCACGATCCAATTGCTGTAAGGTTTTGCGGTCTTCATCATTCTGGATGCTCTGTTCCAGCGCCGTACTAAACAGGCGTGCGGCATGCATGGGCTGTAGCAGATCATGACTGGCAGCTGCAATAAAGCGGCTCTTGGACATATTGGCCTTGTCTGCCTGCTCACGCGCTAATTGCTGTTCAGACAGGGCATCGGCGAGCTGCTGGGTGCGATCGCGGACCCGGGCTTCCAGAACAGCTTCATTTTCACGGAAAGCGGTAATATCGGCAAAGGTTGTTACGAAACCACCACCTTCAATCGGATTACCACGCATCTGAATCACGCGGCCATCTTTACGGATCCGTTCAAATTCATGTGCACTGCCGACGCGCATCCAGTGAATCCGTTTACGCACATGCTCTTCCACCGAACCTGGACCACATTCGCCGCGTTCTGCGTTATAGCGGATCAGGTCAGCAATCGGACAGCCGACATAGACAATATCTTTTGGATAATCGAACAGTTTCAGATACTGGTTATTCCAGGCCACCAGACACATGTTTTCGTCGACCACACTCACCCCTTGGGTCATATGGTCAATCATGGTCATAATCAGGTTCTGGTTAAAACGCTGCCATTGGGAGGCCTGATCCAGAATATTTGCGACCTGGCCGAGCGCCAGGCCATTATTGACCATAGCGGTGGTCAATAAGGTCCGTGCTGATGCGGCGCCAATCGTGCCGGCCAGATACTGTTCGGTAAAACGCCACCACATCCCATTGGCACTGCTATTTTCATTGAGTTCGACATTATTTTGTGTACAGAACTGCTGGAATGCCTGCGCGGCCGGTACTTCACCGGTAATTCTTTTTGCCAGGGTCAGCAAATCACCCACTTTTAGGCGGGCAACATCCTGATGCGAATAACTTACTTCAGTCATCGGACTTTGCGATGGCAAAGGCTTGGTTTCATAATAGAAAAAGCTTTCGGCCTGAATCTGTTCTGCCACACTTGGGCGGAACATGCGTGAAATCCAGATGTATAACACGGTATTCAGACCCAATGCCCAGACCACGCCATGTGTCAGAGGATCAAAAGATTCAAATCCAATCAGGGCTTCGGGACGTAACCAGTTCCAGCCAAAAGGTCCTTGGGTCAGGAAATCTATACTAAATTGCTGATAGCGATCTGGCAGGCTGCGTAAAATCGTTGGCAGCAACAGCGTATAGGACCACAGGGCAAAACCGGTCAGCAAGCCGGCATATACGCCCTGCTTACTGCCACCACGCCAGTACAGACCACCAATCAGGGCAGGCGCGAACTGCGCAACCGCACTGAAAGCCAGCAGCCCAAAGACCGACAGTTGATCAATATCATTAAAGAAGTTGAAGAACAAAAAGCCCATCAGCATGACGGCGAGAATGCAGACCCGGCGGGTAAATTTAAGGACCAGCGGTAAGCGCTTGTCATGCCGCGACAGCAGTTTAAAACGCCACAGCGCCGGCATGATCAGGTCATTACTGAGCATGATCGATAGGGCAACGGAAGACACCAGCAGCATTCCGGTCGAGGCCGAGAAGCCGCCGAGGAAAGCCAGCAAGGTCAGCCAGTCCTGATTATAGCTGAGCGGTAAAGATAAAACGGCGACATCCGGAATGGCCAGATATTGGGGAGCGGCATGTAGTGCCCAGCTGGCAATCGGGATAATCGCCACCGTGGTCAGAATTAAATAGACTGCAAACCAGCGCCGTGCCCCGCGAATATGTTTTTCATCGCGCAGTTCTACCACAGCCACATGAAACTGGCGTGGCAGGCAGATAATGGCCAATGCAGCCAGCAGGGTTTGCGTCCAGAAACTTTCCGGTACGCCGAACACCTGGACGTCATGAAAAGTGCTACTGATATCATGACTGATCTGGGTCAGGTTCTCCGGTGCTTCAAACATGAAGAAACAGGCGACCGCCAGCAAGGCAAACAGTTTGACAAACGATTCAAAAGCCACTGCCAGCATCAGGCCGCCGTGCTGTTCGGTGTTGGCAATCTGCCGGGTACCAAAAATCATGGCCAGAATGGCGAGAATACCTGTCAGGAACAGCACGCCATTGGTAGTATTACTCATACCTGAGGAAGGTTCCAGAATAACTGTCGCACTGAGTGCAATAGCACGTAGCTGCAAGGCCAGATAAGGAATAATGGCAATCACCGCCAGAATGGTGACCAGTGAGGCGAGAGGGCCGCTTTTACCATAACGGGCGGCCACAAAGTCGGCAATCGAGGAGATGGCATGGTGCTGGCGTACCCGTCCTAAGCGGCGCCAGATATCGTAGCCAATTGCGACAAACAGCAGCGGACCAAGATAGATTGGCAGGAAGATGATGCCTTCACGAACCGCCGCTCCAGTCGCACCATAAAAGGTCCAGGATGAACAGTAGACCCCTAAGGTCAAACTGAACAACAACATACGCCCACGGGTGCTGAACCGGCTGGTATGTTTTTCTCCGTAAAATGCGCAGATAAAGAGTAATGCGATATAGAGGGCGAGCACCCCTATGATGAGCCAACTGTTCATAGAGCCTGATGTGTACTGAAGCTGGCCCTATAATAGCGCATCGTGAACGCTACAGTTAAAATTGATTATTTTTTAACGACCAAAGTCTTAATTACAAGACGCCACAATTCTTGTTAATTTGCAACAGTAATAATTCGAATTAAAAATAATCAGCCCACGGTTGGGCTACAGGAGTGCAACGATGGATGAGGTACAGGTAGATCGAATTCTACAGAATCCAAAATTCAAAGAAATGGTTAGCAAGAAGAGCACACTCAGCTGGACTTTAACGGGCATTATGCTGTTTGTCTATGTGGGCTTCATGTTGCTGGTTGGCTATAACAAAGAGTTTCTTTTGTCTTCTATTTCAGGTGGAGTGACGACTTGGGGGATTCCACTGGGTCTGGGCATCATTGTGTTGTCATTTATCTTATGTGGCGTTTATTCCTATATCGCGAATAACCGTCTCGATCAATTGACTGAAGAAGCAATACGTGAAGTAGAAGCAATTGCTCATGAAAAAGGACCTCATTAAGATGAAATGGAATTCTTTAATTGCCCTGGCTGCAACTGCAGTCGGCTCAGGGATGGCAATGGCTGGTCCGGATTTAGGCGCAGCAGAACAGCAGGCAACCAACTGGCACGCGATTATCATGTTTGTGATTTTCGTGGGGGCTACCCTGTTCATTACTAAATGGGCAGCAAAACAAACCACAAATACCAAGGACTTCTATACTGCCGGTGGTGGGATTAGCGGCTTCCAGAACGGTCTGGCGATAGCCGGTGACTATATGTCAGCAGCCTCCTTCCTGGGGATTTCTGCGATGGTGTTCCTGTCAGGTTTTGATGGCTTGTTATATTCACTTGGTTTTATGGTGGGCTGGCCAATCGTATTATTCCTGGTGGCAGAGCGTCTGCGTAACTTGGGTAAATATAACCTGTCTGACGTAGTATCTTTCCGTTTACAGGAAAAACCGGTGCGTACTTTAGCCGCCATGAGTTCATTGGTAGTGGTAGCCTTCTACCTGATCGCCCAGATGGTGGGTGCAGGTCAGCTGATCAAGCTGCTGTTCGGTTTGAACTATAACCTTGCTGTGGTGATTGTCGGCTTGCTGATGATGGCCTATGTAATGTTCGGCGGCATGTTGGCAACGACCTGGGTACAGATTATTAAAGCAGTCATGCTGCTGTCTGGTGCTACTTTCATGGCGTTCATGGTCATGAAAGGCGTCGGCTTCAGCTTTACCAACATGTTTGAACAGGCGATTGGCGTGTATTCAAAAGTGCATGACCTGAGCCTGGCAGATGCAACCAAAATCATGGGTCCAGGAAGCTTGGCATCTAACCCGATTGATGCGATTTCTTTAGGTCTGGCGCTGATGTTCGGTACTGCCGGTCTTCCACATATCCTGATGCGTTTCTTCACGGTAAAAGATGCCAAAGAAGCACGTAAATCAGTGGTTGTGGCAACAGGCTTTATCGGTTACTTCTACCTGCTGACCTTTATTATCGGTTTCGGTGCGATCCTGTATGTATCGAATAACCCGCAATTCCTGGATGTTGCGAAAATGGCGATCACTGGCAAGTTAGAGCTTGTAGGTGGTAATAACATGGCGGCGGTTCACCTGTCTGATGCAGTGGGTGGCGACCTGTTCATGGGCTTCATTTCTGCAGTAGCATTTGCGACCATTCTTGCGGTTGTTGCGGGCCTGACCCTGTCTGGTGCTTCAGCAATTTCGCATGACTTGTATGCCAACGTGTTGAAGAAAGGCCAAACTACGCCTGAGTCTGAGCTACGTATGTCTAAGCTTGCGACTTTAGGTCTGGCGATCTTCGCGATGATTCTCGGGATTCTGTTCGAGAAACAAAACGTTGCCTTCATGGTCGGTCTGGCATTCTCGGTGGCGGCATGTGCCAACTTCCCGGTACTGGTATTGTCCATGTTCTGGAAAGGCTTGACGACACGTGGTGCGGTGATTGGTGGTGTTGCAGGTCTGGTAACCGCAGTAACCTTGATTGTGCTGTCTAAAGCAGTATGGGTAGATACTTTAGGCATCTCGGATACTCCAGTGGTTCCATTTAACGGTCCTGCATTATTTGCAATGCCATTGTCTTTCTTGTGCTGCTGGTTGTTCTCGGTCACAGATAACTCAGCTCAGGCACAAGCAGAGCGCAAAGCTTTCGATGCCCAGTTTGTACGTTCACAAACCGGTATCGGTATCTCGGGTGCTTCTGATCACTAAGATCGGTTCATCCTAAAAAAGCCCCATCCGGGGCTTTTTTTATGGCCTGCAATACAGTCAGTTTTCTTCGCCATAACGTTATATGCAAAAAAATAAAAGCATGGCGTAGAGCGGTTTTCAGTAATTTTCATACAAATTGTTAAACACCCGTAAACCTGCTGCATGCTATGTTGAGGCTGATAATAATTAAATTGCGAATATGAATTCCAAGAAGAAGGGCAGTATGAAGCAGGCATTAAGACGATTCTGGGCAACATTTGAGCATTTGCCATCTGCATGGCTGCTCTGTTTGCAATTGCTGATTTTGATCCTATCGGTGCTGGCCTATGAAAGTGTGTCCTATCGTGCTGTTACCTGGGTGCTTGGAGTTCTGGTGCTGCTGGTCATTGCCAAAGTCATTCGACAGACCCCGATGTTTACGATTTTAGGGCTGACCTTTGTCGCAGGTGCGATTTTCTTTTCTTCCTTAATTGCTTTGGGGATTCAGGATAACTGGATTCATATCACGGCCAACCTGTTTGAAGCCAGTGCTTATTTTAGTGCAGCTTATGGCCTGTTGAGCTATATGTTTCATGATCGTTATCTGACCAAAGATGAGCTGTTTGCCGCAGGCGCAGTCTTTACCTTGCTGGCTTGGGGCTTTGCCTTTTTATATAGCATTTGCCAGTTGCTGGTGCCCTACAGTTTTGCACATCCCGATTTACATGCCTATCAACCCTGGCTGGATTTACTGTTCCTGAGTTTTAGTGTCCAGTCCGCCACCGGTTTATCTGACCTGATGCCGGTTAGCCCGATTGCCCGTATGCTGGCAATTATCCAGATGTTTTTTGGGGTGATGTATCTGGCGCTGATCGTTTCACGATTGATTGCCTTACAATATATTGCCTATATTCCCCCCAAGAAAAAACATCAGAAACAGGATAAAAATACCTCTCCGTAAAGCCAGACAGGTTTGAATTTCTTGTTACATTAAGCTGACGGCTTTATTTTTCACCCTATTTTAAAATAAGGCCGGATTCAAATTGATTTTATTTATCTGCCTTTATATTAGGGTCTATTGATATTTCATAAATGCTTGGCGCGGAAAGCAGAAAAAATATGCGTTGTTGCCAAGCCACAGGAATTATCAACACACTCTATTTATTTCTCTCATAGTTTTTACTTGCAAATAATTATTTGAGTCTCTCGCTCTTTCCATAGATTGAAAAAAAGAGGGATATATGTCTTCCAAACCATCTTCCTGGCTGGCTAATGTCAACCCGAATGTCTTTGTCAGTACCGTGGTCATTATCGCCATTTTTCTGGGACTGGTGCTCTTTGCGCCGGATACTTTTCAAGGACTCACGCAACAGTTAAATCAGTGGATTACCTCTTCATTTAGCTGGTTTTATGTGTTGTCCGTGGCTATTTTCCTGATTGTGTTGATTTATATTGCGCTGTCCGATATGGGGAAAATCAAGCTTGGACCTGATCATAGCCAGCCCGCCTATCATAGTGGTTCCTGGTTCGCGATGCTGTTTACCGCCGGCATGGGCATCGGACTCATGTTCTTTGGCGTTGCAGAGCCAGTCATGCATTATGTCACGCCACCGATTGGTGAGCCTCAGACACTGGTGGCTGCCCAGCAATCGATGCGAATTACTTTCTTCCATTGGGGGCTGCATGCCTGGGCCGTCTATACCCTGGTCGGTCTGGCACTGGCCTATTTTGCTTACCGGCATAATTTGCCCTTAAAAATCCGTTCCGCTTTATATCCACTGATTGGCAACAGAATTTATGGACCGATTGGAGATGGAGTCGATACCTTTGCCACCATCGGGACAATTTTTGGTGTCGCCACCACCTTGGGATTCGGGGTAACCCAGATCAACTCGGGCCTGAATTATCTGTTTGGTATTGAGCAGCAGCCGAGTACCCAGATTGTCCTGATTATTGTGGTCAGTAGCATGGCCGCCCTGTCAGTGTTTTTTGGTCTGGATAAAGGCGTAAAGCGGCTGGCCGAACTGAATTTGTTGCTTGCCCTGCTGTTGCTGATTTTTGTATTTTTGGCTGGCCCAAGTATTTATCTTTTACAGACCACGATTCAGGCTACAGGCCAATACGTCTCCAATCTGTTCAGCATGACCTTTAACCTGTATGCCTATCAGCCTAGCGGCTGGATTGGAGGCTGGACCATCATGTATTGGGCTTGGTGGATTTCCTGGTCACCATTTGTGGGCATGTTTATTGCGCGTGTATCAGAAGGACGCACAGTCCGGGAATTTATTGTTGGGGTGCTATTGATCCCAACAGGCTTTACCCTGATCTGGATGGGCTTTATGGGCAATGCCGCCCTACATAGTATTATTCATGAAACCAATACCAGTCTGCTTGAAGCGGTGCAGCGTGATTCATCGGTTGCACTGTTTGAATTTCTGGGCAGTTTACCCTTTAGTTCTGTCACCAGTATTGTGGCAACCTTGCTGGTGATGCTGTTCTTTGTGACCTCCGCCGATTCTGGTTCGCTAGTCACTGATTATCTGACAGCAAAAACTGAAAACTCACCGGTCTGGCAACGCCTGTTCTGGACTTTGGTGATGGCCTTGCTGGCGATTACCTTGCTGCTGGTCGGCGGTCTGGAGGCCTTACAGTCTGCCACGATCATGAGTGCCTTGCCTTTTACCCTGATCATGCTGCTCATTTGCTGGGGACTACTTAAAGCACTGAGGTTGGATGTAATTAAAATGCATGCTGTGCAGGCTGCACGTATTACGCCGCGTGCGATTCAAAATCCGCGCAGCTGGCAGCAAAGGCTGGGACTGATTATGCATTATCCGCATAGCAAGGCCGAAGTGCAGGCATTTATTGATACTACGGCAAGCAAAGCTTTTGGTAGTTTTCAGACCGAGCTGAAACGCCGTCAGATACAGGTCAAGATTCATGCGCTGGAAGAGGGAATTGAGTTGCGTGTCGACCATCAGGATGAGATGAATTTTATCTATCAGGTGGTAATGACACAAATGATCAGTCCCACTTTTATGTCCGAGCTTGAGGATGACCAGTCTTATCAGGCTGAAGTCTTTTTAAAAGAAGGTGGGCAGGGCTATGATGTAATGGAATGGACACAGGAAGATTTACTACAGGACATCATTGATCAATATGAACGTCATCTGCATTTCCTGAGCCTGATTCGTTCACCAGAATAAATATTTCGCCCAATAAAAAAAGGACGCATCAGCGTCCTTTTTTCTATTCAACGTCTAATCAGAAATTAGAAGCGGAATTTAGCATTTAAGCCTACAGTTTGCGTATCGCGCGCTTCGCCTTCAGCATTCGCATTTACATAAGATGCGCCAACTGCAACCGCTGGAGTGATGAAGTAGTTTACGTTCGCGCCCCAAGCTTTGTCTGGAGAACCAGCATAGCTAGATTCCATATAAGATGCGCCCACGCTTAAAGCAGGGTTAAGGAAAAGAGTTGTGCCTAAGTTATAAGCAGTATCTTCGCCATATACTAAACCAGTTTCAAAACCAATTGACATGTTCGTACCATCAATTGCACCTACATATTTAGTACGTGCAGTGATCGCATCCTGGTCTTCATTAATAGTTTGAGATTCTAGAGCTGCTTTCACAACGCCATTGTTGAACATGTTGAATGCGTCATAAGAAACTTGGTCAGCGACGCTAGTATAACCTACAGCAACCAAGAAGTTAGGTGCAAGTACAGCACCCAGTTCTAATGCATAACGGTCGCCTTGGTCATCTTTTTGACCGCCTTTACCATCAGTAATGGTGTGGCTATAAGATGCACTTGCATAAGCAGGAACAAATTTAGTTGGAACATAAGCTTCAGCTTTAGCACCAAAAGTATGAGAAACTTGGTCTTTAGAATCAGCGTCTACATCGTATTCGCCATATGTATATGCTAAAGAAACATTTGATGCCTGGTTTAAGAAAGCTGCTTCAGCTAAAGGACCTTTAGATGCATCTACATTTTTAAAGTAGTAAGTACCTTGAACAGCACCAGTGAAATCTTTGTCATTAACAGTATTGTCGATGAACTCTGACTGACCTTGAACTTCAAATTGATATGCTTGAGCGCCGGTCATGGCTAATAATAAAGCAGTGGCTAAACCGAGTTTTTTCATGATATTTACCGTTTAGTTACAGAAGATATACAATAGGGGAGCTATTGTATTGTAACAATTTATTAAGTCAATCAGCTGCTAAGTCCTTGTTTTTTACGATTAAAAAATTGTATTAATTTTGTGTAAAAGTCTACTTATTTAAACATGTTTCAGCTAGGTTAAAATTACCTTTAATTACAGCAAGCTATGCTTAGGGTTCAGCTTATAAAATGATAAAAAAGGCTAAATCATGAAGATTTAATTATTCCTAAAAACGATTAAATTTTAATTTTGATTGGTATAAACAATTTTAAATTTCTGCTTTAGAGAGGATGGAGGATAAAAAGTCCAAGTATTTTAAATAGACAATTTTTCTGTTAATTATTTATTTAGATCATTGTTTTTTAATTTATTGTGATAAATGTCACTATTAATGAAGGTGGACAACCTTAAATCCGACTAAAATAATAGGCTTTACTTTGCAGTCGAAATCGCACATAATAGAGAAATCAGGTCATGGTTCATACTTATATAGGATTCTGACTGATTCTCCACAATTTTTTCGTTTTATCGGCCCAGCTTTCCCCAAGGTTGGGCTTTTTTTTATTTTAAATTTATGAATAGAAGGCAAATAAGCCTACAAAGCTTCTTTATGAAAAAACAAAAAACGCACCAAAATGATTCATTTTTATCAGCTTTAAAAGCGAGATATCAATAAACAACAAAAAAAACCTCAATTTTCAAAGAAAATTGAGGTTTTTTCGCCAAAATGTCCGGGTAAATCAAAAAATCTGCTGAGGAATAATTTAACTCGCCCTAATGCGGTGCATTATGCACTTAATTGTGGCAGGTGTAAATAGGTTAAAAACAAGTTTATTTAATTTTTTTAAATTGAATTTTGCCCAAACCTCTTGTGGTAGCTTGAGCTATTTTTTTAAGGCCGGTAAAAAATTAAAAAGTATGAGGGCCAGAAATAGAGAGGTAGAGAAATTTTAATCTTCAGACCCAAGGGAATACCCAGTCATAAGGTAAACACGGATGAAATCAAAGCTATACCAATACAGCCATTCTATGCTGTTTAATGATTAAATCGCTATTTCGATTCTCTTTGACGGTTTAGGTGGGACAGCACCAAATTATTCCACACTTCGTACAAGACAAAAATTGATATTGCGATCAGCTAGCAAAAAATGTAGTGATAGACTTCATTGGCTTGTAGATTCTACTGGCCTGGAGTTTTTAGGTGAAAGTGAATGGAAACGGAAGAAACCTCAGCCTGAATATCGTCGCCCATGGCCCTCAGCTTCACCTTGGTATAAATGCTAAAACGCTGCAAAGAGATGCAGTTCAGCTCACCCCGAACGATATCAGCGATTCACAGGTACTCAGTGGTTGACTTGATCAAATCATCCTCTGATGAAGGCATAGATTCTATCTATCCCAATAGCGTTTATGATATAAAATACTGCCGATAGCTCATTTCAGATCATCAAGCACCTGTCATAATTCCACCAAGAAAAAAATACAAACCCATAGAAAGACAAAAATCGGAATTTTTAGATAGAAATGAATTATTAAAAACCTGCAAACGCTTAGGAAAAAGGATGGGGAAAAGTAGTTGGGGTAGCATCGACATAGTTTGGTAGAAACTAAAAGGTATTGCATAAAATGAGGGGGAGATAAACGGAGCGCAAGACACTTCAGTAGCTCAGTCAATGAGATTCATGCACGTATAGCCGCCTTAAATAAATTTATAGAATCAGGTCAACCTCACACCTAAGTTGTCACTTAAGTTTGAGTGAGCTAGGAGGACTTTATCTTTTAAAACTGTATACAACAAAGCCGCTTACAACTAAAAATGCTTGGAAAGAATTAATTTTTAAGGAGATTGTAAAAGATGAAAGATTTAAAGAATTTCATAAATGAGGTGTTTTAAGACAGATACTTAATCAGCAAATGAATGTTGAATTACAGCCCCAAATTAATGCATTAATATTTGAAAGACTGGATGACGAGGCAAAAGTATCTAATCCCGTAAGACAAAAAAATATTGAATATGTCATAAAAAAATTAAAAAAGGGCTCTTGTGAGCCCTTTCTAAATCACTTCAACAACGGCTTCAAAAATTTACCCGTATGTGATGCTTTCACTTTCACGACTTGTTCAGGCGTACCTTCCGCGACAATCATACCGCCACCCGAACCACCTTCAGGTCCCAAATCTACCACCCAGTCAGCAGTTTTAATCACATCCAGATTATGCTCAATCACCACAATGGTATTACCCTTATCACGTAGCTGATGCAGGATGTCCAGCAGCTTGGCAATATCATGGAAATGCAGACCCGTGGTCGGTTCATCCAGAATATACAGGGTTTGACCGGTATCGCGTTTGGCCAGTTCACGTGCCAGTTTGACACGCTGCGCTTCACCACCGGAAAGCGTGGTCGCAGACTGACCCAGACGGATATAACCCAAACCTACCTGATGCAATGTTTCCAGACGACGGTGAATGACGGGAATGGCATCGAAGAAATGCATGGCATCCTCAACGGTCATCTGCAACACATCGGAAATATTCTTGCCCTTATAGTTCACTTCCAGCGTTTCACGGTTATAACGTTTGCCATGACAGGCATCGCAAGGCACATACATATCCGGCAGGAAATGCATCGCCACCTTGATCATGCCGTCGCCTTCACAGGCTTCACAGCGACCACCTTTCACGTTAAACGAGAAACGACCCGCGGCATAACCACGTGCTTTGGCTTCCGGAGTTTGTGAAAACAGTTCACGAATCGGGGTAAATAAACCGGTATAAGTGGCCGGATTGGAACGTGGGGTTCGTCCAATCGGACTCTGGTCAATATCGACGACTTTGTCGAGGAACTGCAAGCCATCAATCGATTCAAACTTTTCCGATGTTAAAGTGGTTGCACCATTCAGTTGGGTCGCCGCCAAAGGTAACAATGTCCGGTTAATCAAGGTCGATTTACCCGAACCCGATACCCCGGTAACACAAGTCATAATGCCCAAAGGAATGGTCAGATCGACTTTTTTCAGGTTATGCCCAGATGCACCCATCAGCTTGATCTGTTCTTCAGGTTTAGGTGGCTGAATCCGTTTTTTCGGCACTTCAATTTTTAATTTTCCGGATAAATATTTTCCGGTCAGTGAGTCAGGATTGGCCAGAATTTCATCATAAGTGCCTTCGGCAATCACATGTCCGCCATGCACACCTGCACCGGGGCCAATATCAATAATATGGTCGGCAGCACGAATCGCATCTTCATCATGCTCGACCACCAAGACGGTATTGCCCAGATCACGCAGACGAATCAGGGTTTGCAGCAAACGGTCGTTATCACGCTGATGCAGACCAATCGAAGGTTCATCCAGCACATACATCACGCCCATCAGGCCGGCACCAATCTGCGAGGCCAGACGAATCCGCTGCGCTTCACCGCCCGACAATGTTTCGGCAGAACGGGACAGACTAAGATAATTCAGGCCGACTGACACCAGAAAGTGCAGACGTTCACGAATTTCCTTGAAGATCTTGTCTGCGATTTCACCACGGGCACCTTCCAGATTCAGGCTCTGATAATAACTTTCGGCATCACCAATCGACATGCGGGTAATGTCGGCGATGGTTTTGTCCAGAATCTTCACATTACGCGAGATCTCATTCAGACGTGAACCATCACAGGCATCACAGGCGGCATTCGACAGGTACTGTGCCAGATCATCGCGCACATAATTGCTTTCTGTTTCACGGTAACGGCGTTCCAGATGGGGCAAGATGCCTTCAAAAGGCATGACCCGGTTATGACGGCGGCCGCGTTCATCAATATAGCTCAGGTCAATTTTTTCCTTGCCGCTTCCATACAGGAATTTCTTTCGGGTGTTGGCATCCAGCTCTTCCCAAGGAGTATCCAGAGAAAAACCAAAATGCTCGGCGACTTTTTGCAGCATGCCATAATAATAAGGACGCTGACGGTCCCAGCCGCGGATCGCGCCTTGGCTGATGCTGACCTCTGCATTCGGAATCAGTTTCTCAGCACTGAAATGGCTGCGTGTCCCCAGACCGTCACAGACCGGGCAAGCACCAAAAGGGTTGTTAAAGGAGAATAGACGCGGTTCCAGTTCGGCCACTGCGCGTTCACATTCCGGACAGGAGTGCTTGGCAGAAAATACCCGATCCTCATGCTCATCTTTCATCCAGGATAGAATCGCGATATCTCCACCCAGACGTAAGGCTGTTTCAAAGCTCTCGGCAATACGGTTGCCCAGGTCATCACGCACCTTAAAGCGGTCAACCACCACTTCGATACTATGTTTTTTCTTTTTATCCAGCTCGGGTGGTGGATCAATTTCCATGATCTCGCCATCGACACGAGCCCGGACAAAGCCCTGGCTTTGCAGCTGTTCAAACAGGGCGGTGTATTCGCCCTTACGTTCACGTACCACAGGCGCTAATAATAACAGTGCAGTACCTTCTTCCAGTTCCTTAACCGCATCGACCATTTCACTGACCGTTTGCGCGACCATCGGCAGATCATGTTCAGGACAATAGGGTGTACCGACACGCGCATAGAGCAGACGTAAATAGTCATAAATTTCGGTAATTGTTCCGACCGTTGAACGTGGGTTGTGGCTGGTGGATTTCTGTTCAATCGCAATGGCGGGACTTAGGCCTTCAATTGAGTCGACTTCCGGCTTTTCCATTTGGGAGAGGAACTGGCGCGCATACGCAGACAGGGATTCTACATAACGGCGCTGGCCTTCGGCATAGAGCGTATCAAAAGCCAGTGAGGACTTGCCTGAACCCGACAGTCCCGTAATCACCACAAACTTGTCGCGTGGGATATCAAGGCTCACATTTTTCAGGTTGTGGGTACGTGCACCTCGAATACGGATGTGGCTTTGGCTCATGCAATGATCCTAGAATATTCATCAAAAACCTTTATATGATACCGAATGAAAAATGTTCAAGTGCAAATAAAAGTATTTTAAACGTCAAGTTATGTCGGATATTAGTCACGTCCACTATATAAAGACCAGCGCTTGATTGTGGTTAATTTTTACTCATTGCTCGCTTGGCAGGCTAGGGTAGCGAGGCGAATATGATCTTTTCAAAGCATATATCATGCGGAATATCATGAAGCATTTGGGCTTAGACGTTGAGTTGATTTTTCAGAAACTGAGTATAGGCCTTTTCAAAAAATCCAGAGCAAACAGACCATTGCAGCAAAGACCCAGCAAGTGAGTAACGAAGCTAAAAAAATTATCAAAACCAAGACCTGCGAGTATCAGAAGAGGAAGTTTTTTGCGGTGATTGAGAGGCTTAACAGTAGAGGAAATATGGAGATAAAGAAAAGCTGTAAGTGAGGGAGAACGTCCATTATGCACATTTCATCGCTTGATGAATAAAAATGCCAGTCAATGGTTCACTGACTGGCATTTTGGATGGGCTCTAGAAACGAAAACTTAGTTCACGTCATCCAGACCTGGCCATTGGCGCTGTTCAAAGGCACTCTCCCAGAACAGCCATTCCAAACGGGCTGCATCGGTATAGGCCTGATGCATTTTCTCCAGTGTATCGGCATCCACCCGCTCGGCGATACGGTCAATAGTGCTAATTACATTACGTACTGCGGTATGGAATTCTTCACCGGCATAGGTGTCAATCCAGGCCTGGTAAGGGTTATTCGGGGCGGCATTGTCAATAATGTCCTTGCCCACTTCTGCATAAATCCAGAAACACGGCAGCAGGGAAGCTACCACCACCGGATAGCTTTCTGCCCAGGCCACCGCCTGTAAATAAGAAGTGTAATGGTGACAAGCCAGTGTCAGCGGGGTATTTTCAAACTGCGCCTTGCTAATACCAAAATCCTGCATAAAGCCATCATGCAGGCTGCGTTCGACCACAATGGCAATTTTAGCCGCCTCACTAAACTGGATAACGTCATCGGCTTCAAACGCTTTTGCCGCACAGACAGCCAAGGCACGGCCATAAGCCAGCAGATAATGCGCATCCTGAATCACATAATGACTAAAAGCCTCACGGCTGAGTGTTCCCTGTGCCAGTTGCTGGTTAAACGGCAGAGCCAGTGTCTTTTGGTAGAGCGCAAGATTACGTTGCCAAACCTGTTGTGAAAAACTCATGCTGAAATCCTTAGCAGTTTAAGTTAAGCCATGCAGCACTATAGCAAAGAACCGGCTGTTTAAAAGACCAGGGAGGCTGCCTTGAGAAAATAATACAAAAGACCACAGGAAGTGCTTTGGTTTGGGCCACAAAAGTTTCATAATTGGCACAGTTTATTGTGTCCGTATTGCAGTTCTACTGAAAAAATACGTCTTATTTAATTGATTCAAGGTCGATATGTATGTTGAAACATTTTGGTTTCTCAATCGCATTCTCGATCGTGTGTCTTGGTTTGTCTGCTTATTGGGGTTATACCCATGGTCCGGAAGCGGGCTTGCAAACCATGCTCACAGCGCTTGCCATCACCGCTATCTTAGCGATTATGGAAGTGTCGTTATCTTTCGATAACGCGGTTGTCAATGCCTCAGTCCTGCGGGGATGGGATCCATTCTGGAAAATGCTATTCCTGACTATAGGGATTTTGATTGCCGTATTTGGTATGCGTTTAATCTTCCCGGTGGCCATTGTCGCGGTGACTGCGGAAATGGGCTTTATGGAAGTGGTACGGCTGGCCCTGAATAATCCTGCAGAATACTCGGCGCGTTTGATGGCCCATCATCCGGAGATTGCTGCTTTTGGTGGCGCTTTCCTGTTGATGGTGTTTTTGAACTTCTTCCTGGATGAAGAGAAAGACACGCACTGGTTCAGAATGCTGGAACGTCGTCTTGCCAACCTGGCTAGTGTTCCGGCCATGTCGGTCTTTATTGCCCTGGTGGTGCTGTTAATTATGGCTGGCAATGTGGTGGAAGACAAACGCTTGGCAGTGACCATGGCGGGAATCTGGGGCATCGTGATTTATATTGGGGTACAGGTCCTCAGTCATTTACTGGGCGGTGAGCCGGAAATTGATGAACAGGGCAATGCCATTCGTCATGATGAAAATGGCGTACCGACAGGTGTGGTCAAAGCCGGTATTGGTGGTTTCCTGTATCTTGAAGTGCTGGATGCCTCTTTCAGTTTTGATGGGGTGATCGGAGCCTTTGCCATTACTTCAGATGTGGTCATTATTATGCTGGGTCTGGCGATTGGTGCGATTTTCGTCCGTTCAATGACCATTTATCTGGTAGAAAAAGGCACACTGGATGCCTATATCTATCTGGAGCATGGCGCGCATTATGCAATTGGTGCTCTGGCCTTTATCATGATTGCCAGCGGAACCGGCTTGCATGTTCCTGAAATTGTGACTGGCCTGATTGGGGTGGCCTTTATTGTCTGGGCTGTTATTGCCTCTATCCAATATAAGAAAAAAGAAAGTGCCCTGCATCAATAAGGGATTCTGATCTTGAAAAGCGTGGCTCCGGCTGCGCTTTTTGTTTTTCAGCCCCTGCTGATTTTTATTTCAAATAAAAATCATGCCTTACTGGGGATGGAATGTCCTATAATCTGTGCACCAAGATTAATTCGCTGAATCGCCTGAATTTATGATGAATGCTTTAGAACGTCGCTCGACCTTTGCCCTGAGCAGTATTTTTGCGCTGCGCATGCTGGGGTTGTTTATGATTATTCCTGTATTTTCAGTAGCAGGGCAGTCATATGAATATGCTACGCCTGCGCTTATCGGTCTGGCGGTTGGTATTTATGGCCTGACTCAGGCGTTGCTGCAAATACCGTTTAGCCTGATCGCTGACCGTTATAGCCGTAAACCCCTGGTGGTTCTGGGCCTGTTGCTTTTTGCCCTGGGCGGTGCGGTTGCCGCCATGTCCGACACCATTTATGGAGTCATCATTGGACGTGCAATTGCAGGTGGCGGCGCAGTCTCGGCTGTGGTCATGGCCTTGCTGGCCGATGTGACCCGTGAAGAAAACCGTATGAAAGCAATGGCGGTGATGGGCATGAGTATCGGCCTGTCTTTTGTCGTCGCGTTTAGCTTGGGGCCTTGGTTGGCCGGACTGGTCGGTATCTCTGGCCTGTTTTGGGTCACGACCATTATGGGACTGGCGGCAATCGCCATGCTGTTGATGGTACCTAAAGTCAGCCGTCATCATAAAAACTTCCAGCAGGGGTATTTGACCCAGCTAAAACAGGTGCTGAAAATGGGCGACCTGAACCGTCTGCATATTTCAGTTTTCACCCTGCATTTATTGCTCACTGCGATGTTTATCTATGTACCTTCGCAGCTGATTGAATTTGGCGGTTTACCGTTGTCGAGTCATGGTTGGGTCTATCTGCCTTTACTCTTGATCAGCCTGTTTTTTGCGTTTCCAAGTATTGTACTAGCAGAGAAATACCGTCAGATGCGCGGTATTTTCCTGACGGCAATTGGCGGCATTATTTTGGGCCTGTTGATCCTGATTTTCGGTTTTGAGTCCAAATATATATTGCTGACCGGACTGGGCCTGTTCTTTATTGCCTTTAACGTGATGGAAGCTTTGTTGCCGTCCTGGTTGTCCAAGGCGGCCCCGATTCAATCTAAGGCCACCGCAATGGGCGTCAATGCCAGTAGCCAGTTTTTGGGTGCATTTTTTGGTGGCGTGATTGGTGGTCAATTATTGCTTTTGAACAATACGTTGCTGGGTTGGAGTATCTTATCGGCAATTGCTATAATTTGGCTATTGATGAGTTTTGGATTGGCACAACCTCGTTATCTTTCCTCACTGGTCCTTCGTTTGCCGGAGACCCGACAAACAGACGAATGGACTTCTCAGCTTTTGGCAATTCGTGGTATTGAAGAGGTTGTGGTGATGTCTGAACAGCAAGTGGCCTTTGTCAAGGTCGACAAACAGCAGGTTAATGAAGTCTCGCGACAACAATTAACGCACTTGTTAGGTAAAGAGGTAGCCATTTAAACATAACTCTTATAAAGTAAAATAGATACAAATAGGAATACAGATCTCATGCGTGGTGTAAATAAGGTTATTTTGGTTGGTACTTTAGGTCGAGATCCTGAAACAAAAACTTTCCCCAATGGGGGCTCCCTTACACAGTTTTCGATAGCAACCAGCGACTCGTGGACAGATAAAAATACCGGTGAGCGTAAAGAGCAAACAGAATGGCACCGTATTGTGCTGCACAACCGTTTAGGTGAAATTGCACAACAATACCTGCGCAAAGGTTCTAAAGTGTATATCGAAGGTTCATTGCGTACCCGTCAATGGACCGATCAGAATGGTCAGGAACGCTATACAACAGAAATCCGTGGCGAACAAATGCAGATGCTGGATTCGGCACGTCAACAAGGTGAACAGGCCGACAATGGTTTTAACCAGCCGCGCTTTAACAATAATCAGGGCGGCTATGGCAATAATAACCCGCAAGGTGGCTATGGTTCAGCGCCACAGCAAGCTGGTTTCAATAACAACCAGGGTGGGGGGTATGGTAACAATAACCCGGGCGGCTTTGCACCCAAAGCACAGCCGGCGCCAACTCCGGCACCTGCGGCCGATCTAGATGATGATTTACCGTTCTAAGTACTGAAAAACGGTAGATGATCCGCTCAAAAGCCTGCCAATCTGGTGGGCTTTTTTATTTAGGTGGAGAATCGCTCACTGGCCTGGCCTTAAAAATAAAACTTTCTAAAGAAGACGTGTAATTTAAATAGCTTCCCGTACAAAGCTGAGATTCTTTATTATTGAAGAAATAAATAAACATTGAATATGCAATAGAAAATTTTAATCCAAAAATCCGATAGTTTTTATAAAAATTTACGGTTTTTCCTATTGATTGGTTTTCTGTATTCTAGCTGTATCGAGTGAATACACAATTTTAGCAATAGATAGGAAAATCGAATGAGCTTAATCAATACTGAAGTCAAAGCATTCAAGGCCACTGCTTATCACAATGGCCAGTTTGTTGAAGTGTCTGAGCAGGACATGAAAGGAAAATGGTCCGTGGTCTTTTTTTATCCTGCAGACTTTACCTTTGTGTGTCCAACCGAATTAGGTGATTTGGCGGATAACTATGCTGAATTCCAGAAGCTGGCTGTGGAAATCTATGGTGTATCTACCGATACTCATTTTACTCATAAAGCCTGGCATGATACTTCGGACGTGATTGGTAAAATCCAGTATCCGTTAATTGGTGATCCAACCTGGACCTTGTCTAAAAATTTCGATGTGCTGATCGAAGCTGAAGGCCTGGCAGATCGGGGTACTTTTGTGATCGATCCGGAAGGTAAAATCCAGATCGTTGAGATCAATGCCGGTGGCATTGGCCGTGATGCCCAGGAACTGCTGCGTAAGATCAAAGCAGCACAATATGTGCATGCACATCCCGGTGAGGTATGTCCTGCGAAATGGAAAGAAGGTGAAGAGACACTGGCTCCTTCAATTGACCTGGTCGGTAAAATCTGATCGATTCGATCTAACTGCCAAGATCCAGCCCCTACAGGCTGGATTTTTTATTTAGGCTGTAAAAGACTCAGCTTATATAGCCTCTATGCTGGGTGGCGGTAGTTCTTAAACCCTGTATCAGATGTTCGATTAGCTTTTCCATCACCAGACGTTGTCCTTTGCGTGAGGCATAAACCAGTTGTACGGTGCCCATATTGGAACACCATTCAGGCAAAATATGTATCAGGCGGCCTGCCTGTATATCTTTTTCAACGGTTAAATAAGGCAGGTCGGCAATTCCCAAGCCATCCATCACCGAATAATATACTCCGGCTAAATCATTGCTTTTAATACGTGGCTGTAAGGGAATTTCGATTTGATCATGACCGCTGATATGCTGTAAAAGCCAAGAGTGGTGTGGTTTTTGTGTGCCCAGAACGATGGTTGGAAATTGATGCAGATCTGCCGGAGACTCAATCTGGCGGTGCTTTAGCAGACTTGGGCTGGCGATTAAACAGTGCATGGTTTTAATCACATCACGAACCACAATGCTGGAGTCTTCATTCGCCTGAAAGTTGGTACGAATCGCCAGATCAATATCATCATGCAGCACATCGACACGCCGGCTGGTCAGCTCCATTTCTACCTGAACCTGAGGATAGGTCTGCAAAAAATCATTTAATAAGCTGCGCACCTGATAGTGCATCATGAGTGACGGGCAGCTGAGCTTGATCAGGCCTTGCGGTTCGCTCCTCTGTTTCAGCAGGACACTGTGCGCGCATTCGACCTGATGAATGATCTTTTCACATTCCTGAAAGAATTCCTGACCTAAGGGCGTAACTTTAAAATGGCGTGTGGAACGCTGGATTAAGGTGACATTGAATTGTGCTTCAAGGTCCAGAATACGCCGGCTGAGTTTGGACTTGGTGATATTGGCGGCTTCACTGGCTGCACTAAAGCCGCCATGTTTCACGACCAGATAAAAATAATAATAGTCATCAAATGAATGCATGTATTAGCCTGGCATATTGAATTCATCTCAAAGTTATAGCATAGGATAAATCAGACGAATTCCCAAAGCATCTCTTCTGATCGGAACAAGGATCAGTGGGCTTAAAAGCAGCCCGAAGGCCGCTTTTAAGTACTCGATGGGATTATTTTCCTGCAGTATTCTGGTTATAGCTGTTGATGAGGTTGCGATAGTCAGGAATATGATTGCCAAATAAAGCCCCCAGACCTTCAATATCGTTACGCCAGTCACGGTGCAATTCACATGCAGTACCGAACCAGGTCATAAGCTGTGCACCTGCCTGAGACATACGATCCCAAGCAGAATCACGGGTGAGATGGTTAAATGTACCCGAAGCATCTGTGACGACAAAGACCTCAAAGTCTTCTGCGAGTGCTGAAAGCGTAGGAAAAGCCACACATACTTCAGTGACTACGCCTGCAATGATCAGTTGTTTTTTTCCGGTTGCTTTAACCGCTTTCACGAAGTCTTCATTATCCCAGGCATTAATTTGGCCAGGACGGGCGATATACGGTGCATCTGGGAACATTTCTTTCAGTTCCGGGACCAAAGGACCATTCGGGCCTTGTTCAAAACTGGTGGTTAAAATAGTAGGAAGATTAAAGTATTTTGCAGCGGCAGCCAGTGCCAGCACGTTGTTTTTAAATTTGTCCGGATCAATGTCACGCACCAGAGAGAGCAGACCAGTTTGATGATCTACTAACAGAACAGCTGCATTGTCTTTGTCTAAACGTACATAGGGTTTAGCCATTTTTATACTCCTCGTTATTCAGTATTGGAGACACCGGCTTGAGCTATGTATTGCCGACGTCCCTGAGCGCCATAATAGTCATGAAAATGAGACAAAATAAGCCCAGGTTGCAGGAAGCTTAATCTTGAAAATAGGACAAAGCCTAATTTCTATTGTTTTTAAAGACTTATAGAAAGTTTTTTAGCTATTTAAAGATATCACTGTCCTATATTTGGAATACTGAATATTAATCTCACTCTATCTTGGGCGCAGGCGAATGCTTAAAATAAGCGTATGTTTATCCTATCGTCTATATAGGAGTGAAAAGATGAAAAAAGTGATCGGTGTCTACCGTAACCAGCACATGCACTGGGTAGGTGACGGCTTTCCAGTCAAAAACCTGTTTTCTTATGACCGCTTAGGTCAGGCCATCAGCCCATTTTTATTACTGGACTATGCTGCGCCTTACCATTTTGATCCCGCGACGGTACAGCGCGGTGTAGGTTCACATCCACATCGTGGCTTTGAAACGGTGACCTTGGCTTATCAGGGTGAGGTCACACATCAGGACTCCAGTGGTGGTGGCGGCACGATTCAGGCAGGCGATGTGCAATGGATGACTGCAGGTGCAGGTGTGATTCATGAGGAATTTCATTCTCCAGACTTTGCCCGGCAGGGTGGCCTGTTTGAAATGGTACAGCTTTGGGTGAACTTGCCAGCCAAGGACAAGATGACTGCACCGGCTTATCAGGCGATCACCCAAGCAGAGATTCCACGCATTGAAATGGACCATGAGGCCGGGCATATCCGGGTGATTGCAGGGGAATATGGAGGACATCATGGTCCTGCCCAAACTTTCAGCCCGGTTAATGTATGGGATGGGGAGCTAAAAGCAGAATATGAAACCTTCCTCGATGTACCCGTACACCATACCACTCTACTGGTGTTGTTAAAGGGGGAGTTGGTGGTGAATGGCTCGCAAAAAGTGCTGGACAGTTCCATTGTTATGTTTGCCCGTGACAGTGATCCTGTGATTCAGTTACAGGCCTATCAAGACAGCCAGTTTGTGCTGCTCAGTGGTGAACCGCTCAATGAGCCAATCCAGGGGCATGGTCCATTTGTAATGAATAATAAAGCTGAAATTATTCAAGCCTTTGAAGATTTCAATCAGGGTCGCTTTGGTAAAATTCCCGTGAAGAGCTAAAGATATTTCAGTCCAGAAAACAAAGAAGCCTCTGCTTTTGCAGAGGCTTTGATCTTTTTATGCGCTGTAGTTTTTATTGTTTTGAGTGATTTTCTTATAAATCCATCTTGATACTTCTGGATGAATTTATAGTTTTATAATGGCTACATTATACACTTAGCTGATTTTTTGTAAACCGGTTGTTAAAATAATGGTTAAAAAAAACATATGTTTTTAAATATTTTTTTCTTATAACTAAATTAAAAATAAAGATAATCAGTCATATTTTGAAAATTATTCCAAGGCGCTGAGCGGGGTGAAAAATCATGGAAATTTCTGTTAATAGAGGTTTACGAAAAAAAAATATTCTGGAAGATTTTAATAACCTGTTTGCCGGGTGCATGGTTCATAATTTCTTTCAGTTTTTCAATGACGGATGATCAGCTTGGATATCGCAGTAATTGGTAGTGGCATGGCCGGACTGGCTACAGCCAGAATTCTTCAGGACGCAGGACATCATATCACCATCTTTGAAGCGCTTCAGGGTCGCGGCATGGACAGCCATAGCCTCGAGTTTGAAGGTGGCTTGATTGATGCCCCTTTACGTGTGATGAATCCTTATCTGTGGAAGAATACGCTGAGCCTGGCCACTCATCTGGGCATTAAAACCTATCCGGTACGTACCTACATGGCCTGTAGCTGGTTATTTGAAGACCGGACCGAAACCTGGCTAACCACTTCACGCAGCCGAATTGGCAATATTCCAATTATCAATAACCGTAAAGGGATCCAGCAATATGGCTGGCGACTGGTCAAAGGCCTGTTGCAACTGAAAACAGCGCTGACGAAATTTTTTAAATCCGATCATCAGGACATCAGCCTGGCAGAATTTATTAACCGTAACGAAATCGAGGAAGTATTCTGGCATGGTGCAGTGATGCCGGTACTGTATACCATCTGTACCTGTAATCCGAAAACCATCGGAGAATGGCCAGCCAAACCTTTACTCACCTTCCTGCGTCAGTTGACCGATGGGGATGCCTTGCTGCGTCTACAGGGCGGCACGCCAGCGCTGGTCGATAAACTGATTGAAGGCATTGAAATCGAAAGCGGCGCACGGATTGTGTCTATCAAGCAGCAGGATGACAAGGTACTGGTAGAGAATTCAGCCAGTCTGGTAAAAAGTTTTGACCGGGTGGTGGTGGCAACACCCACCATGCATATTGAAGAATTTCTCGATCAGTCACAATTCAAAGATGACATTGCGCTGTTAAAGAAATTTAAGTTTGAACAGGGTGAGCTGGTAATTCATAGCGATAGCAGCGTGATGCCGCCGAAGCGTAAAGACTGGGCTGTACTGAGCTATATGATGGACCGTAAGTTCACCCGTCAGCAGTTTACCATCTGGCTGAATGCCATTGAACCGACCCTGGTGGGTAAGTCTCCGGTATTTCAGACCTGGCGTCCAGTCACTGACATTGATCCGAAAAAAATCATTTCTTCGGTGAAGCTGACCCGTGCGGTGGTAGATGCCAATACGGTCGCCCTAAATCAGGAATTACAGCAACGCCATCTGGAATTGAACCGTAAAGTCTTCTTCTGTGGTTCCTGGTCATGCGACGGCTTGCCGATTTTGGAATCGGCCGTAACTTCGGCAATGAAAATTGCAGAAATTCTGGGTGCGCCGTTGCCATTTAAAGGACTCAAACCTAAAGTAGAGGTTGCTCCACAACTCGGTTACTAAAATGAAATGGCTCCAGCGACTGCGTCAAGCTATTCCTCAACATAAATATGCCATTCAGGCAACATTGTTGGGAGATCAGGCACAGTTGCCCTGGAGCAATTTGGGATATTGGCAGGCAGGTGAGCAGGATTATGTCACGGCCTGCCGTCATCTGGCTGACCATCTGGCGCAAGCCGTCCATTTAAATTCAAAAGATAAATTACTTGATTTGGGCTGTGGTCAGGGAGCCAGTTTGGTGCATTGGCAACAGCAGTATCAGGTCCAGTATCTGGCAGGTGTCGAGTTACAGCCTGCTTATGTCAGCAATATTCGACAGCATCTTCCCGAGCTAAATGCTATTTATCAGACATCTTTTCTGCATTTAAAAGACATGCAATTGCCCCAGCGTTTTGATGTCGTGCTTAGTCTGGATGCGGCCTATCATAGCCCTGTGCCGTTATTCCTGGCGCAGCTTCGCAATGTTTTGAATTCAAATGCACGAATCGGTTTTCATCATCTGGTCCTGACCAAAAACTGGGAATATTTAAGTCCATTTAAAAAACGTCAATATCAGCTGCTGCTTAAATCTGCTGATGTGAATTTAAACGACTTAATGAGTGTAGAGGTCCTACAGGACTGTCTAACCCAATTTGAATTTAAAAATATTCAGATTGAAGATCTGACTGAAGCCGTATTTTCAGGCTTTGCGAATTATGTTGAAACAACTTTAAATTCAAACAAATCCAAACCAAACATTAAAGCGCAAGTGCTGGATGATTTTAAAATTCAGATGACTGCGAAGCTTTGCGCTAAGCTTTATCAGGACGGCGTGGTGCGGTATGTACAAGTGACTGCACAAGCAGTTTAAGGTATGCGTACAGGAAAATGAAAGCTTTAGAAACATCAAAGCCTCACTAAAGAGCGAGGCTAAGAAAAGATCCCATTCTCAAACGTTTGTTGCTGTATTTTAAAAAATTCCAATAGGTTGCTTCAAATTTCTGAAAAAAATCATCAATGATGCAGAAGAAATATGTGAAATCGAACATGGTGGCTGAAGGCGTAGGTGGTGTGGTAACTCCCTAATAGTTTTCAGCCACCTTATTTTCAAGTTAATTTCTTATCCGCGATTCAGGTTATTTAATTAATTCACATATCTATAAAAAGCCGACTTACGCCGGCTTTTTTATTCTTACCCTTCCAACACCTCTTCCAGCAACTCCTCACTCGGTGCAAAGTAATACGCCCCATCCATTGGAGTCACAAAATGTAGCAAGCGGTCATGGATTCCATCGCCAGAGGTACCGAACATACGTTCTAACATAGCATCAATAATTTTCAGGTCTTTGGTGTAGGCAATGAAGAATAAGCCTTGATCACCACGGCCATCACCATAAGGTAGAGAATGACGCAAAATTTCCATTTCCTCACCTTCCTCATCTTCCACTACAGTACGTGCAACGTGAGCATCGGCAGGTTTTGTCTCATCCTCCAGTTCGATAGATTCCAGTTTGCTACGACCCATGACTTGTTCTTGGGCATCAACTTTTAACTTTTTCCATTTTTCCAGATTATGTGCATAACGCTGTGCGAAAATGAATGAACCGTCTTGGAAAATGCCAGCATCTTCACCGAGTAAAGCGACCTCAGCACGGTCATCAGGAAATTGCGGGTTCTCTGTCCCATCAATAAAACCGGTAATATCACGGCCATCAAAATACCGGAAGCAGACACGTTCATCCAGAACATGAACTTTGTCACGGATACCTTCAAAAAAAGCCTGGCTTAAAGCGAAACAGATATCCGCGCGTGCACTGGCGATATGTATCAGTACATCTGCAGGTACTACTGGCATGTCAAATGAACCCTGAATCGGTTTGAGTTGTTGAAAGCCGACAGGATGCTGATCATATAATTTTGCCCAAAGCGCAGGACCAAATGCCACCGCTGTCTTGATTTGTGCATGTGGATGCTGGGTAATCAAACGGTCACGGGTACTAAATAACAGTTCTAATTGTTGTTTAAGTTCTTCAAGGCTTAAATTTTGCAAACGTAGCACAATAAAACGAGCATGATCTGAGGGTAATGGCAAAATTACAGATTGGGCAGACATTCATGAATCCTGTAATAAATTTCTGTTTTTCAATCAAACTATTGTGCCTGAATCGCTACAGAGTGAATAGTATTCAACTTGAATTTCACCAGGATTTTGACCTGAAGATATTGGAAAAGTCATATAATACTGGGCAAAACTGCTACTGAGCTATGTCATGTCCTATCAAGTTTGGTTTGCCTATATGTTGGCCTGCTGGGTGATTAGTATTTCACCGGGTGCGGGTGCGATTGCGTCCATGTCGAGTGGCTTGAATTATGGCTTTCGTCAGGGATACTGGAATGCGCTGGGCCTACAGCTGGCCTTGCTGGTGCAAATTGCAATTGTAGCAGCCGGGGCAGGAGTGCTTTTTGCCACAACACCTTGGGCATTTTTGCTGGTGAAATGGTTTGGAGTTATCTATTTACTTTATCTGGCTTTTTTACAATGGAAAGCACCAGTGCAATCTATCCAGATTCAGCATGAACTGGCCCGCAAATCAGCCGGAAAATTGTTGTTAAACGGTTTCTTGGTCAATCTGAGTAATCCCAAAGCGATTGTATTTTTGCTGGCTGTATTGCCGCAGTTTCTGGATCTGTCCAAACCGCAATGGATTCAGTATGGGATCATGGCCGCAACCATGATTATCATTGATCTGATTGTGATGGCCGGTTATACCGGACTTGCTGCCAAGGTTTTGCGCTTACTCAGTTCAGCAAAACAGCAAAAGGTGATGAACCGGAGTTTTGCGGTCTTATTTGCGGGCGCGGCATTTTTATTAAGTCTGGTACATCAATGAGTTGAGGGGTTTTGCTTATCCAGAAGCATATATATCATGTCCAGTTCAGGCGAGGCGTAGTCTAGCATTATGAGGGCAGCGGTGATTTGTCCACGGTGATGGGTGGCATGATTAAAAACGTGTATTAATGTGGCAGCATAAGGGAGTTGCAGAGCTTGACCACGAGAACTTCGATAGCTGATTAAGCTATTTAAAAGGTCTTGATTTAAAGCAGTGCCTAAGCTTTGCCATTGCAGACAGCTTTGATTGAGTCGTTTGAGCAAGGCCGTACGTACGATCTGGTTCAAGAATATGATTTAAAGGTAGTATCGGTGAAAACCCGTGATAGAAACGGGAAAACCATAAGTGGTCAGCCAGCAATAAATGATTGAAAGTACCGGAAATGCTTTGAAAAAATAGACCGCAGTCTTTACAGAAATCCTCATCAGAGAGAGGTTCAAGTGCTGTCGTCAGGCCTTGAGTTGCCCAAATATGGTAGCGTATCAAAAGATCAATGGTCTGGATATTCATCAATAAGCTGTTGTTTTTTAGAATGGCTGAGTATAGGGCTTATCGGGCAATGATCAAAAAAATCAAGAATTCAAACTGGATAAATTCGCTAGAAACTGTTCCTCTGTGATGACCTTTATACCATGCTGCTTAAATAAGGCTGCGGTAACCCCATCTCCCTGAATTTTATTTCCCGTAAACGAACCATCATAAATCAGATGGCTACCACATGAAGGGCTGTTGGCTTTTAAAATCGCCTCTGTAACCTGAAAATCCTGCGCAACTTTTAAGGCCGCATAAGCACCCTGTATAAAGGCATGTGATACATCTTCTCCCTCTATATCTAGGACCGATGCCTGCTGATGAAGTACATCCAGTCCAGAACCCTGTTGAATTTCAGCGGGCGGGCGTGGGATGGCCAAGTTGCCATGAACTTCTGGGCATAAGCTGACATATTGCTGAGGAAGGAGCTGCTCAACGATTTCTTTGATTAGACAGTCTTGTCCATCATAACGAACTTTCTGGCCAAGCAGACAGGCACTGATAAAGTAACGCTTCGTCATGGCAGCCTAGTTTGATTTTCTAACTTTTTGTAGGGTAAATATGAGGGCAAATAACATGGCCATGGTCAGGACAATGGTTAAGCCGGTCGAAGTATTTAAGCCGGCACTTGACCACAGCCCAACCGTCACGCCAATCTGTGCAATCACAAAAGCCCAGATCACCATCTGTTTGGGAGAATGTGCTAACAGTCGGGCAGTTAAGGCTGGAATGACCAGCAATGCACCCATCAGTAAGGAGCCTACTGCACGCAGTGCGAGTACGGTAAATAAAGCCAAGAGCAGCATAAAGATCAGGCGCTGCCATTTGGCATTCACCCCTTCACTGACTGCCATATCCGGATCAATCGCGATCTGGATCTGTGCCTGCCAGTTTTTATAGAGCACCGCCAGGGCCAGAATAATGACCGCTGCAAAGGTCGGTAAATCTGCCCATGAAATGGTAAGTAGATCACCAAATAAATAGCTGAGTAGTTCCGGTCTTAAACTGGGTAAATGTTGGATAAACAGCAGACCTGAACAGAGCAAAGTCGCCGAACACAGGGCCAGCAAAGCATCATTCGGCAGGCGTGGGTCATGCAATATCCACAGAATAGCCACCAGCAGTAAAGCCAGAAAGGTTACACCGATCCAGAGCGGTAAGCTTAAGGCCCCCGCGATCGCCACACCGAGCAAAGTACCATGTGCCATGGTATCAGCGAAAAAGGACATACGGCGCCACAACATCAGGCAGCCAAGTGGGGCTGTGAGGAACACGAGGAGCGTTCCCATGATCCAGGCAGGTAAAAGGAGGTCTAGCCAGTCCATCATGGTTTAAGCTTCCGGCTCGGGGTGAATATGTGGACGAGGGTCCTGTTGGCAGGGGATGGCCGAATCACCATGCGCGCAGTGCTCGTGATGGTGTTGATAGAATACCCGGTTACTGCCAAAAATGGCCTGGTATTCAGGGTGCTGCTGTACCGTGTCTGGAGAGCCGCTACAGCAAATATGTTTATTTAAACAGACGACACGCGTGGTCCCTTGCATCACCCATTGTAAGTCATGCGACACCATCAAAATGGCACAGCCATATTTTTCTGGCAGACTGCGTACATAGTCATACAGTTCTGCTTCAGACTGAATATCCAAACCTTGCATCGGTTCATCTAAAACCAGAATATCCGGTTGGCGCAGCAGGGCGCGTGCCAGTAATACACGTTGCCGTTCCCCGCCTGACAATTGCTGCACCTTGGAATTTTCCAGCTTGCTGATGCCTGTATCACGAATAATTTCTGCTTTAACTTTGGCTGGACATTTTTCTAGAGCCAGTAAATCTTTGACACGTAAAGGCAGACTGTGTGATGGATTGAATTTTTGTGGTACATAGGCAAATTTTAAGCTCCGGCTACTCAGTACCTTACCGGATTGTGGTTTTACAATCCCGAGCATGACTTTAATTAAGGTAGATTTACCGGCACCATTCGGACCAATCAGTGTGACAATTTCTCTTTCTTGTAAAGAGAAGTCTACGGCTTTTAAAATGTCGCGCTCATCAATATTGACCCAAATATTCGAAAGTTGGATCAGAGGATCGGAACTCATGCTTTGTTCTGGCACTGCTGACAGGTTCCTGAAATCTCGATAATACTGTGGTGTGAGCTAAAACCATCAGAGGCAGCCAGAGCATCTAGCTGATTCAGCAGATCCTGTGCAGAAGCTTCTTTGACGGCTTTACACGCCGTACAAATTAAAAAGGCGGCCTGGTGACCTTCACGCGGATGACAGCAGGGAATATAGGCATTAATAGAAGTCAGGCGATGAATAAAGCCTTTTTCTAATAAAAAGTCGAGGGTGCGATAGACGGTAGGCGGCGCAGCAGGACGGTCACTGGCATTTTTCATTTGTGCCAGCAGATCATAGGCGCCCATAGGGCCGCTCGCCTTCAGGATGAGTTCCAGCACTTCTTTACGCAGCGGCGTCAGTCGTGCTCCAGTTGCTGCACAAATACTTTCCGCTTCTGCAAGACGGCGCTCGACATTTGAATGATCGTGCACGCCATGCAATGCGTTGTGGTGCTCGTGCGAACATGAACCCATAGTTCACCTCAAGTGCGAAACTGAAAATTAAAAAGATTTCAAATCTTAGCATGAAGTACCTGGAGTTTCGATCAGGCATAGGTATTTTTGCTATTTTGTTATATTATAACACTTAACAATTTCCTCGTTTTTAGGTGAGTTCTACTCATGTTCCGTTTCCTTGTCCTGTGTAGTCTGGCTTTATTCAGCACATTCAGCTGGTCACAAAGTCTGGTGGTTTCGACGCAGCCCATTTATCTGATTGCCAAGAAAATTACCCAAGGGGCGGAGCAGCCAACCTTATTACTGGCCAATCAAAGTGGTCATGATGTCAGTCTGACTCCGGCACACCGTAAAACCATTCAAGATGCCGGACTGGTGATCTGGCTGGGACAGGCCCATGAAGCGCCGCTGTCTAAAGTGCTGGACAATAAAAAAAGTATCGCTCTTTTGGAATCAGGGATCCTGAGTATCTTGCCGATGCGTAATCCCAAAGGGGCTGCCTTAAAGGAGACGGTCGATACCCATGTCTGGCTCGATCCGAATAATGCAGTCCGTATCGGTTTCTTTATTGCGGCTTTGCGTTCCCAGCAATTACCGCAATATCGTGAAATTTACTGGAATAATGCACGTGACTTTGCGCAAAACATGTTGGCCACAGCCCAGCGTTACCACTCTGTCAGCAAAGCCCGTCCTTATTGGGCCTATCACGATGCCTATCAGTATCTGGAACGTCCGCTGAACCTCAAGTTCATGGGCGCCATGACCGATGATCCGCATGTGGCACCGACCATGGCACAGATCAAGTTCCTGCATGATCACCGTCCACAACCCAAAATGTGCCTGCTGGCCGAAGCACATGCCGGAGAAAGTCAGTACCGTAAACTCCAGCCAATTGTCTTTCAGACGGTGGATGAAAGCATGAATGGGGTAGGGGACTTTATACAGGGCTGGCAGAAATTGGCTGGACAAACCCAGAACTGCGTGTTAAGTGCGCGCTAATGATTTAAAAAATAGACAAGTTTTGATTAGTTTGCCAGCATTTGGCCTGTGGAAAAAAACACGACTAAGGTCGGGAAAAGATTGCATGTTCAGGGGTGTAACTCTATAATGCCTGCGATTAAAAATAATCATCAGCTAAACTTGTCAAGCATGCTTGCAGTGAGTGAATAAATAATGAGCCGAACTAGTCGCTTGATTGACCGACGATTAGCGAAAGCTTTAGTCCTCTTACAAGCATGTATGATCCCTGTTTCAGCCTTGATCGGCTGGGTCGTGAAAGACTCAACCGCAGCCTTGAGTGCCGCTTTAGGGGCGTTCGTCTGTTGGCTTGCGACCTGTTATTTTTCATGGCAATCGTTTCGGACAGCGGGAGCTCGTGCCTCTAAACAGGTTCTTTCGAACATGTATAAAGGTATGATGGGCAAGTTTGCAATCGTGATTGTTGGCTTCATTTTAATTTTAGGCAATGTTAAGCCGTTGTCAGCGGTGGCGTTGTTTTGTGGTTTTATGCTCGTTCAGGCCATGTCGTGGGTCGCTCCGTTTTGGGTGTCACGTCTACAAAAACGAGTTTAAGCACAACAAAAAATTGAAAAGTTTTTTTTGAGCAGGCGAGATATCAAGCAGCACGCGATGTTCGCTTGTTCTATTAGTTTTTTGACATTGACCAGGTGTGATTTATGGCTGCTGAAGAACATGCCCTTACTTCGACCGAGTATATCAAGCATCACTTGACCAATATGACCTACGGCAAAATGCCGGACGGTACATGGAAGTTGGCCGAGAGCGGTGCTGAAGCTCAACAGATGGGGTTCACTGCTATTCACTTGGATTCAATGGGTTGGTCTATCGGACTGGGTCTGATTTTCTGTTTGCTGTTCTGGGTCGTGGCGAAAGCTGCAAACTCTGGTGTTCCGACCAAGTTCCAGTCTGCAATTGAAATGATTATCGAGTTTGTAGATTCAAGTGTACGTGACACCTTCCACGGTAAGTCGCGTCTGATTGCACCATTGGCATTAACTATTTTCGTGTGGATTTTCCTCATGAACTTGATGGACTTAATCCCTGTTGACTTTATTCCTTATACAGCTCAGCAGTTGATTGGTTCGATGCTTGGTGTAGATCCTCATCAAGTTTACTTTAAGATTGTTCCGACTACAGATCCAAACGTTACCTTAGGTATGTCAATTTCTGTATTCTTCCTGATCTTATTCTACAGTATCCGCGAAAAGGGTATTGGAGGCTTTGTTGGTGAGTTGGCACTGAATCCGTTCAATCCAAAGAATCCAGTTGCTAAAGTGCTTTTAATTCCATTCAACTTGTTGCTGGAATTAACCACTTTCTTGGCGAGACCAGTTTCATTGGCTCTACGACTGTTCGGTAACATGTATGCGGGTGAGTTGATCTTCATCTTGATCGCATTATTACCGTTCTGGATCCAGTGGGCATTGTCTGTGCCTTGGGCGATTTTCCATATTCTGATTATCACCCTGCAAGCATTTATCTTTATGATGCTAACCATTGTTTATCTAAGCATGGCAAGCGAAAAGCATTAATGTTAATTGCCTAACTGTCATAAGATGGTTAGGTACAATTTTTAATTTAATTGGGTATAAACCTAACCTCTGAGGAATTATCATGGAACTCACTTTAGGTCTAGTTGCAATTGCATCTGCTATTTTGATCGCTTTCGGTGCTTTAGGTACTGCGATTGGTTTTGGTCTTCTAGGCGGCCGCTTCCTTGAAGCAGTAGCTCGTCAACCAGAATTGGCTCCACAGCTTCAAACTCGTATGTTCTTAATCGCGGGTCTTCTTGATGCTGTACCTATGATCGGTGTTGGTATTGGCTTGTTCTTCATCTTCGCTAATCCATTTGTAGGTTAATCAGCTTAATTCCGAAATTCACTATTTGAGGAATTTGCAATGAATATCAACCTCACATTGTTTGGCCAAGCGATTGCGTTTGCGATTTTTGTCGCATTCTGCATGAAATTCGTTTGGCCACCACTAATCAATGCGATTAGTGAACGTCAGCGTAAAATTGCTGATGGCTTAAATGCTGCTGAAAAAGCGAAAGCTGACCTTGCAGACGCGCAAGCACAAGTGAAAGCTGAGTTAGATGCAGCAAAGGCACAAGCGGCTCAATTGATCGAACAAGCGAACCGTCGTGCAGCGCAATTGGTAGAAGAAGCTCGTACCCAAGCATCTGCAGAAGGTGAGCGTATTCGTCAACAAGCAAAAGAAGCTGTTGATACAGAAATCAATTCTGCTCGCGAAGAATTACGTCAACAAGTTGCTGCTCTTGCAGTGACGGGTGCAGAGAAAATTCTGAGCCAACAAGTTGATGCAGAAGCTCACAATGCCATGCTGACTCAGCTGGCTGCTAAACTTTAAGAGAGGCGGATTATGGCTGAACTCTTGACGTTGGCACGCCCTTACGCTAAAGCAGCATTTGCTTATGCTTCTGAGCAGAGTGCAACTGACTCATGGTCAACTGTACTTGAAGTGCTCAGTGCTGCGGTGCAAGACGAAGCATTTTCAGCTTATCTAAATCGCCCTGAGCTTACACCTGCCGAGCAGGTGGCTCTTTTTGCTAAAATTTTAGGTGAAGATCAGACCGCAGCAGTGTCTAACTTTTTGACATTGCTTGCAGAAAATGACCGTCTGACTCTGCTTCCTGAAATTGCTGCAGAATATGAACAGCTCAAATCACAGAATAACAATACTGTGGATGTTGTAATTGAATCAGCATTCCCATTAACTTCTGTACAAGAACAAACGTTAGCGCAGGCGCTCGAGAAAAAATTCGAAGCTGCGGTAAATGTTTCTGTAGAAGTAAAACCAGAGCTTATTGCTGGTGTAGTTATTCGTGCAGGCGACCAAGTGATAGATGATTCTGCGCTTAACAAGCTTGAAAAAATGCGTACTCGTCTTCTGGCTTAATTGCATATAAGAAGACTGAACTTTAAAAAGATTGAGGTATAGCGCAATGCAACAACTGAATCCATCCGAGATCAGTGCGCTCATTAAACAGCGTATCGGCGATCTGGACACCAGCGCGACCGCTAAGAACGAAGGAACCATTGTTATGGTTTCCGACGGTATTGTGCGTATTCACGGCCTTGCTGATGCAATGTACGGTGAAATGATCGAATTCGACGGCGGCTTATACGGTATGGCACTGAACCTAGAACAGGATTCAGTGGGCGTCGTTGTTTTAGGTAACTACTTAAGCCTTCAAGAAGGCCAAAAAGCGCGTTGTACAGGTCGCGTATTAGAAGTTCCGGTTGGTCCTGAACTTCTAGGCCGTGTTGTCGATGCTTTGGGTAACCCGATTGATGGTAAAGGCCCGATCGATGCGAAATTAACTGATGCAGTAGAAAAAGTTGCACCAGGCGTAATTTGGCGTCAATCAGTGGATCAGCCTGTACAAACTGGTTATAAATCAGTAGATACAATGATTCCAATCGGCCGTGGTCAGCGTGAGTTGATCATTGGTGACCGTCAGACTGGTAAAACAGCTATGGCGATCGATGCGATCATCGCTCAGAAAAACTCTGGCATTAAATGTATCTATGTAGCAATCGGTCAGAAACAATCGACGATTGCCAACGTAGTACGCAAGCTGGAAGAAACTGGCGCGATGGCGTATACCACTGTTGTAGCAGCTGCTGCAGCTGATCCAGCAGCAATGCTGTATCTGGCTCCGTACTCTGGCTGTACAATGGGTGAATACTTCCGTGACCGCGGTGAAGATGCACTGATCATCTATGATGACTTGTCTAAGCAAGCAGTGGCTTACCGTCAAATCTCATTGCTTCTTCGTCGTCCGCCAGGTCGTGAAGCATATCCAGGTGACGTGTTCTATCTACACTCACGTCTACTTGAACGTGCTTCTCGTGTATCTGCTGACTATGTTGAGAAATTCACTAATGGTGAAGTTAAAGGCCAGACTGGTTCTCTAACTGCATTGCCAATTATTGAAACTCAAGCAGGTGACGTATCTGCATTCGTACCGACAAACGTAATTTCGATTACTGATGGTCAGATCTTCCTTGAAACATCTCTGTTCAACTCAGGTATCCGTCCTGCTGTGAACGCGGGTATCTCTGTATCTCGTGTAGGTGGTTCAGCGCAAACTAAGATCATCAAGAAATTGTCTGGTGGTATCCGTACCGCTTTAGCACAATACCGTGAATTGGCAGCGTTTGCTCAGTTCGCTTCTGACCTTGACGAAGCAACTCGTAAGCAACTTGAACATGGTCAACGTGTAACTGAGTTAATGAAGCAAAAACAATATGCTCCATACTCAATTGCTGACCAGGCTGTTTCAATTTATGCCTCTAACGAAGGCTACATGGCTGACGTTGAAGTGAAGAAAATCGTAGACTTTGATGCTGCGTTAATTTCTTACTTCCGTTCAGAGCATGCTGCGTTAATGCAAAAAATCGATGACACTGGTGATTACAACAAAGACATCGAAGCTGCAATCAAAGCAGGTATTGAAAGCTTTAAAGCGACTCAAACTTACTAATTTTCAACCTTGTTGAATTTAGTATTGGTTTGGTTCACGGAATCAACCTTCGGAAGCTCGCAAGGGCTTTCGAATACTAGGTTAAGCGTATGGCAAATTTAAAAGAAATTCGCGCCAAAGTAGCTAGTATCAAGAGCACGCAGAAAATTACTCGCGCGATGCAAATGGTAGCAGCTTCTAAGATGCGTCGTGCGCAAGAGCGCATGGCTCAAGGCCGTCCGTATGCCGAAAATATGCACCGTGTAATTGCTCACTTGGTTCAAGCGAATCCTGAATACAAACACCGTTATATGGTAGACCGCCCGGTTAAGCGCGTTGGCTATATCATTGTGTCTTCAGATCGCGGCCTGGCTGGTGGTTTGAACATTAACCTGTTCAAGAAAGTGGTTAAACACGTCCAGCAGCAACAAGAGCAGTCAATTGAAGTTCAATTTGCTTTAATTGGTCAAAAAGCGGTTTCGTTTTTTAAAAACTACGGCGGTAAAGTGCTGGGTGCGACTACAAACGTAGGCGATACACCGAGTCTTGAGCAGTTATCTGGTTCTGTACAGGTGATGTTGGATGCTTATGATAAAGGCGAGTTAGATCGTATTTATCTGGTATCAAACGGCTTTGTCAATGCCATGACTCAAAATCAAAAGATCGAACAGCTTGTTCCTTTGGCAGCTGCTGAAGAAGACAAGAATCTTAACCGTCAATACGGTTGGGACTATATCTACGAACCTGAAGCTGAAGAGCTTTTAAATGGTTTGTTGGTTCGCTATATCGAGTCTGTGGTGTATCAAGGTGTGATTGAAAACATCGCATGTGAGCAGTCTGCACGTATGGTCGCTATGAAAGCAGCGACAGACAACGCAGGCGAGATCATTAAGAGCCTGCAACTTATTTATAACAAGCTGCGTCAAGCCGCGATTACTCAGGAAATTTCTGAGATCGTTGGTGGTGCCGCTGCCGTTTAACATTATTTTGAATTGAGGAGACAGCAATGAATAGCGGTCGTATCATTCAGATCATCGGCGCGGTTATCGACGTCGAGTTTGAACGCAACAGCGTTCCTAAGATCTATGACGCTCTCCAAGTAGATGGTACTGAAACTACTTTAGAAGTTCAGCAACAGCTTGGTGATGGCGTAGTTCGTACTATTGCAATGGGTTCTACTGAAGGCCTTAAGCGTGGTTTGAACGTAACGAATACTAACGCGCCGATTTCTGTACCAGTAGGTACAGCAACTCTAGGCCGTATCATGGACGTTCTTGGTCGCCCAATCGACGAAGCTGGTCCGGTTGCGACTGAAGCGCGTTTACCAATTCACCGTCAAGCGCCTTCTTATGCAGAACAAGCAGCTTCTACTGACCTTTTAGAAACTGGTATTAAAGTCATCGACTTGCTATGCCCGTTCGCGAAAGGTGGTAAAGTCGGTCTGTTCGGTGGTGCCGGTGTTGGTAAAACTGTAAACATGATGGAACTGATCAACAACATCGCGAAAGCACACTCAGGTTTATCTGTGTTTGCTGGTGTTGGTGAGCGTACTCGTGAAGGTAATGACTTCTATCACGAAATGAAAGATTCTAACGTTCTAGACAAAGTAGCAATGGTCTACGGTCAGATGAACGAGCCACCCGGTAACCGTTTACGCGTAGCGTTGACTGGTTTGACCATGGCTGAATATTTCCGTGACGAGAAAGACGAAAACGGTAAAGGTCGTGACGTACTCTTGTTCGTAGATAACATCTATCGTTATACACTAGCGGGTACTGAAGTATCAGCACTTCTAGGCCGTATGCCATCTGCAGTAGGTTATCAGCCTACACTTGCAGAAGAGATGGGTGTTCTTCAGGAACGTATTACATCGACTAAGTCTGGTTCGATTACGTCAATCCAAGCGGTATACGTACCTGCCGATGACTTGACTGACCCGTCGCCTGCGACAACGTTTGCTCACTTGGACGCAACTGTTGTATTGAGCCGTGACATCGCATCTTCTGGTATTTATCCAGCGATCGATCCACTAGACTCAACTTCACGTCAGTTAGATCCACTGGTCGTTGGTCAAGAGCACTACGAGATTGCTCGTTCAGTTCAAAACGTTTTACAACGTTATAAAGAATTGAAAGACATCATCGCGATTCTTGGTATGGACGAATTGTCAGAAGAAGACAAACTTACTGTATACCGTGCACGTAAGATCCAGCGTTTCTTCTCGCAACCGTTCCACGTAGCTGAAGTATTTACTGGTGCGCCTGGTAAACTTGTACCGCTTAAAGAAACGATTCGTGGCTTTAAAGGTCTTCTAGCTGGTGAATACGATCACATTCCAGAACAAGCGTTCTATATGGTTGGTGGTATTGACGAAGTGATTGCTAAAGCCGAGAAACTTTAATTAGCTACTCTAATTTAGGAGATTCTCATGGCGACTATGCAATGTGATGTTGTAAGTGTTCAGGAGTCTTTGTACTCAGGCACTGTGACTATGCTAATTGCAAAAGGTGCTGGTGGTGAGCTGGGTATTATGCCTGGTCATGCACCGCTAGTAACTTTGCTCCAACCTGGCGCGATCCGCGTTATTTTGGAAAATGGTACAGAAGAGTTGATCTATGTATCTGGTGGTATTCTAGAAGTTCAACCGCATGTTGTTACGGTTCTTGCTGATACAGCAGTCCGTGCAGAAAACTTGGATGAAGCGGCAATTATTGAAGCGCGTAAACACGCTGAACAATTGCTGGCCAATCAAAAGAGCGATTTGGATGCTGCTGCTGCTTTGGCTGCTCTTGCAGAAACTGCTGCTCAGCTGGAAACGATCCGCAAAATCAAAAACCGCGCAATGTAATTGTCGGTTTGAGATTGAAAAGACCACCCGAAAGGGTGGTTTTTTTATGCCTTCCCCCTAGAAAGCAAGGCTAGAAATACTCTCTAAAGTTGCATAGCTTCTCATTCACCTCATGTAATATATTAAGTCCATCATTTGCTTAATGAATTGATATGCACCTTATTGCTCATGAACCCCACTTTTGGGAACTCTATCAGGATGATGCTCATTATTACCTCAGTATCGCGGTAGATCTGGGTTCCGCACTGTCTTGCTGGGATGTGGCGTTGACACCACAAGAAATCTTGCAATATGAACATCGAGGTAGTGTCAGCATTCGGGAACTGGCAAAATCGGTGGTGGATCTGGTCTATAAAGGCGATTTTTCAACTCTCGAAAGTCGTGTGGTCAAGCCTTATCAACAGCATGCCATGCAGGCGGCATTTAAAGCCTGGCGTAACACTCAAAAAGCAGAATAAAATTTTATAGAGCAATAAGCCCACGAGGCCATTGTCTATTTCTGACAATATTGACCTTAAAGTTTGATCCAAAGCTTGATTCTGGTTAGATGCCTGTAATTTTTGACAGCTGAGGGAATACTTGGCGCAGAAAGCTGGGCTTGATAGTCCTCTTAACAATTCAGTTGGTATTAAATTTTAGAATCTAAGAAATATTAAACCACAACATTTTTTTAGTCTTAATCTTGGCAATCCAGTGTTTTGCAGTAGAGGCGTGTTCTCCCGCTGCTTTAAGTTTTTCAGTCCTCTCCCGGTATTTTTCTTTCTGATAATCATATTTGGAGGTGCGCAAATTTTCTACAAATCTCTAACTATTGGTTATTTATTATTCGATATAGTGAAGAAAGAGCGCTTAAAAATGTTGGCTCCTTGATATGAGTAATTGGGAGAAAATAAATATGAAAACGACAATGAAAGCGGCGGTGGTCACTGAGTTTAATCAGCCGCTGCAAATCCAAGAGGTGGAAATTCCGAAAATTGCGCCTGGTAAGGTATTAATGAAAATTATTGCCACCGGGGTTTGTCATACCGATTTGCATGCGGTACACGGTGATTGGCCGGTCAAACCGACTTTACCCTTTATTCCCGGACATGAAGGCGTGGGTGAAGTGGTTGAAGTGGGTGCAGGTATTGAGCACTTAAAGGTGGGTGATATTGTGGGTGTTCCGTGGCTGTATTCTGCTTGTGGACACTGTGATCATTGCTATGCTGGCTGGGAAACCTTATGTAAGCAACAGCAAAACTCAGGCTATTCAGTGAATGGCAGTTTTGCTGAATACTGTTTGGCCGATGGCAATTATGTGGGAGTGATTCCTGAAGGAGTCGACCTGCTGGAAATAGCCCCGATTCTATGTGCGGGGGTGACGGTTTATAAAGGTCTGAAAATGACCGAAGCCAAAACTGGGGACTGGGTGGCCATTTCCGGTATTGGCGGTTTGGGTCATGTCGCAGTTCAATATGCCAAAGCCATGGGTTTTAATATCGTGGCCATTGATATAGATGACAGCAAACTGGAACTGGCTAAAAGTTTAGGTGCAGATGTTGCCATTAATGCCCTGAAAGTGGATGTGAAAGAAGAAGTGATGAAAGCGACCGGAGACGGTTGTCATGGTGTATTGGTCACTGCTGTATCACCAAAGGCATTTGCACAGGCGATTGCCATCATTCGTCGTGGTGGAACCATGGTATTAAATGGTCTGCCGCCAGGAACATTTGACTTGTCAATCTTTGATATGGTGCTTGAAGGTATTACCGTGCGCGGTTCTATTGTAGGAACCCGGTTGGATTTAAAAGAAGCCCTGGACATTGCAGCACACGGTAAGGTCAAGGCCCATATTCATGTGGAACCTCTTGAAAATATCAATGATATTTTTGACCGGATGGCACATGGCAAAATTGATGGTCGTATTGTGGTGGATATGCGGCTTTAGCCAGTCAATCGCCCAGCCCCATTTGCTAGAGGTGAATGGAGCTAGGCGATCTGGACATTAACCTTCCTGAGTGGACTGCTTCTGATTGTCCGGAATCAGCATGCCCGCCAGTTTAATCATTTCAAGCTGGACGCTATTTAGCTGCTGTTCAATTTTCTTGAAGTCGACCTGGGTGAGGTCAATGTCGCCCTTGAATAAAGGAGTAGCCAATACTTGCTGATTGGCCTGTATCATATTTTGGCGAATAGAATCAATCTCTTGGCTCTTTAAATTCAGGCTGTTGAGCGTTTGATTCAAGCCATTTAGCTGTTGTTTCAATACGTTGGCAGTGGCCTGAAGCTTGAGCTGATCTTGGTCATTGAGGGCGGTTTGTAACTCAGATTGTGTCTGTTTAAGTTGCTCAACATAATCACCGGCTTTAAGCTGCATATCTGCCACATCACGAACGATATAAAACATGTTACCGCTTTTCCGTTCAGCTGCTGTTTCCGAAGATACTGGCTGCTCAGAATTTAACTCTGGTTTGGAAGCGGTAATCTCATCGGGTTGAACAGGCGGCTCTACCGCTTGCTCGCAGCCTAACAAGACCATAGCCGAACTAAATAAAGCAAAAGGAAGCAAGGCATTGGCAAGTATCTTGGCCATAAAATCAGGATCTCAATCTGGATATATTTCTTGGGGTTAATATAGAGACAAACTATGGAGATAAAAAAGATTGTTGCAAAGTCATAACAAATCTTTTTTAAGTGCTCTCAGAGATCACTCTGAAATCAGGGGAGGATTTAGCTAAGTCGTACAATACAGTGTACAGATGACGGGGGCTTTACCTGCTGAATGAATTATGCAGATCTTCAGCTACATGCCGGTTTGATCAGGCAAGCTAGAGTAGGGGGGGAGAAGGATTTCAAAAATAAGTATCTATAAGGCTCATAGATACTTATAAAATCAGTAAGCAGTTATTTGGCGAGTTCAGCATTCACCGCATCTACGATACGCGGATCATCCGCTGTAATGTCGGGAGCGAAACGCGCGACGACTTGCCCCTGTTTATTGACCAGAAACTTTTCAAAGTTCCAGAGGACTTCAGGCGGTTCATTTGGGGTCAGGCCATAATCCACCAAGTCTTTCCACCATGGACCTTCACCGATACGTTCTGGCTGTGCAGTTGTCAATGTTTGATACAGTGGATGTTTATCTGGACCAGCCACAGAAATTTTAGCAAATAACGGAAAAGAAACATCATAGTTCAGTGAACAGAACTGCTGGATTTCTTCATTCGAGCCCGGTTCCTGTTCTAAAAAATTATTGGCTGGAAAACCTAATATTTCGAGGCCTTGATCTTTTTTCTCACGGTAGAGTTTTTCTAAACCTTCATACTGCGGGGTCAGGCCGCACTTGGAAGCGGTATTGACGATCAGTAAAACTTTTCCGGCGAATTGATCTAACTTTATCTCTTCACCTTGAATGGTTTTAATGGAAATATCGGAAATCGAGGTCATGCATGCATCCTTATCGCATATAAATTAAAGTTTTAGGCTGTTCTTTTTAACTGGAATTTTGCTGGGCAGCAAGTGATTTTAGATGGGGTGGTGATTAGGGCAGGTCAGGCCGAAGCTACCTGCCCGGTTTATTATTGAGCTGGTTGAGCTGGTTGAGCTGGTTGAGCTGGTTGTGGATTTATTTTGGCCTGTAATGCCTGTACATCACGCATAATATCCTTTTGTACCTTCATAACCTGTTGTTGAAGCTGCTTAATTTTAGCTTCATCTGGTTTGGCTTCGGTGCTCAAGCGTGTCAGCTCTAGTCCCAGTTCATTTGAATGAATAAACTTGTTGCGAAGTTCATGCACTTCCTGGCTTTTCAGCGACAGTGTTTTTAGGTCACGATTAAACTCTGTCATGAAGCCCTGCATATCCTTCATGACGCTCTGAATCTGATCACGGTTATTGGCCTGTACGGCTTTCATCATCCGGTCTTGAAAATCCATGGCAGTTTCTGCCTTAGAGTTGGTCAGGGTTTGCAGATGATTCAAGTCATTGCGGATGTCTTCATGCTGATTGGTTGTCATATTGCCTGAAGTAGCGGGAGCAGGCGTAGAAGAGGCAGTCGCTGTAGTACTTTGAGTGTGGTCTGATTTAGCTGGCTCAGTCGGTTTACTACAGCCTGCAAGTGTCAGGCCTACCATACAGGCAGTCGTGAGAAGTAATTTTTTCATGCAAAGCGTACCCTGTATAAAAGTAAGATTAAATTTCGCAGATGAGCGTTTTTATAAAAACCAATTTTTTATTTAAACATGCTTTAAAGACAGGAAGACACCGCTTTACTTTTTATACTTAAAAATCATACGTGATAAAAACAGCAGAACTGAGATTTTCTTATAAACATTTGATATATATTTATTTAATTTAAGGAGCGCATCTGTGAGGGAGTCTGGCCGGTATAGCGTTTGAAAAAGGCGATAAAGCTAGAGCTATGCTGATAACCCAGCTCATAAGCAAGCCGTTTGATGGAAGTACCTTGGCGAATTTGTCCAATGGCATAAATAATTTTGGCACGGTTACGCCATTCAGAAATAGGCAGGCCAAGTTCCTGCTGGCTTAAACGTAAAATCTGCCGTTCGCTCAGGCTGAATCGCTTGAGCAGGCTATGTAAGCCATATTGAAACAACATCGGATCTGTAAGCTGCTGCAAGACGGGAAGCAATACCGGATGCTGGCTTTGCGGTAAATAATCATCATACCTTTCGGCTTGGAGTATTTGGTCGAACAGCACCTGCAAAAGATGCACATACATCTTATCGGTAGCAGGAGGGTGTTCTAGAATTTCCCTGACCAAGACAGACAGAAAAGGCCGAATACTGAAGGTTGTAACGTCTTGAGGAAGATGCTCACATAAGCTGGGATGAATTCTGATGCAGATAAAATGGGTGATGCCGTGGTCCAGCGCAACAGAACAATGCTCCGTCTGGGGAGGTAGCCACAGGGCATAATTGGGAGGAGCCAGAAAGGTCTGTTTTTCAGTACGAAGCTCCAAAATACCATCCAGACTAAAATTAAAATCCCCCCACAGGGAAGAGTGGGGTTCCACCTCTTCATCTTTTTTATAAAAAAACTGATTGATCTCAATCAGCCTATCAAGCGTAGGAGAGTCCGGTTTTTGCATTATTCTGAATATCCGTCGAGATGTCCTCTATACAGTATAGATGTCTGAAATTCAGTATTTCAATTATTTCAGACTTCCATAACAATAAGAGCTTGAATAAGTTGAGGTGAGAAAAATGTCAAGCGATCTGCGTAATCCGACATGGGCATTTGCCTTGCCGGTGCTGGCTGTCATGATCTGGTCATTAAATATTGTGGTAACCCGCTATGCAGCCGACTTGATTTCTCCGGCCAGTATCAGTTTTTATCGCTGGCTGATTGCCTTTCTCATTCTGACTCCATTTATGTTAAGTAAGGTCTGGCAGCAACGTCAGCTTGTTAGACAACACTGGTTACAGTTGGCAGTATTGAGCGCATTTGGAATGGTGCTTTATCAGGGTTTGGCCTATACCGCGGCACATTACACCACAGCCACCAATATGGGGCTAATTAATGCGTTTATTCCGATATTTACCATTCTGGTCTCTCTTTTTATTCTGAAAGATATACCGAATTATTTTGCCATTATCGGCGGTATTTTATCGTTTTGTGGTCTGATGTATGTGATGGCTCAGGGGAGCCTGACTGCATTGTGGCAAAATGGCGCCCATTGGGGTGACCTGCTGATGGTGATTGCAGTATTTTTCTACGCCTTTTATGGGGTGTTTTTGAAGAAGTGGCAATTACAGATCCCTTTATTGATCAGTCTGTATATCCAGATCGGTTTCGCGCTGATCTATCATTTGCCCTTTATTGCCTGGTTGGGGCTGGACAGTTTGAATACTGCCAACTTGAGCAGTGTGCTGTATGCGGGTATTTTTCCTTCGCTGATTGCACCTCTGGTCTGGATGCTGGCTGTACAGCAGATTGGTCCCAACCGGACCAGTATTTTCATGAACCTGATGCCCGTTTTTACCGCGATTATTGCCAGTATCTGGCTGGCTGAAAGTTGGACCATCTATCATAGTATGGGTGGAGCTATTATTTTCCTGGGGATTTTACTGGCGCAATATCAGCCTAAAATCAGGTTGGCCTAAGCTGTTGTGTGTGGCTCAAAAGATCGTTTGGTTGAAATTCAATCAAACGAAAAGTAAATTTTTATTGAAATTGACTGCTAAATTGGTAATTTTGAAGGGTTATATCAATAATAAAAATATAGCTTTATTTTAAAAACAGAATAGAAAGAGTAAGATATTTTTAATATAAGTTAAAATTTTTTATTTATTAATAGTTAAAATGTCTTAGATGATATTTTTTATATACTTGTTGTTCTGAAGCATTTCTCTCATAATACGCCCATCGAGAATGATGAAGCAAAAAAATCCTTGTTTTATCAGACTCCCAGAGATTTTTTGTACCCTCTGGATGTGATTTATACACATCCTTTTTTATGCTCAGCCATCCCTATATGGTTGAGCTTTTTTTTGTCTTAAAACTTTAGTCGGTCTTGATAAAGTTCAAAGCTTGGGCATGACTTTAGTCTCGAATGATTTCTCCGGTAACGGCATCAATGATCCGGCTCGGTTCCTGACTCAAGCCCAAGTCACCATTTAAATAATTTAAATCCTGCTGAAAATAGCCAATCGCATCCTGTAGGGAACGCGCGGGTTCCAGACCCGCAGGGTTGGCACTGGTGGAAACAATAAAGCCGCCAAAAGCCTGACAGAGGGCGACACACAGTGAATGACTGGTGACCCGTACTGCTACTTTGGGATGCTGGCCTTTAATCCAGGTGGGAATGTCATCATGGGCGGGTAATAACCAGGTAATTGCACGTTCTGCTGGTCGATTATTACTCCAGGATTCAATTACCTTTTCACGCATTTCCTCGCTCAACTCCCCTAACAGATGTTCGACCTGAGTAATATGCGCCGCCAACAAAATAACGCCTTTTTCAACCGGGCGCTGTTTCAGCTTTAAAATCTGGTGAAATGCCTGCTCATTATAAGGGTCGCAACCCAGCCCCCAAACAGCCTCTGTAGGATATGCCAGAACTTGTCCAGCTTTCAGACAGGTCGCTGCTTCGGAAACAGAGGTGGTGATCATGTGAATACCTTACTAAAAACGACAAAGGCCTATTGTGAACCTTATTTAAGTACACGACAACGCAGATACATGCCGGCTTGCTGGGTACTAAAGCCCAAAAGCTCAAGTTCCATCAGCTGGCTGGTAAGAGTAGCGACATCCTGCCTGAGCTGACTACTTAAATGATCCAGATCTTGTCCAACCCAGTCCAGCTGGTTATACAGGGAGATCAGATGTTGCGGAATGTAAGACGGCTCATGTGCTGCTGTTTCATTTTTGATGGAGTTTTGCAGGGCTTGCCATTGGGTCGGCAGGGCCAGATCTTCAATCACCTGCTCGGGATGATCAACTAAAATGGCTCCTTCACGAATCAGTTGATGACAACCCTGATGATGCTCACTATAAATATGCCCCGGAATGGCAAAGACTGTTTTACCTTGCTCCGCAGCCAGTTTGGCCGTAATGAGCGAGCCACTTTTTAAGGTGGCTTCTGCCACGATAATGCCGAGACTCAGCCCACTGACAATCCGGTTGCGCCGTGGGAAATGGTGTTGTAAGGGCGGGGTATTGGGTAAAAATTCGCTAATGACAGCTCCACCTTCAGTAATAATTTGCTGGCGCAGCTGCTGATGCTGGGCCGGATAAGTCTGGTCCAGGCCGGTTCCCATTACTGCAATGGTGCCTTGCTGTTGCAGTCCGGCGCGATGGGCGGCTTCATCAATCCCTTGTGCAAGTCCGCTATTAATATAAAAACCCTGTTCGCTCAGATAACTGGCAAAATCATAAGCTACCTGACGGCCATGCGCACTGGGCTTGCGACTGCCCACCAGAGCAATTTGTGCCTGTAACAAACAATCAGGCCGACCCTGGCCAAATAGAATCGGCGGACGATCATTATAGGGGCTTAACTGCTGCGGATAATGAGGATCACTGTCTAACAGAATGAAGTCGCTATCACGTTGAATGCTCTGCAAACTTTGCTGAAATTTTTGTTGTGAAGCTTCGAGCTGAAATTCTTTCAGCCGCTGTACATGATTGGCATGAATACCTAAGGCTTGCCAGATGGGCGCCTGATCAGGATGCAGGGCATCGCCCAGATGAGAATAGTGCTGCCGGATTTTATAAAAACTGGGCAGAGAATGCTGGACCAAATACCATAAACTGATCATGTCCAGTTGCGCAGCCGAGAAGGACTTCAACATGTCGAGACCTTTACCTGTCTTCTTATTATTATGAAAAGTGGAGGAGGGAGATACTGCTGTTTTTCAGCAGCATCTCTCAAGTACTATAAATTATTCATCCAGTAGGGGAGGCTGAACCGCTGCCCCAACCTTGATTGGTAGCTCACTTTCAAGTACATAAGCATAGCTCAGCTGATCAAATGCCTTGAAGACCATGATATTGCCAATACGCTCACCTGGTAACTGAATACGTTCCTTGGTTTTCGGGTCGGTCACGACTTCACCTTTCTGGTTCACACTCAGCACATGGCCGGCCTGTAACCCATGCGTGACACCACGGTCAATCGTGACCACACTATGTCGTGCAGCTGTACCGATTGAACCCAGTACACGCACAATCTGGCCACCAGAGGTTACATTTTCAGCATTGGTTGGATAAAACAGGGTCGGTAACATCGGATCATATTCTGGCAGGACACGGTCACCGCGACGCACTTCAGCAGTATAGGTATCGGTCAATTCCAGAGTACTGATGTCATTTTCATTGCGTACCGCAATCGCTGACGCGACCTGTATCAGCTCCTGGCCGGCATTGTATTTATTCCCTTTGGCATCGGTAAGCATATAAGGTTCAGCTTCACGATACACCCCATAACGCTGACCGGCCACAATCCCTTTACCGCGGCTATATACTTTCTGGCCTTTGCCTGCCAGTACACGCTGGTCTGCTGTTCCTAAAATATAAGGGGTTCCGGTCAGAGATTCCGGGGCAATAATCGTGCTACGTTCCAGCCATTGCTTGATATGTTCAAGCGGAATCACCGGAATGGTATTATTTAAAGATTCTACCCGAACCTGTGGTTGCAGCGCGGTGCTACCGATATAACGGCTGATAATGCCTGCACAGCCATCACCTTCATCTTTACCAATAATTGGACGGCCTTGGTAATCACACATCAGCAGGCGGTCACCCGGGAAAATCCAGTGTGGATTTTTCACGTGCTTATTACTGGCCCAAATTTCCGGCCAACGTACAGGATTTTTTAGGAATCGTTTGGAAATATCCCACAGCGTATCGCCTTTTTTCACTACATAGACTTGTGGTGCATTGGCTTTTAGGCTCGGTGGATTGACGTTACGTGTAGGCGCTGCCCCAGCGGTGTGAATTGTTCCTAGCCCCAAGCCCATACAAACTGCGAGTACGAGCACATGTTTTTTAAACCCCGGGGCACTAAAAAATGGCATGCCCTTCAAAACCTTTTTCATTATCATAATTCCTAAAATTATGTCTGTAGTTGCGTTATAATAACGATCTTACACACATTTTTTTGATGAAGCATTCCCTTCATTTGGTTTTTTGATCAATGGCATAGTTGAGGACGCAGTATGGCCTTATTACCTATTTTAAGTTTCCCGGACCCCCGTCTTCGCACCATTGCACAACCAGTCGAAGAAGTCACTGATGAGATTCGTCAGCTCGCTGCAGATATGTTTGAGACCATGTACGAAGCGCCAGGTATTGGACTTGCTGCGACTCAAGTCGATCGTCATATTCAGCTGATTGTGATGGACCTGTCTGAAGATAAAGATCAACCGATGGTGTTTATTAACCCCAAAATTACACCACTAACTGAAGAAACCCAGCCTTATGAAGAGGGCTGTCTGTCAGTTCCTCAAATATACGATAAAGTTGAGCGTCCGTCACGTGTAAAAATCGAGGCAATTAATCTTGAAGGTCAAGCATTTGAGATAGAAGCTGATGGACTTCTCGCTGTGTGTATTCAACATGAAATGGATCACTTAAATGGCAAGCTGTTTGTGGACTATTTATCGCCATTAAAACGTCAGCGTGCACGTGAAAAAATTGAGAAAGCAGCCCGCCAGCGTGAAAAAGCCAAAGTTGCGGTAAAACGTTAAAGTTCCAGCTCTTTTGAATAAATTTAGCCCAATTTCGATTGGGCTTTGTTATACTCTGCCAGGCAAATTTTCAGTATCTGCTGTTTTGTAGGGCTAGCCAATCATGGTATTGCGTGGTGGACTGCTGCTTTCTCTAGTGGCTGTTTTTTTACAGATTGCTGTTTTTTTACAGCCTTTGCTGCCGGAGCAATATCAGGTTGCACCGGTCTGTGAAACCATTACGCGCGCACTTTTATCGCCGGTAACTCAGCATTCGTCTGCCAGCTATGCCGACTCTTCCCATCTTGAATCCCATTCTGTGATAGAGCAGAGCGCGGGGCATGATCACCACAATCCGAGTCATCAATGCCAGTACTGTACGGTCTACGGCAATCTGATCCTGCCGCCTGAGCTGGAAGTGCAAGAAGTTCTGGACCGTATTCTGGTCCGTTTAATTGCTTTTGAAAAAGCCTTTAAACATGTCTGGTTTGTCCTTCAACAACTTTTTCTTATTCCTCAAGGCCGCGCTCCGCCAGCATTCACTTAAAGCCTGTTTGATACGCCGGGTCTTCACTGACTTAGGCACAGTTATATCTATGATTTAAGTGAGAAACAAAATGGCTCAGCCAAAATTTTATTTACAGCCCCTTGCGGCTGCGATTGCTGTTGCGTGTACTTCAGGTGTGGTATTTGCAGATGAGGCGAAAGTGCTACACACACTGGCCCCTATTGTGGTGACCTCCGCTGCGGGTAATGAGGCCAATGGCCTGATAGTCAGTGCCGATCCTAAACAGCCCATTCAACCAATTCCAGCTACCGATGGTGCGGATTATTTACAAAGCATTGTCGGCTTTAGTGCAGTGAATAGTGGAGCCGGGACCAATGGCGATGTGACCTTCCGGGGTATGTTTGGTTCACGCATCAAAATCTTGACCGATGGCACTGAAAACCTGGGTGCCTGTCCGAGTCGTATGGATTCGCCGACCTCTTATATTTCTCCGGAAAGTTATGACCGTATTTCGGTGATTAAAGGACCGCAAACGGTGCAATATGCCAATACCGGTTCAGCGGCAACCGTGATTTTTGAGCGTACACCTGAACAGTTTGATGACGATCAAAACTACCGTGGTCAAGCCAGTGTCTTAATGGGTTCATTTGGCCGTCTAGACCATAATATTGAAGCTGCTGCAGGAGACGAGAAAAAATATATCCGTTTGAATGCTAACCGTTCAGTATCGGATAGTTATCAAGATGGCGATGGCAACACAGTCCCTTCAGACTGGGAGCGCTGGAATACCGATATCGCACTCGGTTGGACACCGGATGAAGATACCTGGGTAGAACTGACAGGTGGTAAGGCCGATGGTGAAGCCGTGTATGCAGGTCGTGGCATGGATGGTTCAAAGTTTGCACGTGAGAGTGTGGGCTTACGTGTTGAAAAGAACAATGTCACTGAGACTTTGAAGAAAGTTGAAGCACAGGTGAACTATAACTTTAATGATCATGTCATGGATAACTATAGTTTACGTGAGTTTAAACCAAGCATGATGATGCCTGATAGAATGGCAACCAATGTAGCGCGTAAAACCTTAAATGCGCGAGTTGCTGTAACAAGTGAGTGGGATGAAGTTCAACTTGTTACTGGTGTCGATAGTCAAAATAATGAACATAGTATTCGTAAAACAGACACAGACAACAACATAGATTATAAAAATCTACCAAGAACAAAAGATATGAAGTATCAATCAGTGGGTGGTTTTGGTGAGATAACGTATCACTTTGATGATCAAAACCGTTTGGTCTCAGGTCTTCGTTTAGATCAGGTGAATGTAAAAGACAAACGCCAAGATTCTATTAATAATGGGTATAACCGTACATTAGATAAAACATTAGCGAGCGGTTTTATTCGATTTGAAAATACCCATCCTGAACATGATGATGGCAAAACATATATCGGTTTGGGATATGTTGAACGGATGCCAGATTATTGGGAGTTATTTAGTCCTCAATCTGGTAATGGAAATCCAAATACTTTTAACAATATTGATACCGAGAAGACTTTACAGCTAGATACGGGATATCAACATCAACATGGAGCTTTAAGTTCTTGGGTTTCTGCATATGCAGGCATCATTAATGATTATGTTCTTACAACATATTTGCCATCAACAGGGCATATGAAAATGTTGCAAGCTCATACTCGAAATGTGGATGCAACTATTGTAGGAGCTGAAGCAGGTGTTGGTTATCAGTTTACAGATGCAATTCAGGCAGATGTAAGTACCATGTATGCTTGGGGTAAAAATACTACAGACAATACGCCGTTACCACAAATTTCACCTTTAGAAGCGCGTGTGAATTTACGTTATGTGCAAGACAAATATAATTTTGGATTATTGTGGCGCTTAGTCGATGGGCAAAATCGTATTAGTCAAAACGAAGGTAACATTGTTGGCTATGACCTAAAGAAAAGTGCTGGGTTTACGACATTGTCTATTAACGGTTCATACAACTTAACGAAAGATATAGATTTGTCGGTTGGTATTGATAACGTATTAGATAAAACCTATACAGAGCATTTAAATAAAATGGGCAATGCAGGTTTTGGAGATGGATTTGCAAGTGATCAGCAATTTAATAATATGGGCCGCAATTACTGGGCACGAATCAGTATGAAATTCTAATCTGATTAACTTCAGAGCAAAAAAGCAGGGCAGAAGTCCTGCTTTTTACTCTTATTTTTTATAGTATTTTAATAAAATCAATAGCTTATGTTTTGTAGAACATTTTTAAATAAAATAATGAATATTTTTATGAATTATTTATTTTATAAAAAACATATACTTATAAAAATATTGGTTTATAAAATAAACATAAGAAAAAAAATCTTTGTGAGAAGTGTTGCAAGCTCTCTTAAATGCTGTAGAATGCACATCCATCGGCAGTGATGAAGATTAAAACTTGTTAAGAAACAAGGATTTAGCACAAGATGTTAAATTTAAGTGTCTTGAATGAGTTTAAAAATAATCGGATTTACTGGTTGACTTTCTACAAAGAAAGCGTAACATAGCCGACCTAGCTTGCTGCTGACGAAGCAGTAAGAAGATCATTAAGAGATTATGAAGAACAACTTGTGTGGATTTTTACTGGTTGATTGATCGAAATATTATCATTGATTGATTGGTTTAAATTACTCGAAGTTTATTTGAGAGAATTTGTCAGAAAATTGATGAGCCAAGATTG
>NZ_VLSR01000006.1:0-172722 GCF_007558235.1 Acinetobacter sp. RF15B | reverse complement strand
CTTCTTGAGTAAGATGAGTATAGTTCATGATGCAACTTTGACTTTGGTCGGTCGGAAGCAAAATGCTAGCTCATCTTGCTTCCTTCCAATAATTTAATCTCTGTTGCACTTCATTTGAGAATCCAAGTCATTAAAAATATCACTTTTAATATCGGTATAAATATTTAATATAGAAATTAGTTGCCCTCTAGAAAAAACTTTAAACCCATCTGACATTTCCCTAGAGTAGTTTGATTGATCATGTGTTTTAAAATAAATTGCTAATACCTTTTCGTTGATGCCATTTGCTTTTTTTAGTGCCACATCTCTATAACGTTTTAATTGATCGCCGTGTGTTTTAGAAGAAGTCTTATCTTCAATAACCACATAATAATCATTAATTTTCAAAAAAATATCAATTCCTTCGACTTGTTTAGAAAGTTCAAAAGTGATGATTTCTTCAGGCATTATTTTATCTTCTAATTCAAAAAATTTTTGAATTAGATTTAAAGCACATTGTTTAATATTTAAGTCAACAAAGTTATATTTAGGATTAGCATGGTCTAACAACCAAAAAATAAAAGCATCTTGTGATAATTCTTTTGTAGCAAAAGTAAATATATTAGGTTTGATCATAGTTTAAATATCAAAAAAATAAGGGCTGATTACTCAGCCCTTATTTTTAACTCAAAATACTTTAATTTTCAACAAATTAAGCCAATTGAGCAGCAGCAATTTTCTTAGTGTCCACGTTTTTCGCAGCATCTGTATACTCGCTCATCTTGTCGAAGTTCAAGTACTGATAGATGTCAGCAGACATGCTGTCAATTTGAGCTGCATACTGTTGATATTCTTCTGGAGTTGGCAATTTACCAAGTACAGCAGCAACAGCAGCAAGTTCAGCAGAAGCCAGGTAAACGTTAGCACCTTGACCTAAACGGTTCGGGAAGTTACGGGTAGAAGTCGATACACAAGTGGTGTTCGGCGCTACACGTGCTTGGTTACCCATACACAGTGAACAACCTGGCATTTCTGTACGAGCGCCAGCTTTACCATAAGTGTTATAGAAACCTTCTTCCATCAACTGGTGTTCATCCATACGAGTTGGAGGAGCTAACCATAGACGAGTAGACAAAGAACCACCTGGTACTTTTTCTAGAAGTTTACCAGCTGCACGGAAGTGACCGATGTTTGTCATACAAGAACCGATGAACACTTCATCAATTTTGTCGCCTTGAACGTCAGAAAGAAGTTTTGCATCATCTGGATCGTTCGGGCAGCAAAGGATAGGTTCTTTGATATCAGCAAGGTCGATTTCATATACTTTCGTGTATTCAGCATCAGCATCAGCTTTAAGAAGTGATGGGTTCGCCAACCATTTTTCCATGTTCTCAACACGGCGAGCCATAGTACGCGCATCGCCATAACCTTGAGAAATCATCCACTTCAGCATAGTGATGTTTGAGCGCAGGTATTCAGCAACTTTCTCTTCAGAAAGAGTGATAGAACAGCCCGCTGCTGAACGTTCAGCAGAAGCATCAGAAAGTTCGAATGCCTGCTCAACAGTCAGGTCAGTTTCCATTTCTGTCAGGTCGATCTCAAGGATACGGCCAGAGAAGATGTTCTTCTTACCTTTCTTCTCTACAGTCAGGTCACCCTCTTTAATTGCATAGTAAGGAATTGCATGTACCAGGTCACGTAGCGTGATACCAGGTTGCATTTTGCCTTTGAATTTCACCAGTACAGATTCAGGCATATCTAGTGGCATAACACCAGTTGCAGCAGCGAATGCTACAAGACCAGAACCTGCCGGGAATGAAATACCAATTGGGAAACGAGTATGCGAGTCACCACCAGTACCTACTGTATCTGGAAGAAGCATACGGTTTAACCACGAGTGGATAATACCATCGCCTGGACGTAAAGAAACACCACCACGGTTCATGATGAAATCAGGAAGCGTGTGTTGCATTTGAACGTCAACTGGTTTCGGATATGCAGCTGTGTGACAGAAAGATTGCATTACCAGGTCAGCAGAGAAACCTAAGCAAGCCAAGTCTTTCAATTCGTCACGAGTCATCGGACCTGTAGTATCTTGCGAACCAACAGTTGTCATACGTGGTTCACAGTAAGTGCCTGGACGAACACCCTGACCTTCAGGAAGACCACAAGCGCGACCTACCATTTTTTGAGCTTGAGTGAAGCCTTTACCTGTATTCTCAGGCTGAACTGGAGTACGGAATAAAGTAGATGGAGCAAGACCTAACTCTTCACGTGCTTTAGTCGTTAAACCACGACCAATAATCAGGTTAATACGACCACCAGCACGTACTTCATCTAGAAGTACTGGAGTTTTCAGTTCAGCTTCAGCGATTTGTGCGCCATCTTTGAACGCTGTTACTTTTGCAGCAGCATGATCAATTTTCAGAGTGATTTCATCACCCATGTTCATGTTAGAAACATCGATCTCAACTGGTAATGCACCCGCATCTTCCATCGTGTTGAAGAAAATCGGAGCAATTTTACCACCTAAGCAGTAACCACCATCTTTTTTGTTCGGGATGTGAGCAATCTCGTCACCGAAGAACCAAAGAACCGAGTTCGTTGCAGATTTACGAGATGAACCTGTACCAACAACGTCACCCACATAAGCAACTTGGTTGCCTTTCGCGATAAGCTCTTTAATTTGGCTTAATGGACCAACTTCACCAGGTTTTTCAGGGTTGATGCCATCACGTTCGTTTTTCAGCATTGCATTTGCGTGCAATGGAATGTCTGGACGGCTCCAAGCATCTTGAGCTGGAGACAGGTCATCTGTGTTGGTTTCGCCAGTTACTTTAAAAACGGTTAGTTTAATTTCTTCAGGAACGTCTTTACGGCTAGTGAACCATTCAGCGTCAGCCCAAGATTGAAGAACTGCTTTCGCGTTTGCATTGCCCGCTTTTGCTTTGTCAGCAACGTCATGGAACGCATCAAATACTAGCAGCGTTTTTTTCAGCGCTTCAGCAGCAAGTTCACCTAGAGCAGCGTCATCTAAAAGTTCAACTAAAGGAGCAACGTTATAACCACCAAGCATAGTGCCCAGTAAGTAAACCGCACGTTCTTTAGAAACCAGTGGAGAAGTTGCTTCACCTTTAGCCACAGCAGCTAAGAATGCAGCTTTAACATAAGCAGCTTGGTCAACACCCGCTGGAACACGGTTTTCAAGCAAATCAACTAAGAATGCTTCTTCGCCAGCTGGTGGATTTTTGAATAATTCAACTAATGCAGCAGTTTGAGTATCATCAAGTGGCTTCGGTGGGACTCCGAGTGCGGCACGTTCTGCAACGTGTTGGCGGTAAGCTTCTAGCACGGTGTTATTCCTCTTTTTTAAAAAATTATTTATGATTTCCTGCTTATACAAAGCTTCATAAATAATATGGACTCCAAAATTTTACTAAACTTCCAGTTAAAAGTTAATGCAAGTAAAGTGTTTCTTTGTGATGCTCGTTATTTTATAAATAAATGATACCCATAATGATCATTCAATAATCAAGAGCCATCTGCTTGCATAAATTAACGACGGTTATGAACCCTTTTAACTGAATTTGATGCATAAAAAAGGCAACACTGATGTTGCCTGATTTATATAAAAAAAGATACTCCACCTTAGTGGACTGTAGTTGAGTTTAAATATTGCTGGAATGAATCTCTACAGCCTTCAAACTTAAGAAACCATTGATCTTCACAGGTAGTGCTATGGTTGCTACTGGCAAAGGAAATATCCACCTGATACAGCTGCTTATCCTGTTCTATAATTTTTTTAAAAACCACCCGGTCACCCACACTCAATACATAGTGACCACCACTAATTATTGCAAAACCATGTTCATCTTCTAACAGCAAATCACAGTGATGCAAATACTTAACGACTTTCATCTTATGTTGCTCCTGAAGTCTTGGAGTTAAATTTATTATTCAATATTCAGATAAGCTTTTCTATATTTTAGATTTAGTAATTGTCACAAATTATATATTTACTTAGGCTATTTAATAGTCATTAAAAACAGGGGCTGAATTAAAGTTTTACAACTTTATAAGAGCAAACTGACTTCATCAGGAATAAAAAAACCGTTTCTTAGAACGGTTTATAATCTGGCATTTCATCATGCGGTGTAGCAATACACTTTTGCGTAAACTCAGCCCGCACTTTTTCACGTGCCGCAGCTACATCCTGATTAATTTCTTCTTTTGGAAGTGCATAAATTTCATCAATGATGCTCAGGATAAATGTCCGAGTTGTATCATCATCAATCTTGTTGGCATGTTCAATTGCCTTGTCTTTTTCAATCGCGTTCTGACGGTCCAGCATAATGGTACGCGCGGCATTTCCCACACTACGGCAGTAACCTTGCCATTGCTCTTCCGGGGTTAAAGGTTTCTTCTCGGCACAACCCACCAGCGCCACCATAAACGATAAGACCAATAATTTTTTCATGAACTTCTCCTTCCACAAGGCAATATAAAAGATCAGGCAGGATTTGTCATTTAAAATACAAATCCTGTGCTTTAAGTAGAAGAGTCTAATCCGGTCTTTAACAGGCGAAGCTTCGGAAGAAATTAACCGCAAGTCGCCTGTAAAACTTTTTTGCTGGTTGCATCTACAGTTACAGTGATACGTGCGTCATTATAATCCATGGTAACGACATCCCCCGGATGAATGACCCTTACCAGCTGGGCTTGAGTTTTCTGCTTGATCTGTGCTTCGGTCAAATCTGCCTGTCCAACCAAGGCCATGGCCTGTTCAGGTACACATTTGGGCTGACTCATATTGTAATATTCCCATTCTTCAATGACCTGTTGATTTTTTAGATGACAGTAACCAACTTGCCCCTGCGCTTCGGTACGTAATTCCAGTTTTCCACCTTGGCTGACACAATATTGACTTGCCGGATTGACCATGCCTAATACGGGCTGGTAGTCATGATTCTGCGTAACGCTGGTACAGCCGGCGAGCAAAAGGGTGGCCAACATGCCAGATAAACCAGATAAGATTATTTTTTGCATATTCAGCCTTCTTCTGAAATTATTGACGCTTAATTTAGCATATTCACTTCACAGCTCCAGCGATGTGCTGAGTCTGCTCCTTATATTTATGTACAAGCTGTAGTTTTATCTTTATTAAATAACTTTTCTGATTTTAAATAGGTCTTCTACTAAATGTTTTAATTCTTAGATCAGCATTAAAAAACCGCTTGATTTAAAAGCGGTTTTTTTTCAAGACAATTTACTTTTTAAACGGAAAAGCATATTTCACAATACGTTTGAGTACACTGCCATATTGTTTCACCAGACTGGCATTGTTGTAGTGCAAGCCATATTTTTTACATACCGCTTCCACTTTTGGCGCCATCTGACGATAACGGCGTGCAGGGATATCCGGATATAAGTGATGCTCAATCTGATGGCTTAAATGTCCAGTCAGGATATGAAAGGCTTCTGAACCTGTCAGATTAGAAGATCCACGTATCTGACGCATGTACCAGTGACCACGACTTTCATTTTGCATGACGGATTTCGGGAATACTTCTACATCTTTAGTAAAGTGACCACAGAAAATCACACTAAAAGTCCAGATATTACGAATGCCATTGGCCACCAGATTCCCCGTAAATACCGGCAGCGCCGCCGGACCAGCAATGACCGGAAAGAAAACATAATCCTTAAACAACTGCTTGCCAATTTTGCGCTGCATCGGTGCCCACTCTTCTTGCATTTTCTGCTTAGTTTTGCGGCCCTTCAAGTATTTACCCAGCTCAAGATTTTGAATTGCGACGCCCCACTGGAACAGCAAACAGAATGGCACGGCATAAATCGGTTGTAATAAAAAGCCCGGCTTCCAGCGCTGCTCAGGGAACAGGCGCAGCAGGCCATAACCGATATCATCATCCATCCCTTTGATATTGGTATAGGTATGGTGTTTAAAGTTATGCGTCTGACGCCAGTTATCAGAAGTACCGACAATATCCCACTCATAAGTTTGACCCTTCAGCTTAGGATCATTCATCCAGTCATACTGGCCATGCATGACATTATGACCCAATTCCATATTTTCCATAATTTTGGCAAAGCTTAATAGACCTGTCCCCAAAACCCAGGCTGGCGGAAACCAGCCTGCAAACAACAAGGCACGACCTGCAATTGAGGAATATCGAATTGCAGAATACACCTTGTGGATATACTTGGCATCTTTTTCGCCCAGATCATTCAGCACTTCCTGCTTGATTGCATCCAGCTCAGCTGCGAGCTCATCCAGTTCAAACTGGCTCAATTCACGGTTTTTAGGGTTTTTAAAATATTCAACTTTGACTGGCATATTCATAAGATAAGACTCGCTTATAGGTCAATGACTAGATCGGTCTGTGCCGAGTTAACACAAATTTTCAAGGCATTACCGGGTTCGGTACTTTGTGCGCCATTGACCAGACTTTTGGTTGCACCTTCAACTTTATTACAGACACATTTGTTGCAAATTCCCATACGGCAGCCATGTGCAGGTTTAATATTTTGATGCTCCAGACTCACCAGAATTGACTGGCCTTTAGGAATACTGACGGTCTTTTTGGACCGGGTCAGTGTGATATTCACAAAACCAGTATCAGACATATCGCCCAAACTCATACTAAAGGCTTCGCTTTTGAACAGTTTGACCGAACTAAACAGCGGTTCTGCGGTCGATACAAAGCCGGAAGGCCCACAGGCATATACCACGCTTTGCTCAAGGTTTTGTAACTGTGTCAGATAACTTGCATCTAAACGTGGCGCAGCCTGCTGTTCCTGAGTGGCAAATACCTGATAACTGAAGTTAGGATATTTACGTGCCAATGCTTCAAAGCGTGTAATAAAAGCAGCCTCCTGATTGTGCTTGACCCAATACCATAGAGTCACAGGCACGGAAAACTCAGTTTTCTGATCCAAGGCTTCCAGTATGCTGAGCATCGGTGTAATACCACTTCCTGCGGCCAGCAGAATCATCGGATGCGCTTGTTCAGGCAAGGTCATATCACCAAAAGGCTGACCAAACTCAATAATGTCGCCGACTTTGGCCTGTTCAGCCAACCAGTTACTCACCTTGCCGGCATTGACTTGCTTTACGGTAAGTAAAACATGCTGCTGATCCAGACGTGTCAGGCTATAGCTGCGTTCATAGCGAATTCCCTTGATCACTACAAATACAGGGTGATGCTGGCCGGCTTCACCAAATTTGAATAAACGATTGACCCGAATTTTGAAACTCAGCATATCCCGTGCAGCAGTTTCTATATGCACAATTTTGCCTAAAGCCTGATTGAATGACCATAAAGGATTCAGTTTTTGCGCCCAGAAGTTGATCGCATGCTGGTCGATTACACTCTCGCCGAGCGTAGTTAAAGGCATTTTAAGTTTTTCGAGTACCTGCATCGTAAAGACACCACCGTGGATTTTCCATTATTATACATCTGTATATATATTTGTATATACGAATGTATTGTTTCTAATTATTTCACAAGCCGATTCCCCTTGGTTATAATGTAATAATGCTTTAATTAACCCCTTCTCCTGAAAGAGCTTTCAATGAAAATGAGCAGTGACGCCTCCTTACAATCAAACAACATTGATGAGCCAATTGTGGTACGTAGTGTGGGCCGTAAAGCGACTATTACCAAAGAAGAACTTTTTCAGGCAGCCTTAAACCTGATTGGGCCAGAAAAGAGTATCTCGTCCTTAAGTTTACGTGAAGTTGCACGTGAAGCTGGCATTGCACCAAACAGTTTTTATCGCCATTTTAAGGATATTGATGAACTGGCAATCGAGCTGATTGATCGTGCCGGGATTGTATTGCGTCAGATTTTGCATGAAGCACGCCTGCAGGCATCACGCCAGAGCAGCATCATTCGCAGCTCAGTAGAAGTATTTATTGCCCAGCTCGATGCAGATGAAGGCAATCTGAGCCTGTTATTACGTGAAGGCTATACCGGCTCCAAGTCTTATAAGCAGGCCGTAGAGCGTCAGCTGAATTATTTCCAGCAGGAGTTGCAGGAAGATTTGATCCGCTTCGAGCGTCTGAATAATAAAAAATTATTTCATCCGGATATTGTGTCTAAGGCGATTACCCAATTGGTATTTAATATGGGGGCCAATGTAATTGATATGCCAGCTGCAGAACGTCAGGAAATCGCAGAACAAACGATGATTATGATTCGAATGATTCTGGAAGGAGCCCGTCATCTGGAACAATCCCAACTGAATTAACTGAAAGTTAAGTCAATACAACAAGAGACTCAGATCAAGCCTCTTGCTTTATGGTTTAAAGCAACTGCAGCTGGGCATTGACATGATTTGCTGTTGCTTCAGGATGTTCAAGCGGAAACATATGACCGCCCTGCACCACCGAATATTCTATCTGGTAAAACCTCTGTATTCCTTGTGGTAGTCCTTGCTGATAAAACTGGCTATGTTCAGCGGTAACCAGATGCACGGGAACTTGCGGGGGTTTACGTGGCGTTCTCCACCACCAGGCCGGCACTGTCCGGAAAATTTCAGCTTCAATCTGTTTCGGAATACGCAATGTGACTCCACCCTGTGGATTGGCCACTAGTCCACTTGCAATATAATCATCAAAACACTGCTCATCAAAATGTTTAAACAGGCGATTCATCCTGAGCGCTTCAGCCGCGGCCTGGCGCGATGGCCAGTAATCTTTACGCTTTAAGGTAATACCTGCCGGGGTAAAACGGTCAATACTTTTCAGGTTCAGTTTTTTTACCAGCTCAAAAAGTGCACTTTTTCTTCCGATAACAAACGGCGGGTCCATAATCACCAGTCTGGAAAAAAGTTCTGGCCGGCGATATGCCGCCATAAGCGTAATTAAGCCGCCAAAAGAGTGCCCTACCCCCACCACTTTCTGGCCCGGTGCCTGCTGCTGAATATCATCGATGACTTCATCCACCAGATAACGCCAGTCTTTGGTGATCGGGTAGTGTGGATTCATTCCAATCAACGGAATGGATTTGACCGTATATTCATCCTGAAAATGATCTAAAAACTTTCGATAGCTCGCAGAGGGAATACCATTCGCATGCGTAAAATATAATACGGGTTTCATTTTTATCTTTGCTTATCTTCTGAGATATTGCCTCAGCTTAATCATTCAAACTTGAATGCTATAGGGCAGAAATCATCAATCTATGACTTTAAAGTCACAGGCCTTTGATAACAGGAACTTTATAACTGGACTCAGCATTATTTTTGTGCAACCACCAGACTTTGCATCGGTAGAAAAATTGCTCCACAGGTGGTTTTATCTCCAGCCAGGACCACTGCCCGGCCATGAACCTGAAACGACGGATCAGCAGCAATCGCCATGACGACAAGCTGGCATTTTGGACAATAATGTTTCATTGCATGTAAATGAACTGCAACGCCATTGACCAGAAAAGAAGCTTCTTCTTCAACGACCACCCCACCATGTGAAGTTTTGGCTCCGATGGTAATTAAGGCTTTAGACATATTGTTTTTCTTTATAATTTTAAGGAAGTCAAAATTTTAACCAAAAATAGACCCATACACAAAATGGCCCGATTAAAGGTCTGGCTTGCTAAAAGTTTAAAAATAAAAGCAGCCCGAAGACTGCTTTTAAGAAATATCTTTTTGCTCAATGAGCGTTTATGGTTTTACCACCACCATTACCTGAATACCTTCAGGCGTCACCGATAATCCATCCAGCAGGCTTAAGCCTTCTTTTTGCAACTTCTGTAAACGGGCAATTTCATCTTCACGGATACTTGGGTTGAACTGCTTCAGATAAGTCAGACGGTCAATTTCATATTGCCATTTATTACCATACACTTCTTTGGCCTGCTGCTTGAAGTTTGGTAAATTCGCACGTGCCAGTTCAAGAGCTTGCTGGTAACGTGCCTCAATAATATCACGACGGGCTTTGACCACCTGACGGCAGCTATTACCATCTAGATGATGTAAATACGGTTTCAGGATTTCTGGGGCAATCTTCTGTGACAGATCCTGACCTTTTTCACTCAGCAAGACGCGAATCAATTGCTGTGGCAGGCTAGACGGCAGGTTCAGCGCTTTAGGTGCAATAACATCAACTTTAAACCAGACTTCCAGCAATACAGAACCTTGCGGTAAAGCGGCTGACTTTAACACAGCAACGTTGGTACTGCCAAAACCTTGAGTATTGATCATTTCCATCACACTTTCGGTAAATGGATGCTCAAGGGTCAGGTACTGTGCATCTTCCCTGATTTGCGCCTGATCACGGTAGAACGTTGCTGTCATACCATCTTCGTCCAGCGTCAAACCTTGTACCTGCATCTGATCTGTGGGCTTGATGATTACGGTTCCATTGCTTTGCTCATCAAAATCAATGTTGGTCGATGCCATAAAGCGTTTCATAAACACAGGCAGATTTGTGTTGTCATCATAGTCTTCGAGTGCCTTGACAATTTCCTGCGCCACAACAGGACGACAAGAATTATACTCAAGCAGTCGGTCACGGCCAGCCTGCAACTCGGCTTCCAGTGCTTCACGTTGTACGCTGACTTCTTCCAGCAGATCTTCAAATTCTTGGCCTTTATCCGCCAGCAGGCAATCTTTTAATGCCACAATGAAGTTTTCTTGCAAAGTTTGCGCTGTAGGTGAAATATTGCTAAAAATATTCAGGGCTTCGTTATACCAGCGGAACATCCGCTCTTGCGCTGTACCCACTAAATAAGGCACGTGAATCTGAATACGGTTTTCCTGACCGATCCGGTCCAGACGGCCAATACGCTGTTCCAGCACATCAGGATTCGCCGGCAAGTCAAATAGAATCAGATCAGAAGCAAACTGGAAGTTACGCCCTTCAGAACCAATTTCTGAACAGAGCAGAATCTGTGCACCATAAGAGTCTTCAGCAAAATAAGCCGCTGCCTGGTCACGTTCCAGCAGGCTCATCCCCTCATGGAACATCGCGGTACGGATACCGGCATGTAAGCGAAGTACATTTTCTAGCGCTTCTACCACCGGACCGCTGCGTGCAATCAGCAATACCTTCTTGTGTTTCAGATCGGTACGCAATTTTTCCATCAACCACATGACACGTGGATCAGTCTCCATCCATGAGCCATCGAGCTGGGCTTCTTCCGGCCACATCTGTTCACGTAGCTTGCCATCTTTAGACCAGTTTTCTGGTGCTGGCAGTGGTACAGGCTGACAGTCACGGCCCGGGAAGCCCTGAATGGCTTCACGCGTGTTACGAAACAGAATACGACCGGTGCCATGACGGTCCAGCAGTTCATGAATCGCACGGAAGCGTTGTTCTGCTGTATCTTCAATCGCATGACCTAGCAAGTCTTCAATTGCAGTCAGATGTTCTGCTTCAAGTGGCATATCTGACATCAAGGCTTCAGCAATTTTAGCAGTATGCTGATATTGTTCTTCTTCATCCAGGAAACGGTCCAGTGAGCTGAAACGCTGCGGATCAAGTAAGCGCAGACGCGCAAAGTGACTTTCTACGCCCAGCTGTTCTGGTGTTGCGGTAAGCAGTAAAACGCCTGCTGTGTGCTCTGCCAGCTCTTCAACCAGATCATAACGGTCATTACCGCCTTCTTCTTCGCTCCACATTAAATGGTGCGCTTCATCGACCACCAGCAAATCGAAACCCGCTTCTAAAGCCTGTTCACGCAAATCTTCATGGTCAATCATCAAATCGACAGATGCAATGATGCGCTGCTCGGTCAGGAACGGGTTAAGATCCGGATCATGTTCCTTGATCGAAGCGGTACGGGTCAGATCAAACAGGGAGAATTCCAGATTGAAACGGCGGCGCATTTCAATCATCCACTGATATTGTAATGAATCTGGAACCAGAATCAGGATACGTTCAGAACGTCCTGTTTTAAGTTGCTGGTGCATGATCAGGCCGGCTTCAATGGTTTTACCCAAGCCAACTTCATCAGCCAGTAATACACGCGGCGCAAAACGCTGGCCAACTTCATGGGCAATATACAGCTGATGGGGAATCAGCCCAACACGTGAACCAATCAGGCCACGTAAGGGACTGCTTTGCATATTGGCTTGCATCAGCAAGGCTTCAATACGCAGGTCATACCATTCTTTATAATCAATCTGGCTGGCCAGCAAACGATCCAGAGGCTTGGACAGCTGAATACTTGCACCCACACGGGTTTCATTGAGGGCTTTACGCTCTTCGCTGCCATCTTCAAGCGTGCGTACTACGTGGTAACGGACCACGCCATGACGGTCTTCGACCGATTCCACGGTCCAGTAAATACCTTCCTGATCTTGCAGCTCGTCATTGGCATTAAAAATGATGCGGGACAAAGGTGCATTGCTACGTGCATAGACACGCGTTTCATCGCTTTTTGGGAATAAAATGCTGACCGATCGTTCATCAACATCAATGAGAACTCCTAAGCCGAGTTCTGTTTCAGTATCTGATAACCAACGTTGACCAATAGCAAATTGCTGCAATTTTTCCACCTTTATCTTAAGTACAAGATTATGAATATCAGGCTCCATCACGAAATGTCATTGGAGCAAAACTTCACACCTTCAAGCAATGTATTTTGACATAAAGCCCACTAAAAAGTGAGTATAATTCACGCCGATTAAAAAACTCACCCCTAGAATGGCGCCGGACAATAAAATTCAACCGGTTGTTGTGTGTGAGGATGAGAGAAACTTAAACGTTCGGCATGCAAACATAAGCGTACGCTCAGCTGTTGCTGCTCAGGTGTAGCATACAAGGTATCTCCAATAATAGGATGTCCAAGATACTGCATATGCACACGCAGCTGATGTGAACGCCCCGTAATCGGAGTCAATTTTACACGAGTGACAGCTTGTCCCTGAATTTCAAAATGTTCAATGGCCTGCCAATGGGTGAGTGCAGGCTTATTATGATTTGGCTCTGCAATATGTAATGGCGGATGGTCCGGATCATAAATCACGGGAACATCCACCATTCCTTCGCCATCCAGAATTCCCGCCACAATTGCCTGATAGGTTTTATCCGTCTGGCGTTCCTGAAATTGGCGAGAAATAGATTTTTGCCCTTCCCGACTCAAGGCAAACACCAAAATGCCGGAGGTGTCCCGATCCAGACGATGGATGAGCAAGGTTTTGGGCTCTATTTTCATGAGACGGCTAATGAGACAGTCTTGTAAATCTTCTGTTTTCCCTGGAACTGTAAGCAAACCAGCCGGTTTATGGATGACCATAAAATCCTTATCACGATGTATCAGATGTTCGGTTAGAAAATTACTCAAAGTTCAATCCCAGGCTGATCGCGAAAAATAAGGCGGCCATAATAGAAAGCTTGGCGAATAATTACAATGCGCTTTTATATAAATGCCGAAGAAATTTCCGATTATGTGGAGTAAATTACTCAATCACTCTCTAGCGGTGTACAGATTGCAGCACAAAACTTGCCAATTCATGCAAAGAAACATGTTCAAGCACATCTTCATAACGCAGCTCTGCACCATGTGCGCGCCATACTCCAACCAGGCTGACCATTGCTACAGAGTCCAGTCCATACTGTTTTAAATCAATATAAGGATCAATTTCCAGAGCATCCATATCCAGCTGTTCAGCCACCGCTAACATAATGCCTTTGATCGACAGTACATAGTTTGACGGCGCACTTAAACTCCATAAACGTGTCAGGCTATAACTGCTCATGTGATGTAAACCCTGCTGCGAGATATTCTCAATCCACTGGATATGCTGCTCCTGATTGGCCAGAAAAACTGCATCATCCACCACACAGATGTGCTCTGTCACGCTTTGCAGATGCGGTAAAATCTGTTTCAGCATCGGCGTCACCTGTCCTGCAAAAATCAGTTGGGGGTGGGTTGAGGCATATTCACCGAGTTGTTGCATGCCCTGCATCAGGTCATCACCATATAAATCAACAATCGGAATATCCAGTGCTTTGGCTTTATTGCTAATCTGAATAAGATTTTTCATGAGTTCCGTGTCTTGTATTCCAGTCTGCATGCGCAGGTTATGTAATCCCACCAAGACCAAAACCGATTCATTGGCAGCAAGTTGCCATTTAGCTGGCGATGGAGTGAATTGGATTTTTTTAGGCATGGGATATAGCATGGGAAACTCTAAAGCGACATTTGCCGGATATTTTAGCGCAGATGAGTTTTTAAATTGAGTTTAAATCGAAATAAGCCCATAAGAGCTGTAGGTTAAGTAGGTGTCAAAAAATCTGATAAACAAGCTATTATGATTCAATAAGTGATTAAAAATCATAAGGTAGTTTATATAGACAGGATTGTCGGCATTTATTTACTTGGTTGTAAATATTGTGGGCAAGTGGAACATGGGATGGGTCTGAGTCTATCAAAGGATGGGAAATTATTTTTTCTTAAATGTGGAAGATAGTTGACATGAAGAATAGCTTAAAGCAATGGCTTTTATGTTAAATGAAGGATTTACTTTTCAACTTCCAAACCATGGTTTGCCAAATTTAGATATTCATATGGAGCATCTTCTGCTGGATAACGTAAATTATTCACACCATAAATTTGCGCAATACTCCAGATGATACTTTCACCAGCAGGCAATAAGTTTGGCTGAATTTTATAAATAGTGTCTTGATAGGCGGTATCACTATCAATAAATTTCCAGCCTTCCCTCTTGAAGGAAGCAATTATGTCTTCTAGCCAAGCGGCATTAATAGCTCTTATATGCAGTAAAAGTACATGGTTTGGAGAGCGTCCTAATGTTTGTACGGCTAAATCATCATAATATTTCGCTCGGTCAAGTAAATGAACAATGTAAGCTTGTTTTAATTTAGCCAGGCTTGTTTGATCTTTTTCTTGATGATATTTCAGAAACAATTGATTGTAATACCAATCACTCGCATCGATGCTAACAGCGCCAGATTTATAGCTATGGCTACTCAGCCATTTACGCACATTATCCCTTTTTTCTAGAGTATTTCCCTCTTTAAGAAATGGAAAGCGGTAACGTGGTATAAATCCCGCTAATGAGGAAAACATTTCATGGCCTTGTTGCATATCTTGTAAATAAGTAGATAAATTTACTTCATCTTTATTAAGATTTAGATGTAAATTTCCATGATTACCAATACGATGGCCTTGTTTACCCCAATTAGAAATTATATTTAATCCGTTTGTTCCTCCAATTTTACGTATACTCGGATAAACGATTGCCTGGATTTTATTTTGTTTTAATGTACTTAAAATATCTTCATTGATGTGTTGAGCATCTGAATTAATTGATGGGTCTAAACCATCATCGAAACTCAAAGCTACGCTTTTTGCGATAGCTACATTAGATAAACCCAAGCAAAGGCTTAAGATAATTTTTTTAAGCATCGAGTGACTCTATTATTTGAAATTACTGATAGTAAAATACAAGCTTAATATTTTATTTTATAGTAAAAATTCACTAAAATTAATATAATACAGATTATACGCAGCCCCAATCTTAGATTGGGGCTTTTTAATGTTCGGATAACCACCTTTTTATATTAAATGCAGTGGATTTATTTAATCCGCTCACCATTTTCATCAATAATCATTTCACCATCCTCTTTAGTAAAAGCTCCTAATTGAGGTGCAGACAAAATATCTAAAACGAGTTCAGAGGGTCTACAAAGCTTTACACCGACCTCTGTCACCACAAATGGACGATTAATTAAAATTGGATACTCAAGCATAAAATGAATGAGCTGTTCATCTGTCCAGTGTTGCTGATCTAATTGAAGAGTTGCAAAGGGTTCTACATTTTTACGAATAGCTTCACGTACAGAAAGGCCTGATTTTTCAATTAGATTCATGAGTTCAGTCTTGCTTGGAGGGTTAAGAAGATACTCAATAATTTCAGGTTCTACGCCTGCATTTCGAATTAGCGCCAGTGTATTTCTGGATGTTCCGCAAGCAGGGTTATGATAGATCTTAACTTTTGATGACATTGGATTTACTCAGGCATTCATAATATTGCATTTATATATGGATATACGTATATTCGCAATAGCATATATGTGAGCATCGATTATGGATCAAGCAGATTTCTTTAAGTGCCTATCTGACCCGACACGTCTAGATATTTTAAAAATTATTTTAGAAAGACAAAATGTATGTGTGTGTGAAATCACAGAGATATTACAACTGAGCCAACCTAAGATTTCTCGTCACTTGGCTTTACTTCGCAACCTCTCAATTTTGCTAGATGAGCGTAAAGGACAATGGGTGTACTACCGATTAAATCCCGATTTACCAGAATGGGTAAATGCAGTTCTCAATGTGTTAAGTAATGAAGTAGTGAATACAGCTGCGAGCAATCTATCTATCTCTATGCAATGCGAGTAATTCAATGTCCGCCTCAAAGCTCTCCTTCTTAGACCGAAACCTCACCCTATGGATTTTCATTGCCATGGCATTAGGCGTAGGTATTGGGGTATTTTTCCCTCAAACATCCGTGGTACTCGATCAATTAAGCATTAACTCAGTAAATATCCCTATCGCAATAGGGCTTATTTTGATGATGTATCCGCCACTTGCCAAGGTAGACTATGCGACCTTGCCTAAAGTCTTTGAAGATAAGCGTACCCTTGCATTATCTCTCATTCAAAACTGGCTCATAGCACCTTGCTTAATGTTTGGTTTGGCAATCATTTTTTTGCACGCCTATCCTGAATACATGACAGGTCTCATTCTGATTGGTTTAGCCCGATGTATTGCTATGGTCCTGGTGTGGAATGGCCTGGCATGTGGCGATAATCAGTATGTTGCAGCCTTAGTTGCATTTAACAGTATCTTCCAGATCTTGTTCTTTAGTACTTATGCCTGGTTATTCTTGACCTTCTTACCGCCATTCTTTGGAGTAGAGGCACAAATCATTAATGTGAGCTTTTGGACGATTACCCATGCTGTTCTGGTTTATCTAGGTATTCCCTTCTTACTTGGCTTTTTAACCCGCTTGATCTTAGTCAAACAGAAAGGCTTAGATTGGTATCAAACCAGATTTATCCCAAAGATTAGCCCTATCAGTCTTATTGCGCTTCTATTTACGATTGTAGCCATGTTTAGTCTTAAAGGTGGTGAGGTGGTTAGCCTTCCTCTAGATGTGCTTAGAATTGCTATTCCTTTGACAATCTACTTTGTTGCGATGTTCTTCATCAGCTTCTTTATGAGTAAATGGATGGGTAACGACTATCCTAAAACCACTGCTATTTCCTTTACTGCGGCAGGCAACAATTTTGAATTAGCACTGGCTGTAGCCATTGCCACTTTTGGATTAGCCTCACCTGTAGCCTTCACAACCGTGATCGGACCACTTGTTGAAGTTCCTGTATTGATTGCCTTGGTGACAGTTTCGCTATGGCTTAGAAAAAAAGTGTTTAAAGAGGTATGAGTCGAATGAGCTTACCAAATATTGATCTTAGTCTTTTAGAAAAACCTACTTTAGAAAAAGTTCAGGCACAGCACCTTGACCATCCACCGAGAATATTGCTCCTGTATGGCTCAAATCGTGAGAGATCATATAGCCGTTTAGCAGTTCAGGAAGCAGGTCGAATTTTGGAATACTTCGGTGCAGAAGTGAAAATCTTCCATCCAAAAGGGCTACCCCTCCCTGAAGATGGTGATATGCAACATCCAAAGGTAAAAGAATTGCATGAGCTTTTAGCATGGTCAGAGGGCATGGTTTGGTGCTCTCCTGAGCGTCATGGTTCAATGAGTTCAATTTTAAAAGCGCAAATTGACTGGATTCCATTAGCTGCAGGTGCAATACGTGCAACGCAAGGTAAAACTTTAGCGGTAATGCAAGTATGTGGTGGCTCACAGTCCTTTAATGCGGTAAATCAATTGCGGATTTTAGGACGCTGGATGCGTATGATCACCATCCCAAATCAGTCCTCAGTGCCTAAAGCATTTCTTGAGTTTGAAGAGGATGGCCGTATGAAACCTTCATCTTATTACCGGAGGATCGTAGATGTGATGGAAGAACTTTATAAATTTACGCTTTTAACCCGGGGGCAGTCTGCGTATCTGACTGACCGTTATTCTGAACGTGTAGAAAGTGCGGAAGAACTTTCACAACGCGTAAATCAAAAGAATATTTAAGTTTTCCAATATTAAATAATACACATTATGCGAAGCTGAAAAATAGGAACTTAAAAGTTCCTATTTTTATTTCAGCTCCCTGACCAAACCCAAAAATAGAATTACCACCAGCCTTTTCGACCTGTCAGCACTGCATCAGCACAGCGTAAAGCTTCCTGCGTCAATCCCCATAACCGGTAATCCCCTGTTAATGAACCTGTAGGAAAATTATGTGTATACGCAAAACTTAAATTACGCTCCGGATCACACCAAGCTCCGGACCCATTAAACCCCACATGCCCAAACCCTTGAGAAGCTTTACCTAAGCTTAATATCCGGTGATAGCCTAAACGCCAATGCATTGGCAAAGGCATAATCCGGTCACGGCGAGTATATTGCACTTGGCTCAGACGCTGAAAATTTTCAGTTGAAATATAGGTTTCCCCCTGCCAACTACCATGATTGGCAAGCATGGCATAGATTTTTGCCAGACTCCGCGCAGTAAATACTCCATTGGCTGAAGGAATAACGGCCTGTAAACCCTGATTACTAAAGAAACTAAAAGTCTTCATACCTTTAGGAATCATTCCGTCCTGAAAATCTTGTGGACTTTGACCACTCCATATCAATGCACGCTCCATTAAATTAGGCTTTCGAGCTGCGGTTTTTTTAACTTTGACTTGTGAAGATGACTGGGTCGTAAAAATTGGTCGTGCAACTCGTGGTAGTTCTTGCGCTGGCACACCAAAATAGGCACCATCGAGCTCCAAAGGCTGTACCAGATAATGCTGCATCAATGATTGTAGACTCTGGCCGGTGGCTTTTTCCAGTGCACCACCCACCTGCCAGCCAAAGGTCAAAGGCTGATAAGCAGCATCCGTTGCCACCTTAAAACGCGGTTTTGCTGCTGCTACCCGTTCCAGCATCTGAGGCCAGTTGGCCATTTCGGCTGCATCATCAATAATATTACGAATATCAAACAGTCCGCTTTGATGACTGAGCATATGTGCTAATGTAATTTTATCTTTAGCCTGCTGGGCAAACTCAGGCCAATAGTCAGCAACTGGTCGATCGTAATCAATCAGGTCTTGACTTGCCAGAATATGCGCCAATGTCGCCAGCACTCCCTTACCAGTGGAATAGCACAGTGACATGGTATCTGCTTGCCAAGCTTCGTTTTCCGACTTTTTACCAGTGTAAATATCCAAGACTTTTTGTCCCTGAAAATAAATCACCAGCGCAGCCCCACCCTGTTCAGTACGGGCATGCTGCAAGCGGCTAAACTGCTCTGCCAGAGCTTTAAAACGTTCATCTACCACTCCCTGGTAGTTTTCTTTGTCAGCAAGCACATAGTCTTTTAAAGGTTGTAATATTCTGTCCATAGAATCTTGATCTCATAAAAATAAAAAGCCTAAATCGAGTTTAGGCTTTTTTTAAATTAAATTGCTTTTACGCTACCACTCACATGCGGTTTTTGATTTTTACTGTTTCGAATCAGGAAGTCGGTTTGATTGGCGGCTTGTGCAGTCAGGAATTCCACTTTGGAAGGCAAATACACTGGCAACTTAAACCAGACATCTGCCTCATATGCATCAGGTAATGATAAATTAGCCAAAGCTTTGGCTTTACTCCACATTCCGTGGGCAATCGCCTGTTTAAAACCAAATGCTTTTGCAGTGAGCGCATGAATATGAATCAGGTTAAAGTCCCCTGAAGTCATAGCATAACGGCGGCCAGTATTTTCAGAAACCTCCCATTCGCCATTCAGCTGATACGCGGGTGTCTTATTTTCTGCTACTTTGACAGCAGCTTTAACACTATTCTTTTGACGGCATAAATAAGTCGTCAACGCTTCAACTACAACCTGATCACCTGCTTTCACCGTAGTAATGAAATCAAATTGCATACCTTTGTCATGCGGCTGCAATTCACCAAATTTGCAGGATAGCATGAGAGATTCATTGACCCCGATTTTACGATACTGCTTGACCTGATTACGAATATGCACCAGACCTAGAATCGGAAATGGAAATGCTTCCGAAGTCATCATGTGCATTTGCAGGCTTTGAGAAAGTACAGTCAAATAAATCGCTGGGATATAACCATTATTTTTAAAGCCACAAACTTCATTATAGATTTTCAGATGTTTCTGATCCACCTTAAATGAATCCACCACATATTCAACTTGCGGCAGAACTTTTTCAGCTTTTGGCTTTTTGAAAACCAAACCTTGAATCACTTTTGGATAAGCTAAATAAGGCTTTGGAAGTTGACTAAAATGGCGCGTATTCATACTAAACCTTCAAAATATTTTTTTCATTTATAAAGTGCTTTCTCCCTTTAGGGAGAGTTAGAGAGGGTTGATGAGGAATATTTCCTTTCACTTTCCCTCTTCTAAATCCTCTCCTGAGCTTTAAATTAAAGCGCAGGAGAGGACTTGAATGCTTTAAGCCCCTAACAGGCTCTGGCCACATACACGAATCACATTGCCATTTAAACCAGAAGATGCCGTCGATGCAAACATGGCAATGGCTTCTGCCACATCCACTGGATGGCCACCCTGACTCATGGAGTTCATACGGCGTCCTGCTTCACGAATCGCAAATGGAATTGCAGCAGTCATTTGCGTTTCAATGAAACCTGGTGCCACGGCATTAATAGTTATACCATTTTTTAATGTCGGTGCTGTGAATTTTACCACCCCGATCACACCGGCTTTAGACGCTGCATAGTTGGTTTGACCCAGGTTACCTGCAATACCTGAAATAGAAGATACACAGATAATGCGGCCATTTGCATTCAGGCCATCATTGGAAAGCAGATAGTCATTCACACGTTCAATTGCAGACAAGTTGATATTAATCACCAGATCCCAAAGTTCAGGCTTCATATTGGCTAATGTCTTGTCACGCGTAATGCCTGCATTATGCACAATAATATCCAGACCGCCCTGTGCTGCGGCAGCTGCCTTGATTTTCTCGCCTGCATCAGCTGCAGTAATGTCAAGTGCCAATGTAGAACCGCCAATTTCCCCTGCAACACGATCTAGGTCAGCTTGCTGCTGCGGAACGTCCAGACAAATGACATGTGCGCCATCACGTGCCAGTATGTGTGCAATGGCTTCACCGATACCACGGCTTGCACCTGTCACCACAGCAGTTTTCCCTGCCAGTGGCTGCGCCCAGTCCACATCGACCTTTTCAGCTTTAGATACCCGAATCACCTGACCTGAAACATAAGCTGAGCGCGGAGAAATCGCAAAACGTACAGCTGATTCAAGATTATCTTCAGCACCGGTATCCACATAGATCAGGTTTGCCGCAATCCCTTTTTTAAACTCTTTAGCGACTGATTTGACAAAGCCTTCCAGTGCACGTTGAGCAATCGCCTGACTCACCGATGTTGCAGTTTCAGGGCTAGTACCGATGACCAGTACTCGGCCAGAGCTTTGAATTTGACGGGCAATCGGATTAAAAAACTCATAAAGCGATTTTAATTGCTCGGAGTTTTCAATTCCTGAGGCATCAAAAATTACCACTTTAAATTTAGATTCTTTATCACCTGAATTAAAAGCACTCAGATTCAAACCTGACTGTGCCGCTGCATGCTGAAGTTCAGAATTATTACCCGCATAACTGTTGGCATGAATATTAGCAAGAACTTGTGCAATTGAGCCGGTTAAAGGACTTTTAGGCGCCGCACCAAATAAAACCGCTCCTTTGACTACCGGGGTTGCAGATTCAAAACGCTCTAAAGAAGTTGGGGATGGCAGCCCCAAATTTTTAATGACAAATTTACCAATAGGAGATTTTGCGAAAGTTTGATACTGATCAGTCATGCTTATTATCTCTCATAAAAATTAGTTTTTTGATCGGTCTAAAGTTATCCTTTTAACATCAATATGATGCCAAACACATCTATTTCAATAGATCTACCAGGTTTTGCCCAATAATACTTGAGATACCCAATAGATGACTTGACCTGAGCGCAGTCTGTAATGTCATTGCAGTCAATACAGCCTATGCTCATCTATGCTAATGTAAGCAGCATAAAGATGATCAATTTGCCTGGTAAAGCCTTATGAGCAAAACAACTCAAGAAAATCCAGCAGTCGAGAGTCCTGTAGAAAAAGTTGTGTCAAAACCATCAACTCGTACTAAAGCGGCCAGCAAAAGTACGCACACAAATTCTGCTACAGAAAAAAATTCGACTAAAACCACGCGTACACGCCAGATGTCTACGCGTACTAAAAACTCGACTTCAACTAAAACCGCTTCCGTTTCAAAAACACAGCCTTCTGTTCAACAGGATAATAATATGAGCCAAAACACAGTTCGCCGCGTCGCTATTATTGGTGGTAACCGTATTCCATTTGCACGTTCTAATGGTGCTTATTTTACCGCGTCTAATACAGACATGTTTACTGCCGCACTGAATGGACTAGTTGAACGTTTTAATCTGCAAGGTCAACGTCTGGGTGAGGTCGTTGCAGGTGCAGTGCTAAAACATAGCCGTGATTTCAATATGACGCGTGAGTGTGTACTGAATACCGCACTTGCTCCTGAAACACCGGCGTATGACATACAGCAAGCTTGTGGTACCGGTTTACAGGCCGCTTTTCTGGTGGCAAACAAAATTGCTCTGGGTCAAATTGAAGTCGGTGTTGCCGGTGGTGTAGATACCACTTCTGATGCGCCAATTGCATTTGGTGATGGCTTACGCAAAGCCCTACTTGAGCTGAACATTGCCAAAACAGCTAAAGACCGCTTAAAGGCTCTAACAAAAATTAATGTCAAAGATCTGATGGACGCACCTAAAAATGGTGAGCCACGTACCGGCCTATCTATGGGTGATCATCAGGCTATCACTACTCTGGAATGGGGCATTTCACGCGAAGCACAAGATGAACTGGCTGCCTCCTCACACCAGAAAATGGCAGCAGCTTATGAAGAAGGTTTCTTTGATGACCTGATCACGCCATTCCTAGGTCTGGAGCGTGACAATAACCTGCGTCCTGACTCATCTGTCGAAAAACTGGCAAAATTAAAGCCTGCTTTTGGTAAGGGTGATGCGCGTACCATGACTGCAGGTAACTCGACTCCACTGACTGATGGTGCATCTTGTGTACTTTTGGCCTCTGAGGAATGGGCGAAAGCCAATGGTCATGAAGTCCTGGCTTACTTAACTTTCCAAGAAACAGCAGCAGTTGATTTTGTGGAGAAAAAAGAAGGCTTACTGATGGCACCTGCCTACGCAGTTCCACGTATGCTGGAACGTGCAGGCTTGAAACTTGAAGATTTCGACTATTATGAAATTCATGAAGCATTTGCATCACAAGTTCTGTCTACCCTAAAAGCTTGGGAAGATCCTACCTTCTGTAAAGAGCGCTTAGGTCTGGATGCGCCATTAGGTACAATTGACCGTGCAAAACTGAATGTAAAAGGTTCTTCACTTGCCGCAGGCCATCCATTTGCTGCAACTGGTGGCCGTATTATTGCCACTGCTGCAAAACTGCTGAACCAAAAAGGTTCAGGTCGTGTCTTGGTGTCAATCTGTGCTGCGGGTGGTCAGGGTGTAACTGCGATTATTGAAAAATAACTCAGTACGGGCCTAATAAAAAAACCGCTCAAAAGAGCGGTTTTTTTATTACAGATGAGTCAACTTAAAAACGATAACCTACCCCTAGATAGGTAATAATGGGATCTATATCAATCTTTGTGGTTGCGTGAATCAATTGCTCATCGCTGGTTTGATTAATCACGCTAATCTTAGTTTTGTTATTCAGTTTCGCATAGGAAACGGAAGCTGCTGTAAACCAGTTAGGGCTAAAGTCATAAGTAAAACCGGCGGTTACGATCGGTGCAATAGCATCGTCCGCATCGACATCCACACGCATCTCTCCAGAAGATACTTTGCCATCGAGTGCTGCACCCGCTTTATCATCCTTAATATTTTGAATCATGTGGCCCGCCGCCACCAGATCTGACTTAACGCCTTTATCTAATTCAATATCATTAAAATAAGCATACATCAAACCTGCTCCCACATAGGGTCTGAACTTATTCACCCCTGATTTTCCAAATTGGTACTGTACCTGTAATGCCGGGGTCCAAGCTCTTGCAGTAGCAGCTTTACTATATTTATCTAAGTCCGTAATCGGAACCGCATAATCCAAAGGCAATCCTTCTGGAAATAACAAGCCGGCTAAGCCTCCAGGTTGTGCATTACCTGTTAATGGAGCCGTAATCATGCCCTTTCCTTTAATATCAACTTTAGGGGGAATCCCTCCAATTACCTGTAAAGAAACATGATCATTAAGATGATAATTGACCATTAAACCCAAAGTGTCGACATCATCTGCTTCCAGCCCTGTTCCTTCTGCCGACCAGCTCTCCAAACCGTTTAAGGTCGCCTTACCGGCAATTGACTCTTTAATATTGCCCTGGCCATCCGTCATCATTCCATTAATCAAGCTATTTTCAAGTAAAGTCCCAAGATACTCTTGTAGATTTACCGTATTAGCGCCATCTTGAATTGTTGCATTCGGATCAATGGCTTTTAAAAAGCCTTCTTCTGTAATTGTGCCTACTTTAGCAACCGTTCCATTTGCCACTGCAGTATTAATATTAAAAGGGTTAGCTTTTCCTTGTGGCATCACATGTAGCCAACCTGCAGAGACCGAAAAACGTTTAAATTCTTGCTCAGCACTCGCTACTTGTGTCATCCCTAATAAAATTACAGGTGTGATTAATTTAATTAATTTCATCAACTAACTCCTTGTGTTGTTTGTTTTTTTTCATCCTTAAGAAAAAATTATTATCACTTTCATATTAAAACTTATGTAATAAATATTGTTTTTTATACTTGTTTTATGTTTTAAAATTTTACTTTTTGTTAAAAAAACCTTTTTAGACAGCAAAAAAGGCCTGTATTTATCATTACAGGCCTTCTTGAGCTTTAGCACTGAAGTTTAACGATATTCTGGCTGATAACCTAAACGGGCTTCTATCTGATCAAAGCACCATTGGAAAATAAAGGTATAGACCAAAATACACATCGTCATACTAAAATCCAGTAGAATCGCCTGCCAGAGTGACATATTCATGGCATACGCCACCATCGGAATAGTCACTAGCAGCAGACCACCTTCAAAACCAATCGCATGTAAGATCCGTACACCGACTGTTCTTTTTAATTTTCTTTTGGCTTCAAATTTTTCAAAAAAATGATTGAAAATCATATTCCAAATCACAGAAGTCACCGCCATGGCTACACCCAAAGTACCTGTGACTTCCAGCGGAACTTCAAAAATAAAACTTAATGCTATCGCAATGATCACCAACAGGATGATTTCATAACTGAGTGCATGAACAATCCTTCTTTTGGAAATCAACATGTTTTCAATACTCTTCCAATTTACAATAGCAGATATTCTATTTTCATAATATTGATTAATCGAGTTAGAATCTTTCAATATTATTGAAAGGTTGAAGTCAATGAATATCAATCAAGAACAATTGATCATTTTTAAAACCGTCATTGAAACAGGGTCATTTTCTGCTGCTGCAAGAAAACTGGGTAAAGTACCCTCGGCAGTGAGCATGTCTATTGCCAATTTAGAGATTGATCTCAATTTAACACTTTTTCTACGCAAAGGTCGCGAGCCTTTGCCTACCGCCCAAGCACTTACACTCTATGAAAAAACCGAACAGCTACTGATTGAAATAAATCAATGGAAACAGCAGGCGCACGCATTAAGCACAGGTTTGGAGTCAGCCTTAAATATTGTAGTAGTGTCCGAACTTCTCCATACCCGGTGGACCGATTATATTGCTTTACTTGAAGCCGAGTTTCCAAGCTTACAAATTAATGTATTCTCAGCCCCACAAGAAGATGCCTTGAAAATGTTGATGAATCAAACTGCTCAACTCGCGCTGATGTTTGAACGTGAACAGCTCGAAAACCGTGAACAATTTGTGGAATTAAAACGAGAAACTTTAGTTCCGGTCGCCAACAAAGCCTTTGATTTAGCCCAATATCCACAGGTCAGTTTTGAACAAATCCTGCAAAGCCGCCAGATTGTTGTCGCCAGTCGGGATAAGAGCATCAAGCCGGAATTATTATATTCAAAACAATACTGGCGTACCGACAATCATCACTCGGCTTGCGCATTGATCATGCAAAATTTTGGCTGGGGTGTGCTGCCTTTAGAAATGCTCAATGAAAATCCGATCCTTAAAAAACATTTAAAAGTACTGGATCTGCTCGATTTCACGCCAAAATTTGAATATTTTGTAGATTTAGTCTGGAGCCGAGAAAATCAACTTGGCGCTGCTGCTCGTTTTTTGATTAATCACATCAGAAATCAGCGGAAAACATCAGTTTCATGACGTGTTCCGCTGTATTTTCACTTGGGTTAAAACGACTTTGTGATATAACTAATTGTACAAGTAATAACTTCAAGAATTAGATATCAATGACTCAATCTGCGTTAAACCAATTAAAAAACTTAACCACTATTGTTGCTGACAGCAGTGATTTAACTGCTATTGAAAAATTTCGTCCATTAGATGCAACAACCAATCCTTCCCTTATTACTGCTGCAGCCAATCAGGCGGAGAATAAAAGCTTAATCGAAGCTGCTTTTCAGCAGGCACAGCAGGAAGGATATTCAGAAGATGCATTGATTGAACGAAGTATTGACATTTTAACGGTCAAGTTTGGTGTAGAAATTTTAAAGCTCATTGAAGGGCGTGTCTCGACTGAAGTCGATGCTGCCCTGTCTTATGATACTAAAGCGACCATTGCAAAAGCCAAAGAATTGCTCGAACTGTATGCGCAATATGGTATTTCTTCGGATCGCCTGCTGATCAAGATTGCTTCGACCTGGGAAGGAATTCAGGCCGCCAAGGTACTGGAACAAGAAGGTATTCACACCAACCTGACCTTGCTATTCGGCCAGCATCAGGCCCATGCCTGTGCAGACGCCAAAGTCACTCTCATTTCTCCTTTCGTAGGGCGTATTCTGGACTGGTACAAAAAGGCTGAAGCGGTGGATGCCTATCCGATTGAAAAAGATCCGGGCGTATTATCGGTTAAAAATATTTATACATTTTATAAAGCCCATAGAATTCAAACTGAAATCATGGGAGCCAGTTTCCGCAGTATTGATCAGGTGTTGGGACTCAGTGGCTGCGATTTACTGACAGTTGCACCTAATTTGCTGGCTGAGCTGGAAAATGACTTCCGTGAAGTACAGCCACAGCTTTCAGCCGCCGCAATTCCTGTACAGGCCGATCTTCAGCCGATCAGCTATGCCGAATTCCAGGAGCAGCTAGAACAAGATCAAATGGCCAGTGAATTGCTGCAAGGCGGGATTCAGGGCTTTATTAAAGCACGTGAACAACTGGCTGCCTTATTACGTGAAACCTTTCTAAGCCCGACTGAAATCTAAGGAATTTTATAAATCTCTTTAAGTCGATGGGGTTATAATACTGCATCGGCTTTTTCTTTTGCGAGCTCTTCGTGTTTGGTATCACAGATATGACGACCTATATTATCGGAACAATTTTAATTGTGATACTTCCCGGCCCGAACTCCCTGTATGTCATGTCAATTGCTTCCCGTTTTGGTATCAAAACCGGCTATATGGGAGCACTCGGTGTCTATACCGGCGATACGATCCTGATTCTGTGTACAGCCTTGGGAGCTGCCTCACTTTTACATGCCTTTCCCCTTTTGTTTATCGGCTTAAAGGTTGTTGGCGCACTGTATTTAAGCTATTTAGGTATAAAACTGATTATCTCGGCTTATAAGACCTTTTTTCCACGAAAACCGGTTCAACTCCATTCAATTGATTCAACAGCCTCTAAAAGCCCGGAGACAATTCGACCTTTTAGAACAGCATTGACAATCAGTATTTTAAATCCCAAAGCGATTTTGTTTTATCTGTCATTTTTTGTGCAGTTCGTAGATCCAGCCTATTCTTATCCTGCGCTCACCTTTATCTTGCTGGCCCTCATTTTGCAAATTATCAGCATGAGCTATTTGTCTATCCTGATTTTTTCCGGGATTAAACTGGCTACTTATTTCAATGAAAACTATAAATTGACGGCTACTGCGGTCGCACTGGTAGGCTTATTATTCTGCGCCTTTGGTTTTAAACTGGCAACTTCAACCCTCTAAAATTGTTTATATGCAATCATTTTCAAGTGTGAAATGAGATAAAAAACTCCCTCATAGATTGTGTTTATAGATGAAAAGCGTATGATTTAGGCGCATTAAAAAATTGTATTATGAACGATGTCAAAACTATTACAAGATTTCTCCCTGCCGGCGGTCATGGCGGGTTTTATGACCTGCATGATTGGCATCAGTGTCTCTGCAGTACTGGTGATTGAAGCCGCTCAAAGTCTGGGAGCAAGTCCGGCACAAATCAGCTCCTGGTTATGGGCACTCGGGATTGGAATAGGCCTTTCAGGATTTTTACTGTCCTGGAAGTATAAATACCCCATTTCAACAGCCTGGTCGACGGCAGGACTGGCCCTGATTATTGCCTCTAATGGACATTATAGTCTGGCCGAAGCGATAGGCGCCTTTTTGGTCTGCGGGCTATTGGTGGCGGGTCTCGGATTTTTTGGAGTTTTTGAGCGAATTTTCCAGTTTATTCCACAAAGCTTGACGTCTGCCATGCTAGCGGGTGTCTTGCTTAAATTCGGAATTTCAGTTTTTGGCAGCCTGCAACAATCCTGGACATTTGTACTGAGTGTACTGGCCATTTATCTTATCTCTAAGAAGCTCAGCACACGCTATAGTATTGTTATCACAGTATTTGCAGCGATCTTTCTATGTCCTTTTTTTATTGAATTTCACCCGCCTGACTTGAACTGGGCTATCGCTCAACCGGTCTGGACCACGCCTGAGTTTAGCCTGTCTGCTATTTTGGGCTTGGCTTTACCTTTGCTGGTTATTAATCTGGCATCCCAATACCTGCCTGGACTGGCCGTGATTAAAAGCTATGGTTATCCGCCTAAAGTGAATCCGATTCTCGGCTGGACCGGTATGACCCAGGCAATTCTGGCACCTTTTGGCTGCTTTAGTGTCAATCTGGCCGCTATTAGTGCTGCCGTTAGCCTGGATGCCCAAGCACATCCAGATCCACAAAAACGCTATATTGCCGGTATGAGTGGCGGGCTTTGTTATATGCTGATGGGTCTTTTTGCAGCCACCCTGAGTAATTTGTTGATGGCTTTTCCCAGTATTCTGATCACTGTACTAGCCGGCATTGCCCTGTTTGGTACAATCGGTCATAACATTGCGCTGGCTTTTCAGGACAGTCATGAGCGTGAGGCGGCCCTAATGACTTTTTTATTCAGTGCCTCGAATATCCAGTTTTTAGGTATTGGTTCAGCATTCTGGGGACTGTTACTGGGTATCCTGGTGTATCTGTTATTCAAATCCAAACCGAAAACAGCCTGAATATTGGCTTAAGCACATTCGGCTTAAGCCCGTTCAGGTAAATTTCCTGAATCCAAAAGAGGCTAAAATCAAATAAAAATGAATCAAAACTCACAAGGAATACTGATGTAAAAACTCAATGGTCTTGAAAAAAGTCTGCTGGCTTTCTTTCTTGGCCATAAAAAACTGATATTCATGAATCAGCCAAGCCTTAGACTCTGGATAAAAGACGGGCATCACAGGAATATTTTTGGCTTCAAGTGCGCGTACAAAGGGAATGGATTGGGTATCGGTCAAAAAGTCCTTATTTCCCCCACTAATAAAAACAGGTGGATACGTAGTCGAAAGCTGATGAATGGGGGAAATCTGTTGAAGAAATTGTGTATTCTCTTTTTGATCCCCGATATAGGCTTGTAACAGATTATCTACACCCCACTCCATGATTTTGAGTTCAGGTGCCTGATGAATAAAGCTTTCCAGATCATAGATCCCGCAATGCAGAATCAGCCCTCTAAGCTGCTCCGGCTGAATACTCGGACTAAAACCAGACTGCCGTGCAAATTCAGGATTAGTTAACAGTGCAGCATAATGGCTCGCCAAATTGGCACCCGCAGAATCTCCAGCTAGATACAGCTGCCTTGCATCAATCTGATAGCGCTCTGCATATGTTTTAATAAATTCGAGCGCCTGATTAATCTGATGTAATTGCGCAGGATAAACCACTTGGGGTGCAAACTGATACTGTACAGCGACCACATTATACCCTTGCGCTGCTAGCAGTTTGAAATAACCACGCGCATGCTCTTTAGAGCCAGAAATCCACCCGCCTCCATGTATCCAGATAACGGTTGGTCGAGGGCCAAGCTCCTGAACATTTTGTGGTTGATACAAATCCAGATTTAAATTCTGCTCAGTCGCATAGACAATATTGGAGTGTACCCGCACCGTTTCAGGCGCATAACGGTCCATCAACTTTTGCTGCATGCCGGTAGTTAAATTAAAGGCGCTTGCAATAATCCGGTTATTTTGTACCGTGCTTTGACAGCCTGCCAGGCTCAATCCTCCAAGCAATGCCAGACAGATTCCTGAATACCTCAAAATAGCCCCCATAATATTTCAATCCTGACCAACAGCAGTCCCAGCAGAAGCATATAAAAATTATATGATGAAGGCGATAGGCCTGGGGAATAAAAACTAAAATCCGAGTATTTTCCTCAATTTTATTCGCTTAAATTTCATACTGTTTATGTGAAATATATTTGTAATTAAATGAGTTTTTATGCCCTTTCAGCTTTTTGCAATTGCACCTGTTACAGCACTGTGTTATCAATAAATCAAAGCCTAAAAAACACATGACATCCGGAGAAAAACGATGGCCTATCAAAATATTTTAGTTCCAGTAGATGGCTCAGAAATTTCTTTTTCTGCTGTTCAGCATGCTGCAAAAATTGCCAAAGCTTTTGGCAGCCGACTTTACTTGATCAGCCTGATTGCAGAAGATCCTTTTACTGAGGCAGATTTTTATTATAGCTCCACAATTATGAAAGAATATTTTGCACAGGCGCATGCCAATGCTAAAAACTCTTTAAAACAGGCGGCTGCTCTTGCAGAAGCAGAAGGTATTGAGGCCGATACGCGCATTGTGACGGGCCTGGTGAATGCGGAACATATTGTAAATACAGCACAGGAAATTCAGGCTGATTTAATTGTCATGGGTTCACATGGCCGTAAAGGATTTCAGAAAATGATTCTGGGCAGTTTCGCACAGGATGTACTCGGCGCAACACAAGTACCTGTCATGGTTGTAAAAAAATAATCTGAACAATCTTCTGGCTTTTTGCGCACCTGAACAATGCGCAAAAAACTTTAAAGACTGCCCTTAAAAACTAAGTTTCTATTCCTTCAAATAAAATTTGGATTTGTCCCTCTTGTACTGCCCATAACTGTTATAACAATGATGAGGAAACACCATGCAAAATTACGATAATCTTCTGGTCGCACTCGATGAATCCTCGATTTCCTATGCCGCGGCAGAGCATGCCTTGGAAATGGCAAAGGTTTTTCATAGCAAAGTTACCTTATTAAGTGTTATTGCTGTCGATCCATTTAAAGGCGTCGATTTTTATAAAGTTGCGCCGGCAGTAACTGATTATTTTCTGCAGGCAGAGCAACATGCCTTAGATCGTCTAACTGAACTAAAGGAAAGTTTTATTCGTGACGGCGTTCCAGTGATCACTAAAATCATTCATGGCATGGCGCCCTCGGAGGGTATCTTGCAGGCTTCTTTAGATTCACCGACTGACCTGATTATTATGGGTTCGCATGGCCGCAAAGGTTTGCAGAAGCTGATGCTCGGCAGTGTTGCACAAAATGTGCTAGCACAATCTGAAATTCCGGTCCTGATTGTAAAGCAGTAAATTTCTCCTATTAAAATAAAAAGCCTGTACTTGACAGGCTTTTCTTTTAACGCATTTTTTGGTTCAATTCATTCAGAAATCTTTCTGCATCCTGTTGACTGGCAAACACCTTTTTATGTTCAGCCGCCTGATGAACAGAATAAGGCGTATATTGGATAGAAATTTCAAATAGATTATTGACCGGTTTTTTACTAACCTGCAGCGCAATAATATGTTGAGTGTTTAGATAAAAACCATCTTCGATTTTCACTAACATCTTGAATCCCCCCTCATCATTTAATTGAAAGACATTTTCATAATTTCGATGCTCAGCAGAACAAGCAAGCGACGCTCTGCTGCAAACCATCTGTACACCTGTATGTGATAAATTAGGCAAAATCTGCTTTCAAATACGCCTTCCCTCCTTTTAGCAGAAATGACAAAGCCGGATCATCTGATCCGGCTTCTTTAATCATACTTTTTACACGTTCAGCATACTATTCAACGTTTCTGAAACGTTTTTAGATTTCACCACCGGCTTTAAAGCTTCGAGTTGGGCTTTGACTTCGCTACGCTGTGGTTCAATCAGCGTATACCAGCGAGATAATGCCTGCAGTAAACGTGAACCCACAATCGGGTTTTTCTCATCCAGATATTTCGCCAGACCAATATAATGCTCTACACCAAAACTCCAGCTATTGACCGGGTTGGCATTCAAGCCACCACTCACCGCACGGATACGGTTTGGTGTCTTCAGGTCATAATCCGGATGTGCAGTTAGCGCCTGAATCTCTTCTGCTGTTACTTGCGGATGAGCTGCTTGCAGCATAAACCATTGGTCGAGTGCCAGCGCCTCATCTTTAAAGCGGGTATAAAAGTCATCGAGCAGTGCTTTTGCTTGCGGTGCATCATTCCAGACCAGTACACGCAATGCCCCTAAGCGCTCAGACATATTGCGGGTATTTTGATATTGCTGCTCTGCCAGTTCAAACGCTGATTCATCTCCCTGACGTGCCATCATCATCAGCAGGATATTTTTCAGCGCACGTGTACCCATCGCCTGTGAGAAATCAGCTTGCAGATCAGGGTCAAGGCTCAGATAGATATCTTTGGCTGTCGCACCAAACGCACGTGCCAAAGTATGCAATAAGGCATCACGCTGTTCCTGAATCGTGGCCGGGCTATAATCCTGATTAATACGGCTGCCTAAATAGCCTTCAGATGGCACATCAAACAGGCGCGATGCCAGTAATGGATCTTTCTGGATAACCTCAGGCAGTGTCTTCAGCATGGTTTCGATATAAATATCTGAAGGATGATTGTCCAGTAGAATACGCTCTAACAGGGTTTGAGCCGCCTGCCACTGGTTAAAACCATTGGTTTCATAGTGCAGCAAGAAGGCCAGCTCTTCATCTGAATAGTTAAATTCCAGATCCACCGGTGCAGAGAAATTACGCAGTAAAGACACCACGGGTTTACTGCTTACGCCGTTAAATTCGATCGTTGCCTCATTCTGATCAAACAGGTATACCCCGTCTTTGACCAAATTCTCAAACAAGGCTTCAGAATTCAGGACCAGTTGTTCGCCGCTTGCTGCATCAAACAGGGCCAGAGCCACTGGAATTGGCACGGCTTTCAGATTCGGATATTTCGGATGCACTTTCAGGCTTTGTTTTAAGCTCAGGCGATAGGTTTGCGATGCCGCCTCATAGTGCCCTTCTGCGACCAGTTTTGGTGTACCTGGCTGGTTGTACCAAGTCAGGAAGTTGGAAAGATCAACACCTGAACCTGCCGTTAAAGCCGCAATCCAATCCTCTACGGTAACTGCCTGACCATCATGACGGCGGAAATACTCATCTGTGCCCTGACGGAATTTTTCCTTACCCAGCAGGGTTGCCATCATGCGGTTAATTTCCGCGCCTTTTTCATACACAGTTGCAGTATAGAAGTTATTGATTTCGACAAAATGATCCGGGCGCGGCGGATGTGATAAAGGGCCTGAATCTTCCGGGAACTGATGGGCTTTAAGAACGGCCACATCATCAATCCGCTGTACGGCGGCAGACTGCAAGTCTTCCGAGAAAGACTGGTCACGAAACACCGTTAAACCTTCTTTTAAACACAGCTGGAACCAGTCACGACAGGTAATCCGGTTGCCGGTCCAGTTATGGAAATATTCATGGGCAATCACAGATTGTACCCGCATGATCGCGGCATCAGTCGTATATTCCTCATCGGCTAGTACACATGAGGTATTAAAGATATTCAGGCCTTTGTTTTCCATAGCGCCCATATTAAAGGCACTGGTCGCCACAATCATATAGTTATCAAGGTCATATGGCAGGCCATAATGCTCTTCATCCCAACGCATAGAATGTTTAAGTGCTTCCATGGCAATCTTGCATTTTGGAATATCTTTTTCTTCAGCATAAATTTCCAGCGCCACATTTCGGCCTTCCGAAGTGACATAGGAGTCTTTCATGACGGCCAGATCACCAATCACGCAGGCAAATAAATAGCTCGGCTTTTTGGTGGGGTCTTCCCAAATGGCATAATGCCGGCCCTCGCCGGCTTCACCGGTTTCCAGCAGGTTACCATTCGCCAATAGCACAGGATATTTTTTATCCGCTTCGACACGCGTCGTAAATACTGACAATACATCCGGACGGTCAGGATAGAAACTGATCTTGCGAAAACCTTCTGGTTCATTTTGGGTAACAAACAGATCTGAACTGGCCTGATACAGACCTTCCAGCATGGTATTGGTTTCAGGATGAATTTTCACGACTGTTTCAATCACGGCCTGATCAGGCGCCTGAGCAATTACCAGTTGTTCACTGTCGAGCTGATAATCCTTTTCAGTCAACTGCTGACCATTTAACCTGATCGATTGCAGCTCCAGATCACGGCCCAGCAAAACCAGAGGACCCTCAGTCCGACGTTGCATAACCAGTTTGCTACTCACCAGAGTATGATCCTCATAAACCTGAATATTCAGATCAATCGAATCAACCACGAAAACAGGTTTTTGATAGTCTTTTAAATAAATGGTTTGATCAGCTTCGATCACCGGATTCGCCGCAATATTCATATCCTGTCCTAATCTTTTATCGTTCTGACATATTCGATGTCAAAAGCATCTGTCAAATGATAAACACTGTGGGTGCTTTTCTTTTCCTAGCTCTAATATGGGCGCTCAGTGCAGCACTTTCAATGCATTTTGTATAATCAGAGAGCAATTGTATCCCACGAAAAAGTCTCCCTGCCAAATGAGGAGAAGATTTGATATTTTTTATAAGCCGATGCTTTGAAAATTAAGATAAGTGAATGCTGAGCTGAAAGCTGAAAGCTGAAAGCTGAAAGCTGAATCAGGGTGACATTGAAGCTCATCAGAGCTTAGCACTTTATCTTTTCCCATTGAGCTCTTTTGTCCCAGCGCTTCCTGTTCTGTTCAGACTGCCTACTGATCGGCCCTGTCATCCTCTTGCCAGCTGTGTATAATCATCTTTCCTTTTTGAGTTTATATATGCCTTATGGTCTTTAATGTTCTGCAAAAACAGCTTGATGAAAGTACACAATGCCCGCTTTGCAGGGCGTCGATGTATTGGATTGAAGCGGAACAATATGATCAGGATATTAACTTGCATGAATGCAGTCATTGCCAGCATCAGCTTTATCCTGAGCAAAAGCACAACTGTTATTGTGAGCATTGTCTAGCACAGCGTAAACGGCTGCTCAAAGAAACCCGACTACAGGAAAATCATCAGCATCACAAGAAACAGGATCAACGTGAATATGAACTGACTCAGCTCAGTTTCCTGCATAAGCTGTTCTTGCTGGCTATTCTGGATGATCAGGTTCAGGAACATATTCATCATCACGAATATATTGACTGGCAACAGATCAAATATCACATGATTAGCCCTAACTATCTGTTCCAGCAAGGGCTGATCAAAAATCTGCTGAGAGACCAGATTTTGATTCCTAAAGATATTGCTTCGGAAAACCAGCACTATTATATCAATGTTCGTCTGGATGGTTATTCTGAACCCAGCCTGTTTAGTATTGCCCAGCAACTGCGCGCCTGGTTTTATGAAAATCTAAGCAAAGGCGTACCTTTTAAAAGTTCAGATGAAGTCAAAGATGCCCTGTATACTTTACTGTATCAGGAAATTATTCAGTTTGCCCAGTTCTATTGTCGGACTTGGGGTATCCAGATTGCAGGAAACAAAAGCTTTCAAGCCTTCTGTTATCGCTTGCTGGATGTACTGGCCGTTGGGCAGATTTATTATCTGGTTCAGAATGCGCTGGAATATCTCTATAAGCAAAAAGCCCTACAACCACGTAATGAAAATTTCATCAATACCAATCTGTTAAAGAAAACCTTGCAGCAATACCGCGAACGCGCTCTCAATGAGAAATGGGAAACCTTTACCCTGCCACGTCCCACTCAGCTTCCTTTAAGCAAGATGAGCGGCATCCTGTTTTATCGTCTGCTGGGTTATGATGAAAATATCTTTTTTCAGCCGATCTGGCGCTCATGGCATAAAATCGAACCGCGGCTAAAATTTTACTCGCAAAAACGCTGTATGCACTGTGGCTCACAAGAACTGTCTGTTGACTATGATGCCAACGACTATGTCAGCTTGTTCTGCCGTAATTGCAAGCATCAGGATCACTATTTTACGCGCTGACCGGCTTCCTCCACAGTTTTCTATTTTTAGAATTGATCATTATGAATACGTCTTCATCCAACTTAGAGCACATGCTTCTTGAGCAGATCTGTGAAGCCTGGCATCAACTTCAGCAAGAGCAGCCTCTGGTTCATATTATGACCAATGCGGTGGCCAGCAATTATGTGGCTAACGTCCTGCTCGCAGCAAATGCTTCACCGGCCATGATTGACAATCCCTATGAGGCTGAAAGTTTTATCAGCATTGCAGCTGCACTTAGTCTGAATCTGGGGACACCGACCACGGAACAGGTCGAAGCCATGCAAATCGCTGCGCGTACAGCCCATAGCTTAGGCAAGCCCTGGGTACTGGACCCGGTCGGTTATGGATCAGTATTACACTGGCGTTCAGCAGTCGTGGATCAACTTATCAACTATCAGCCGACGATTCTACGCGGCAATGCTTCAGAAATTGGCAGCATGGCTGGCAAGAAGACTGAATCTAAAGGCGTAGGCAGCACCGTAGATAGTGCCGAGGTTTATTTACAAGCCCAATGTCTGCTTGAACAAACCCCATGTATCGCGATTTCAGGCGAGTCAGATTATATTATTTCCAGAGACTATCCGGTGCTTCAGGTACTTGGTGGCTCTTATTTGCAACCCCGCGTGACGGCGACAGGATGTGCGCTGGGTGCCTTGATTACCGCATATAGCGCCGTGGCGGCGCCGGTGATTGCTGCCTTGGCTGCCCATGTACATTTTTCGATTGCAGGTCAACGGGCTTTTCAAACATCCCGGCAGCTCGGGCACTTCAATGTCGCTTTTCTGGATGAAATTCATCAGCTTAATATCGATAGCATGAGCCAGCAGGCCAATTTTAAAATTTTGCATCCTTAAAACCAGATTAGCCAGGAGGTTGGCTGCTCTCAGGCAAGTTCATGCTGTATAGCAAGTCACTTCCTATCAAGCAATCCCTAAAACTTAATGGCCAATTCAGGCCAAATAGTTCTAAGTGGATTCTGTAAAATACTGAAATAAGGATTATCTATCTTTTAAACCCATACTCCAGTTTATCTTTCCTGATAGGACGGTCTTCTTTAAATACTTAGATATAAAAAAACCAGCTGTCATGACGACAACTGGCTGGTTTGACTTATTGATAGTGGCTATTTAGCAGCCTATCCAACCGGGTAATGAATACTCACCGTCTTAATCCGGTTATTTTCAACGTCAGTCACCTTGAACTGGATACCCTGATAGTTCAATTCCGTCCCTACTTCAACCGCAGTATGGGTTTTGTCCAGAATCAGACCTGCAACACTGATATAGCCCGAATCTTCCTCAATCAGATCCATCAGGCCCAGCTCAAGTTCAAGCTGATAAAGATCCAGCATGCCTGAAGCTTTCCAGTGATTCTCATCAATTTTGACCAGATCTAGCTGCTCATCAGCATCCGGGAATTCACCAGCAATTGCCTCAAAGACATCCAGCGGTGAAATCAGCCCCTGTACATGTCCAAATTCATCGCTGACCAGTACCAGAGAGCCTTTCGAGGCACGTAAGGTATTGATTGCATCAATCACTTTCATGCGTTCAAAAATATAGATCGGACGATGACGCTTGATTAAGGCTTTGAACTCCTCCGGCTCATCCAGCACATCTAACAGCTCTTTGGCGCGTACTACGCTCAGGACTTTATCCAGCCCACCACGGCATACCGGAAAGAGACTATGTGGCACCGACAGAATTTTTTCCCGGATTTCTTCAGGACTGTCATCCAGGTTGACCCAGGAAATCTGGTTGCGCGGTGTCATAATTGAGGCCACAGAACGCTCGGCAAGTGTTAAAACACCTCCAATCATATAGCGTTCTTCATCTGCAAAGGCTTCTTGTGCCTCATTTTTTTCAGTTCCCGCAGTTTCAATACGCCCGCCCATCAACTTGAGAATAGAGTCTGCAGTACGGTGACGTAAGGGAATTTTAGCTTCATGTTTAGCAACATTACGCTGGCTAAACTGATTGAATGCTTCAATAGCAATTGCCACGCCAATACCAGAATAGATATAACCTTTCGGAATATGGAAACCAAAACCCTCGGCAATCAGGCTGATTCCAATTAATAGCAGGAAGCTGAGACACAGAATGACCACCGTCGGATGCTGGTTCACGAAAGTAGTTAATGGCTTAGATGCAAATAGCATGACGCCCATCGCAATCACCATCGCGGCCATCATGATGTAGATATTATCAACCATGCCGATGGCAGTAATCACCGAGTCCAGAGAGAATACAGCATCCAGAATCACAATCTGAACCACTACAGCACTAAAACTTGCGTAGGCTACATTTGTTGTAACTTTAAGCTCAGGCTTTCCTTCAACTTTTTCATGCAGTTCCCCCACAGCTTTATAGACCAGGAATAAACCACCGAAAAGTAAAATCAGATCACGTCCAGAAAATGTTAAATCAGATATTTGAATTAATGGCCGGGTCAGGGTGACCAGCCATGAAATTGCAAATAACAGCCCCAAACGCATAAACAAGGCCAGAGACAGGCCTATCACACGTGCCTTGTCTCGCTGCTCAGGAGGTAATTTTTCCGCCAGAATCGCAACAAAGACCAGGTTATCAATACCTAAAACTATTTCAAGAATAACAAGTGTTATTAAACCTACCCAAATTCCGGGATCTAATAAAAACTCCATTAGACACCCACCCCATTTGAGTCATTCAGAGAACAAGATGGAAGATGAGCACACGGCGAAGGATCCATTCAATTTTAACCTTTTTAACTTAGATTCCCACATTATGCATAAAATCAGAATTCTATGACCAATTAATTTACACAAAATTTACACGAGATTTACCAGAAATTTTCTCCTCCAGCTCTCTTTAAGCTGTTTTTTAACCGACAAATTTATTTTCTAAATAACTTATTACAAATTCTTTTAAAAGCTTTTATCTATTGAATAAAGTACCAAACTGATCGGGTGTGTTCGATAAAAGATCTTGTTAAGAACGGATTTTTCTATGCTCGTAAAAAAATTATTGACTCATCAGTTCAATCTCTTCAGCAAAGAAAAAATTCCGACGAAGTCATACTTCCATTCCTATTTACATGAATAACATTATTTTTTTTAAAGAATAGAGGCTTTATATACAGGCTAGAATGCTGATTTAATATATTTTTCTTATATCAAAAAGCTTGAAATTTGCACATATTATTGATTAAGATAACGTTTAATTTTTTGGGGGCTAATCCGTGAAAAATCTGATGTCATTTGGTCTGTGATTACACTTTTAATTGATTAAGCATCAGAACCGCCCTGAATTCTTGGGATTAAAGCAATTTATAAATAGTTTGGTTTTTATATTAAGAAGCTCTTAAAAAATGCCAAACAATTAACATTTTCTAAATAAAGGTTGAAACACATATAAACTTTTTCATAAAATGTTAATGCTTTAAAACAATAAATAAAAGGAACACTTTATGACTAAAAAATATGCAAAATTTCTACCTTGTGCCGACGACTTTAACCTGGAAAATTTTCCTTATTACTGGGTCACTCAAGTACATGCGCAATATGTATTAAATGTAGACCACGCGCTGAAAAAATATGGGGTAGATAACTCGCGTCGCCGTATTCTTCTGGCTCTAAAGTCCAAACCCCATGCCAGCGTGTCCGATCTCTCTGAAATGGTGGTATCGAAAATGTCGACCACCACCAAGATCGTTTATCGACTCAAAGATGAAGGTTTAGTAGAAACTTATTCTTGTGAAGATGATGCGCGTATCACACGTGTCGTACTCACAGAAAAAGGGATGCAAATGACTCACAAGATTAACGACCTGACCAATGTGGTACTTGAACAGTCTTTTGATGGGCTTACTCCACTGCAAATTGAAAAGACCATAGAAAGCTTACGTCATATTTTTAAAAATTTGGCTCGTTAAACTGTTGTTCTTTCTTGTCTAGGGGACGAAATCAATAACTATAATAATGCACGATCCGTCATGAGTTGCTAGAATTTCAAGAATCAAAAAAGTTCAGTTGCAAACTGTCTTTCTTGATTCTTTCTTTTGGCACATGTGAGCATTCAAATTCTTCGACTGGAAAGCCTTCTACAAAGCTGCGTATATCAGCATGCTTCAAGCTTAACCATTCCTCCAAACGCTCATGTGGAATCACAATCACGGAGCGTTTAATATTGCCCGGCTCATGAAAGTCTTTCATCATGGGATGGTCGATTGCATCCATGGTAAGCATGGTGGCAGAGCGCACCACTTCATTCTGTATCCGTGCAATTTCATACAGTGCTGCAATAAAGGTCGCTTTGCCATCTTTACGCCTTACTCCCCAACGCTGCGGTTTATGATCAAAGTATTTTGACTCATAAAACTCTGATACTGGAATCACCCCAAATTTGCACTTTGCTGTTGCCTCGGAAAAAGTCGGTTTTTGTAATAAGGTTTCATTTCTTGCATTGTAGGTTTTCAGCCCAATTGTTTTATCTTCTGCCCATTTGGGAATTAAACCAAAATTTACTGAACGCCATTCTAAAGCTTGGCCAGAATTAAATAATAAAGGCACAGCATAATTGGGATACACTTCCTCAACATATTCAAAAGGAATTTCCGGCAATCCCAAATCATGTAATTGTTCTACAGTTAAAGGCTTAAAATTGGCGCACATGGCTCACTGAACGTAATTTCTCTCTTGCTAATTATAAGCCATGTTTTGCCTGAAGACCTGTAGTGATTTTATACAGCTTCGTATCATACATTAGGTAGTGTAACCCACTGGGTACGGGTAAATTCCTCAAAAATCCAGCGTCCATTAAACCGCCCCAAGCCAGAGTTTTTCTCACCACCGAAAGGAGCATTTGGCTGGTCAGCCACCGTTATTCCATTGATATGGCTCATACCAATATCCAACTGTGCCACAAAGTCCAGACCGCGTTCCATATTCGAGGTACATACCGCACTAGACAGGCCAAAACGGGTATCATTCGCCAGTTCTAAAGCATGAGCTTCATTACGGGCTTTCAGGATCGGTAAAATAGGTCCAAAACTTTCCTCCTGTGCCAGTTCTGTTTCAGGTGCGACTTGAGTAAAAACATGTGGATAAACCAGATTCCCCTCAATTCCCCCCTCATAAACCAGCTGGGCGCCCTGTTCTTTGCCTCTTTGAATCAAGTGCTGATGTTTCTTGACTTGACTCTGGTTAATAATCGGCCCAATCAGAGTTTCTGGCAGATTAGGATCCCCGACAGGAATAGTTTTGATCCGCTCAAGCAGTTTTTCTACATATACATCATGAAGCGAAGCATCCACAATGACACGATTGGTGCTCATGCAGATTTGCCCTTGATGAATAAAGCGTCCCATTACGGTTAACTCAACCGCCAGATCCACGTCAGCATCGTCCAGAATCACCAAAGGGGCATTTCCGCCCAATTCAAGCGCTATCCGTTTTATTCTGCTACTGGCTAAAGCCTTGGCACCTACATTTTGTCCGACTTCGGTAGAGCCGGTAAAAGAAATCATTTTGGGCACCGAATGCTCAACAAAATAATCACCAATTTCGCTGCCTGCACCCGCAATAATATTCAGCACTCCTGTAGGAACACCGGCTTCTTCAAATAATTTTCCGAGTAATGTTCCACCTGTCACTGGCGTATCACTTGCCGGTTTGAGCACCACAGTATTACCACAGGCAATTGCTGTTGCGACAGAACGCATAGATAAATGAAATGGAAAATTCCAGGGACTAATTACCCCAATGACCCCCAAAGGCTTGCGCAATACCCAGCTTTTACGTTGCGGATCCTGGCTCTGTAATTCTTCAGTCTGCAACTGATCTGGAAAACTTTGGCTTTCTTTAATAATGCCCAAAGCCGCTTCGACTTCAAGACCCGCTTTTAGACGGGTACTACCGGATTCAACAATCAGCCAGTCAATGATTTCTTCACGGCGTAACTGAATAATCTGGTGCAGTTTATGCAAAACATCCTGACGCAATTGCACTGATTTCAGCGCAGCTTCCTGAAAAGCCTTAATTGCAGCAGTATAGGCAGCATCCACATCTGCCGTACTGGCTGCCTGTAAATTAAAAATAAGATCCTGAGTATAAGGATTAAGGTTTTGAATAATTTGTTGTGAGCGGCCTGGCTGCCATTTTCCTGCAATAAACTGCTGATCCAGAGCTGTATAATGTACCATTCTGTTACCTATTGTTTTTGATCTCTCTACTTACTTTATCAGAACAGTTTGGCTTTGCCAGTTCCTTTCCTTTTGGCTAGGTTAGCGTTCTCCCATTCCGCTCAGGCATAAAAAAAGCCCCCGAAGAGGCTTTTTTAAATTAACAGGGATTAATCACCTGTATAACCTTTAAGTTTCAAACGTGCTGCGTGTAATAGCGGCTCTGTATAACCTGAAGGCTGTTCGCCTCCTTTAAAGATCAAGTCAGAAGCTGCCTGGAACGCAATATTGTTTGCAAAGTCGGCTGACATTGGCGTATACAGTGGATCATTGGCATTTTGCTCATCCACAATTTTTGCCATGCGCTGCATCACATCTTCAACCTGCTCACGCGTTACGATACCGTGACGTAACCAGTTCGCTACGTGCTGGGAAGAAATACGTAAAGTTGCACGGTCTTCCATCAAGCCCACATTATTAATGTCTGGCACTTTAGAACAGCCTACACCCAGATCAACCCAACGAACCACATAACCCAAGATACCCTGACAGTTATTTTCCAGTTCTTTTAGCTTCTCTTCTTCAGACCAGTTAGTGTCAGTCGCAAGAGGTGGAGTTAACAAGTCATCGAGTGGCAATGCTTCAGTTGACAGCAATTCCTGCTGGCGGTCTGCCACATTGATTTGATGATAGTGAATTGCGTGAATTACTGCACCAGTAGGAGACGGAACCCATGCACAGCTTGCACCTGCTTCTGGATGCTCACTCTTGGTTTTGTACATGTCTAGCAGCATGTCCGGTTTTGGCCACATGCCTTTACCAATTTGTGCTTTACCACGTAAACCGGTTTGCAGACCTACCATCACGTTACGATTTTCGTACGCTGGGAACCAGATTTGACCTTTCACTTCACCCTTACGAACGAATGGACCCGCTTCCATAAAGGTATGAATTTCATCACCGGTACGGTCCATGAAACCTGTATTAATGAAGATCGTGCGATCTTTAGCTTGCGCAATACAGTTTTTCAGGTTGACAGATGTACGGCGCTCTTCATCCATAATCCCGATTTTCAGGGTTTTTGCAGGAAGACCGAGTGCCTGTTCAGCGCGCTCAAACAACTCAACCGCAAATGCAACCTCTTCAGGACCGTGCATTTTTGGCTTCACAATGTACATAGAACCTTTGCGTGAGTTCTTGATCGTGTTTTCACCTTTGATATCTGCAAAAGACAGCAATGGCGTAATTAACGCATCCATGATGCCTTCGTAAATTTCAGCACCATCAACCAGGATCGCCGGGTTAGTCATTAGATGACCTACGTTACGAAGTAACATTAATGAACGGCCATGAAGCTTGGTCTCGCCGCCTTCCAGGTTTTTGAACGTACGGTCAGCATTTAATTTACGAGTAATGGTTTTGCCATTTTTCTCGATAGACTCTTCCAGCGTACCTTTCATCAAACCTAACCAGTTACGGTAGCCTTCAACTTTCTCTTCTGCATCTACAGCCGCGATAGAATCTTCTAAATCCTGAATAGTTGTTACCGCAGCTTCAAGAACAATGTCTTTTACGCCGGCTGCATCTGCCTGACCAATCTGGCTATCTGCATCAATCTGGATAATTGCGTGCAGGCCATTATTTTTTAATACGATTTCAGATGGTGACGCTGCTTCGCCATTAAAGCCAACAAATTGTGCTGCATTTGCAAGAGTGGTCGTTGAACCATCTTTTAAACTAACAACCAGCTTGTCGCCCTCAACTGCATATTGGGTAGCCTCTGCATGTGAGCCTTGCGCCAGCGGGAAAGTTTCATTCAGGAAGTTTTTCGCGAATGCAATAACTTTCTCCCCACGTTTAGGGTTATAGCCTTTACCTTTTTCAGCTCCATCTTCTTCAGAGATGACGTCGAAGCCATAGAGTGCATCATATAATGAACCCCAGCGCGCATTGGCTGCGTTCAGGCAGTAACGTGCATTACGTACTGGAACCACCAGCTGCGGGCCTGCCAGTACTGCAATCTCTTCGTCTACGTTCTCAGTGCTGATGCGGAAATCTTCTACTTCTGGTAGCAAGTAGCCAATTTCAGTCAAGAAAGCTTTGTAAGCTTGTAATTCAAATGTGTTATTGCGATGCCATTCATCAATTTTAGCCTGAATCTCATCACGCTTAGCCAAAAGTGCTTTGTTTTTAGGGCTAAGATCAACAACGACTTGTTCAAAGTTTTTCCAGTAGGTTTCACTGTCCAAACCAGAACCTGGTAGTGCTTCATTTTCGATAAAATCGTAAAGTTCTTTAGCAATCGCTAACTTGCCTTTTTGAATACGTGCAGTCATTGTCTTTCCTGATATTGCTACTTTTTATACAAGAGATTCTAGTATACCGATTAAAATCTAGCTGAATAGTATTATCACATTGCTAAATACCGAGCATTTTTCCAATATGAATACCCTCATCATATTCATATAAGATCGTATTTAATTCGTGGATCTATCATTCTGCTAAATACCCTAATGACAGTGTATAAAGTTTTTGAAATGGAGACATTAGACTTAAGTTCAGATTTTTGAATAAAAGTTGTCCGTTCTTTTTATACAAGGTCATATTTAGATCAAGATTAAGCCATGTTTAATCGCGGTTGTCGACTCTTTCAGATTTTATGCTGATAAAAAAAGTGCCGGTTGAAGACCAGCACTTTTGACTTTTATTCAGGCTCACTTGAGGCAATTTTTTCAATCTGGCGATGCTCTGAGCACAGATATTCATCCGACTGCATCTCTAGTAGACGTGAACGGGTCCGTTCAATTTCAAAGGCCAGCTTCTCACCTTGGTAAATATCAATGATATTATCCTCCGAGGTGAGCAGCAATTTGACTCCACGGTCATAAAATTCATCGACCAGATAAATAAAACGGCGGGTTCCGTCGTTCAGGAAATCGGTTAAATGCGGCACATTACTGACCAGCACAGTATTATAAATATTGGAGATTTCAATAAAGTCAGCAGGACTGCGCGGTTTTAGACACAACTCTGAAAATTCACACCATAATACGTCTTCAGTATGTGCCACTGTTTCTACGATACGATTATTGATAATAATCGGTTCCTGAGATTGAACCTGGGTCTGGGTCAAGGCCTTAAAGCGTTGAGCCATCCAGTTTTTATTTTCATGCGTTAATGGATATTTAAACAGCTGTGCCTGCTTTAGCACACGCAGACGGTAATCCACGCCTGCATCGACATTTAGAATCACACAATTTTTCTTGACCAATTCAATCGTAGGCAAAAAGCGATCACGGTGAATACCGTTTTTATATAGACCATCCGGTGCAATATTGGAAGTTGCCACCAAGGTAATCCCACGCTCAAAGAGTTTCTGAAACAAATCGCTCAGAATCATGGCATCCGTAACGTTGGATACAAAAAACTCATCAAAACAGATAATGACCGCTTCTTTATAAATTTGATCGGCCACGGAATCTAATGGATTACGCTGGCCCGATAATTTGTTTAATTCACGATGTACATATTGCATGAAATGATGAAAGTGCATGCGGGTTTTGCGGCGAAATGGAATCGACTCATAAAACTGATCCATCAACCAGGTTTTTCCACGTCCGACACCGCCCCACATATATACCCCTTTGGGCGCAGTTTGGCGACGAAAACGGCGGAAGGCTTTTTTAGACGCCTTAAAACGCTGTATCAATTCCAGCCAGACACGGTTCAATTCATGTACTGCCATGGCCTGTGCATCATCCGGCATAAACTGCCCTGAAGATAAAGCCTGCGCATAACGTTCTGCAGGAGAAATCGGATTAAAAGCGGTACTGTGCTGAGAATTAAAATCGGACATAAAATTTCGTACTATTTAGGATCAATTTAATTATAGCGAAGTTCAATGATCACGCTATAACACTTTGGCATAAACAAACTTAGGCTATTTTACATATTGTCGCGGACTTTGCCCAAACCAGCGCTTAAACGCATGATTAAAAGCCGCCGGCTCAGAATAGCCCAAGAGCTCTGCAATCATTTCAATGGAATACTGTTTATACTCAATCAACCGCAAAGCTTTGTCTTTAATAATCTCTTCTCGAATCTGCTTATAACTGGTCCCCACTTGCTGTAACTGATGGCGCAAGGTGCGCTCCGGAATACTCAGGGCTTGTGCAGTTTCTGCCATTGTCGGCATCATCCCGTTTTGCAACTCCAGATAATCTTGTACCCGCTGTACCACAGTCGGTGTATTTTCATCTTCATGCAAACGCTGCACTTCGGCCAGACATTTAGCTTCATAGAGTGCAAAAGTCACTGCATCCTCTGAAGGAATCCTGATATCCAATACCGCTTCATCAAACCAGAATGCAGCACTTGTACTCGAATACTGAAGCTGCGGACCATAATAGTCACGGTACATTTTCTGGATATCAGGATCTTCCGGCTGGGCAAATGGCAGCTCGACCTTTAGATCAGGCCTGGCCAATCCCATCATTCTGTAAATATCCTGAATAAACTTATAAGTTCCTGAAATTTCACATTGGGCACGAAGTTGACCCAGGGGGGTCAGTAAATCTTCAGGCTGATAACACAACGCCACCGCATGCGCTGAACGCTTCAGGCTTAAATGTCCTGTCAGATGTGTCAAACCCTGATATTCAATGCCTTTTTTAAGCACCGTAGCGATATTATCACTGGTCACCAGCAACATCAGCAAAGGTCCATAGCCAGCAAGTGCATAATGTTGTCCAATTTCCAGGCCTGCCTCTGCTGCAACAGATTCACCAATCACCCTGAACACATCTTTTTCAAGCTCAGGATGAATCACAGCTGCAGGATCAAGAGCATCTGCATGTATACCAATACCCTGCAAACGCTCATCCACATCTACGCCTGCCTTGCGCATTCCCTGAATTATATACAGTAAACCCAGAATTGATCTTTTCATAAGTTTTTCAAATTCAGAACGTCTTTTATTTTTTACTATATTAAGGCACAGTTGCAAATTGCCGAATATATCAATATTAATGTCATCGGCATCATGTTATCGCGCTAGAAACTCTATTATGCTGGGTTAAAAATATGTATATCAGGAATATAAAAATATGCGAGATGCATCATCTACACAGAATATTCAAAAAACCACAATAGCAATTATAGGGGCTGGATTTGGTGGCCTTGGCATGGCCATACGCCTGCTCCAGTCAGGAATCAGAGACTTTATCATTCTTGAAAAAGCAGATGATGTCGGTGGAACATGGCGTGAAAACCAGTATCCCGGTGCAGCATGTGATGTACAGTCGCATCTGTATTCCCTGTCCTTTGCCCCGAAGACCGATTGGAGCAAACGTTATGCCGAAGCTCCTGAAATTTTTGCCTATATTCAGGATCTGGCTCAAAACTATAACCTGAACAACTACTGTCAGTTTAACAGTGAGGTAAAATCGGCAAGCTATCAGGAAAATGACTGCGAATGGCATCTAGAACTAAACAATAATCGTAAAGTGATTGCTCAGTTCATGGTCTTGGCTTCGGGTCCCTTGCATGTACCTCAAATTCCTCATATCAAAGGCATTGAAAAATTTAAGGGTAAAGTATTCCACTCCTCCCACTGGGATCACGAATACAATCTGACTGACAAAAATGTAGCCTCAATTGGCACCGGTGGCAGTGCCATTCAGTACATTCCAAAAATTGCAGTTGAAGTCAAAAACCTGTATGTATTCCAGCGTACCGCAGCCTGGGTAATTCCACGTGATGAGCGGGTCTATCAGGCTCTGGATAAAAAGCTGTTCAGCCGCTTTGACTGGTTCCGAAAAATTCACCGTGCGCGGCTTTACTGGTCGAATGAATCGCGGGTTGTACCTATTGTTCAACCACAGATCATGAAATATGGACAGAAACTGGCTGAAGCGTTTATCCGTTATCAGGTCAAGAATAAGGCCACTGCAAAAAAACTGACCCCTGACTATATTATGGGATGTAAGCGCATCCTGATTTCCAACACCTACTTCCCGACCTTCAACCGTCCAAATGTTGAACTGATTACTGAAGGCATTCAGGAGGTTAGGGAAAATAGTATTATTACCCAAGATGGGAAAGAACGTCCCATCGACTGCCTGATTTATGGGACTGGCTTTATTACCGATCCAAGAATCTATCTAAACTCCTTTGCATGTTATGGTCAAAATGGTCTTGAACTGAAAGATGCCTGGAAAACGGGAGCGGAAAGTTATTACGGCATCTGCACCAAAGGTTTCCCGAACCTGTTCCAATTGCTGGGTCCCAATACCATACTTGCGCACAACTCGGTTATTTTTATGATCGAATCCCAGATAAATTATATTCTACAGCTGATTCAGCTGGTAAAACGGACACAATGTGAAGCCATTGTGGTAAAAGACGACATTCAGGAACAGTTTAACCACGATATTCAGGAACAGCTAAAAGGTACAGTATGGCAATCGGGCTGCGTCAGCTGGTATCAGCAGGATGGTGGTAAAAACTTTGCCCTCTGGCCAACCTATACCTGGAAATACTGGTTACAGACCCGCAAACCAAATCCGGCAGCTTACAGATTGCTGAATAAATCTTCAGGAAACCGTGCAGCTTAAACATGATTTGGTCATAATAGGCAGGTATTCCATTACCTGCCTATTTGTATGCAATCTTTGTGGCTTATTTTTCAGTTACTGTTTTGTCTGTTTTTCGGCTTTGTTCTGGCAAAAAGAATTCCGGAGTGGCTGGAAAAATTCGCTTTTAAAATATTGCCTTATTTTACCTATATTCTATTGATTGCGATTGCAATTGAGTTTTCTCAGACGCTGCACAGCATTACCAGCCCATCGCTAATTCTCTCTAGTTCCCTCAGTATTGCGCTTGCAACTTCTTTAGGCGCTTTTATCTGCTGCTATGCGCTCTATAAAGCTATAGGTGTTACGCCCTTGCAGGGAAAGGTGTCTGCTGAATTATTGCTAAGCTCCCTGATCAATATCAGCTATGCCTTCATTGCACTTGGTTTGGGTTATGCAATTGCTGAATTTTCCAGCCACCATGATTACAGCTTGCATATCAGTACCTGGCATTTATTACTGGTCTATATGCTGCTAATCGGGCTTGACTTAGCCTATTCTCCCCTGGATAAATCCTGGCTGAACTGGCGCATCATGCTGGTTCCTGTGGGCTGTATTGTAGGCTCATTATTGGGGGTGGTCTTATATTCGTTCTGGAACTCGCACATCGCCTTAAAAGACCTGATCATGCTCTCACAAGGATATGGTTTCTATTCAATGTCCGGTGTGGTCGTAACCGAACTCAAAAATGCAGAGCTTGGCAGTATCGCACTGATGAATGACCTGTTCCGGGAGATTTTTGCCATTCTGTTTATGTACATGATCGGATGGCGCTATCCACGTTCTGCAATTTCATCTGCCGGCGCAACCGCGATGGATGTCACTTTACCTATGGTGAAACAGGCATGTGGCAATGACTTTATTCCTCATGCGATGGTTAGCGGTTTTGTGTTATCGGTATTGGCACCGATTTTAGTCAGTGTATTGGCGGCAATCTAAACTGGGTTTTAAACTCTGACTCATCACCATTTGCGAAAATCTCTCGCTCTTTTAAAGAAAAACTAGAAAATTGCAAACCTAATCATTATTTCTTAGTGTCTATTTTCTTTATCCATAAAAAAGCCTTTCAGTTGAAAGGCTTTTTTATGCTGCAAGACTTACAAAGTCAGCAAAATATCTTTTAACATCTGACGAGGATTTTCCGATTTCGTAATCGGACGGCCAATCACTAAATGCGTAGCACCATCTAGCATCGCCTGCTTTGGTGTCAAAATACGCTTTTGGTCATCAGCACTTGAGCCTTCTGGACGAATACCCGGGGTGACCAACGCAAACTCTGCACCTAAATTTTCACGCAGCATTTTTGCTTCTTGAGCTGAACATACCACCCCATCCAGACCGCTCTCTTTAGTTAATTTTGCAAGACGCTTAACCTGCTCAAAAGGCTCAATATCCAGCCCCAAATCCGCCAGATCTTCACGCCCCATTGAGGTTAATACTGTTACTGCAATCAGCTGGGTATTATAGTTCCCGGCTTTTAAACGCTCGACACAGGTTTCCATCATTTTACGTCCACCCGAAGCGTGAACATTCACCATCCATACACCCATATCCGCAGCAGCACATACCGCTTGTGCAGTTGTGTTTGGAATATCGTGAAATTTTAAATCTAAAAATACTTCAAAACCTTCACCATGTAAGGCTTTAACAATAGAGGAGCCCTCATGGGTAAATAGTTCTTTACCGACTTTTACACGGCATAATTGAGGGTCTAATTGTCCGGCAATAGTCATTGCGTCATAATGACTTTTCGCATCTAAGGCAACAATAATACTCATGAGGAGACCCTTCAAACTGACAAAATTAAGGCATTATACGGATTAAGCCAAAAACGACCAAGAATATTTTTAAAATCAATTTAAAATTCAAACCAAGCTTTTTATTTTTATAGTCTTTAATAGTGTAAAGCCTAATAAAAAACGCCTTTGAGCTGAGCTTAAAGGCGCTGAAATTAATATATTTGCATATTCAGTCAAGACCTCTGACTGCATACACTAATTTAAAGGGGTGTAGATGGTCGATCATTAGGGTTAATATCTAATACTGTTTTTTCATGGCGGCTCTGGGCAGCAGCCTCAGCAGCCATCATTTTCGCAGTATTTAACTGTTCTTTACGCAGATGATCAATATCTTTATGGAGTCGTTTAATTTCCCAACTGGTTTGAAATACACGGAATACTTGCACGCCCAATAATAAGCCAACAACGACCCCTAAAGATAAAGTAAGTAACAGTAATAGCCCCAGACGCATGGCTGGAACCTGAGTGAAAAGCAGGTCTACTGATAACTCGGTGCCATTTTGTAAAACAAGAGCCAATGAATAACCAAAAAGTACCAGTAAAAGAACAACCAGAATGTAACGCATAGCTACCCCGTAAATATTATGGCTTCATTGCCGATTCGTTTACTGCGTCACGTAAGGCTTTACCAGGCTTGAAATGTGGAACAGCTTTTGCTGCCACTTCTACTGACTTACCTGTTTTTGGGTTACGACCCACACGAGGCTCACGATGATGCAGTGCGAAGCTACCAAATCCGCGGATTTCAATACGGTTGTCGGCTGATAAAGCCTCAATCATTTGATCAATCATGATTTTAACCGCTTCTTCCACCAATGGCTCAGCCAAATGTGGATTTTTTAATGCAATACGCTCTATTAAGTCAGACTTATTAAGTGCTTCAGTAGTCATCTGCGACCTCTTTAATTATCAAGCTACTTGGGATCTATTCCCAGATAATAACCTGTTTAAATACAAAACGGTAGCGCAATAATTAAATACTACGCTACCGTTTACAGTATTTGTATAGAAAGTATCAGTTAACTTACATTAACAATACATTCCATCATCTACTATTAATTGTTCATTTGCGCCTTGATCAAGTCACCAATAGTCTTAGGACCATTGTCTTGAGCTACAGCAGTAGTTTTCAGGTTAGCAACTGCTTCTTTCTCTTCAGCTTCATCTTTCGCTTTGATAGACAAGTTGATAGAGCGAGATTTACGATCTACGTTGATAATCTTAGCTTCAACTTCTTGACCAACTTCTAAGAATTTAGTCGCATCTTCAACACGGTCGCGATTGATTTCAGATGCTTTAAGAGTTGCTTCAACTTCGTCAGCTAACTTAACAGTAGCGCCTTTAGCGTCAACTGCAGTTACAGTACCTTTCACCAGCGCACCGCGTTCGTTAGCCGCCAAGAAATCGTTGAATGGATCGCTGTTCAACTGCTTGATACCAAGGCTGATACGGTTGCCTTCAGCATCTACAGACAGGATAACCGCTTCAACAGTGTCACCTTTCTTGTAGCGACGGATAGCTTCTTCGCCTTGCTCGTTCCAAGAGATGTCAGACAAGTGAACTAGGCCATCGATACCGCCTGGTAAACCGATGAAGATACCGAAGTCAGTGATTGACTTGATCGTACCTGAAACTTTTTCACCTTTATCGTGGTTCTTAGCAAACTCTTCCCATGGGTTAGCACGAGTTTGTTTAATACCAAGAGAGATACGACGACGCTCTTCATCAACTTCAAGAACCATCACATCAACTTCGTCACCGATCTGAACAACTTTAGATGGGTGGATGTTTTTGTTTGTGTGGTCCATTTCTGAAACGTGTACTAAGCCTTCAACGCCTTCAGCGATTTCAGCGAAGCAACCATAGTCAGTTAAGTTAGTTACACGAGCTTTAACGATAGAACCTTTAGGGTAACGGCTCATGATCGCTAACCATGGATCTTCGCCTAATTGCTTAAGGCCTAAAGATACGCGGTTACGCTCACGGTCAAACTTAAGTACTTTAACAGTAACTTCTTGACCTACTTCAACAACTTCTGATGGGTGCTTGATACGTTTCCAAGCCATGTCAGTGATGTGAAGAAGACCGTCAATACCGCCAAGGTCAACGAACGCACCATAGTCAGTAAGGTTCTTGATTGTACCAGTAACTGTTTGACCTTCTTCAAGCTGAGCAAGAAGCGCTTCACGGTCAGCTGAAGATTCAGCTTCCATAACCGCACGACGTGAAACAACAACGTTGTTACGTTTAGCATCAAGCTTGATAACCTTGAACTCTAACTCTTTACCTTCAAGGTGAGTCGTGTCACGGATAGGACGAGTGTCTACAAGTGAACCTGGTAAGAACGCACGTACTGGACCGATGTCAACAGTGAAACCACCTTTAACTTTACCAGAGATAACACCAGTAACGATTTCGCCGTCTTCAAAGATTTTTTCAAGTTTAGTCCAAGTTTCAGCGCGTTTAGCTTTTTCGCGTGAAAGAACTGTTTGACCCATACCGTTGTCAAGTGCTTCAACAACTACGTCAACTGTGTCGCCTACTTGAACTTCAAGTTCGCGTTGTTCATTTAAGAACTCCGCACGGTCAACAACACCTTCAGATTTAAGACCAGTGTCAACAGTTACCCAGTCAGAGTCGATGCTTACTACAACGCCCTGGATGACAGCGCCCTTTTCAACGTTGAGGTTTAATTCACTTTCTTCAAAGAGGGCTGCAAAAGATTCGGTCATGATATTTCCGATAAAGTCAGCGGTCTTGGATCAGACAAGGCCGGTTTAATTAAGCATCTACATAGTCCTTATAAAACTGATCAAGCTATGCATTTGCTGAAAAAATAGGTTATTTGGCTAAGCGCTGATTGACATAAGTTGTCATCAACCGGAATACTTCATCGATATTCAGATCAGAACTATCGATAATGTACGCATCATCAGCAGGCTTGAGCGGAGCAACTGTACGCTCCATATCTCGTTTATCCCGCGCCTGAATATTAGCTAAAATGTCGTTTATTTTAACATCCAGCCCCATTCCCTGCAACTGCTTTAGGCGCCTTTGCGCACGTGATTCGGCCGATGCCGTCAAATAAATTTTGGCTTGTGCCTGAGGAAAAATCGCAGTCGCCATATCTCGACCATCGGCCACCAGGCCGGGCGCCTGTGCAAAAGCATGTTGACGCGCCACCAACGCTGCTCTAAGTTCAGGAATTGCGGCTACTTTTGAGGCAAACTCCCCCACCCGTTCAGTACGGATCGTTTGAGAAACATCTTCGCCCTCTAAAAGCACCTGAGTCCCGGCAATACTGCTGACAAACTGTATATCTAAATTTGTTGCAGATTGTATGCACTCTGCGAGCCGCTTATCCATTTCCTCCAGCAAGCCATGTTGATGCAATGACAGCCCTAAAAGACGATATAAGGCACCTGAATCCAATAGATGAAACTGATAATGGTCTGCCAGTTTCGCAGCCAAGGTGCCTTTACCAGATCCACTTGGACCATCAATAGTAATAATTTGAACTGTCATTACGCTTCCGTTGTTGTTTAAACAGATTTTGCAAGTTTTGCGAGTCCTAGTTTAATCCCAGTTTTTAACTGTGCAAGGATCAATTTACTGGTCAAAGGAACACGCGTCTGCAATTCGATAGTATAAGTCACCAAGGTTTTATCCGCCTCTTTTTCCTCAAACTCAATAATACCCAAATGATGCTTGATCAGAGGATTTTTAACAATTTTATATTCAATTCGCTGATTTTCTTCGAGTAAAGTAATCTGTTCCTTTAACGGTTTGATTGGACCGATTCCCATGCTCCGCACCGAACCCACTCCATCGGGGCGTTCAGCATCAGCAGAATCCTTAATACGCTTGACCTGTAATGGCGCAAAGGCAATATTATAAGTTGCATGTTTGGACAGCAGATCAAAAACCTGAGCAACAGATGCGGGAAATTCCTTTTTGACTTGAATAGAGTTCATTATTTTTCCTGTGTATGACTTGTTTTAAGGTGAGAAAATTCTAGCGGATAATATTCATTTATTTTTGGGTATTGCGTAACTTTTCTTGTCGCTTGAGCTCACGCTTCTGTTCGCGGCGCTGCTTAAAAAAAATGCTCAGCTGTTCGGAGCATTGCTGCTGCATACAGCCTGCTTCAAAGGAAAAGACATGGTTATAATACCCAGTTTCAAAAAGCTTGCGGGCACTGACCAAAGAACCAGCTTTCGGCTCGGTCGTTCCGAACACCACCCGAGATACGCGTGCATGTACCAATGCCCCTACACACATGGTGCAAGGCTCCAAGGTTACATAGAGTACAGCATCATCGGGCAGGCGATAATTTTGCAGATTGTGGCAGGCTTCACGTAACGCCACGATTTCGGCATGGGCTGTAGGGTCGTTCAGGGAGATAGGCGCATTGAATCCACGTCCAATTACCTGCTGTTGACTTACAATCACTGCACCCACAGGAATTTCCCCCTGTTCAGCAGCCAATGCAGCCTGCTCATAGGCAAGCTGCATCCAGTCTTCATCTTTATAGTGTGTTTCAGACATTCAGCTTCAGATCACACCATAATGCTTGAGCAATTCATTCCAGCTTTCAATCGTCGTGACAGGCGGGTTGGCTGAAAGAATTCCTTTCAGGCTTAAATCGCTTCCTTGGCTCCATTCTGGTGACAGGTCTTTATCGACCAGGCGGGCACGCACCCCTTCGACAAAGTCCGCATGACGAATTTTCCAGTCGGAAATCTGGGTTTCCAGTTCAAATACTTCATTCCAGGAATGTACCTGCTTCCCCCATTGCCACAATAACCAGGTCAATGCAGCCGTAGTCGGTGAACCTTTTTGCAGATTTTCACTGGCCTGACGCAACCAGTCACTACGCGCATCACTTAAACCGATAATCGACTCATAATCATGCTCAAAGTTTAGCCCACGGCAAACACTTTGAATCACATCGAGTGAGTTTTGTAATGGTCCTGGGCCTACCGGACGATGCATGCTGTTCAGCGTATCATCAATTGCTCGAAAATCGCCTGCCGGATAATGATCCCAGTCAATATTCACCACCCTGTTCAGAACAGTGTCACGTGCGGCATCACAGATATGCGTTGCCCAGCCAATTCCATAAGCACCTGCGGCTGTCATAATCGAGCCGGTCAAACCAGTAAACAGGCCAATCGCGCCACGATCCGCCAGGAAGCGTGTTGCACCAACATCCGGATACAGACCAATATTAATTTCTGGCATCGCCAGACGGGAGTACGGTGTTACCAAGCGGAATGGCGCGGCCATAAACAGGCCCAGGCCACCACCCATAACATAGCCTTCACCCCATACCAATATGGGTTTTGCATAGTTATGCAATAGAAGATCCAGCGCATATTCTTGTTCAAAAAATTTATTGGCTGTCGCTACTTCATCATTGATGACCAATTGACGCAGCTTGCGCACATCTCCACCCGCACAAAATGCTTTGGGCGTAGTAGAATCCAGCCAGATTGCTTTTACATTTTCATCCGTATAAAAATCCTGAAAAACTTCAAGCAATGCCGTCACAATCGATTCATCGAGAGCATGTAAGGATTTCGGACGATTCAAGCGAACAATGCGCCACCCGTTGTGCGCTTCTTCAACAATCAAATCCGGATGATAAGATTTATTTACAGGAGAGTAAGTCATGCGTCCAGCTGCCAATCTATAGGCTCAATGCCATGTTGTTTAAGATAATTATTTGTTTTTGAAAACACTTTGCAACCAAAGAAACCACCCCGGTTTGCGGCTAAAGGCGAAGGATGAGCAGCCTTTAATACGAGATGTTTATTCTGGTCAATGCGCTGTCCTTTACGCTGTGCGTATGCGCCCCAAAGGATAAAGACAATATGTTCGCGCTGTTCATTTAATATGTCAATCACGTGATCGGTAAACTCTTCCCACCCACGTTTTTGATGCGAAGTCGGCTGACTGGCTTCTACGGTCAGGACAGCATTGAGCAATAGCACCCCTTGCTCTGCCCAGTGGGTTAAATCGCCATGCTTAGGGCTTTCCACCCCCAGATCATTGTGCAATTCATGAAAGATATTACGTAAAGAAGGCGGCAATGGTACGCCCTTCTGCACCGAAAAACTTAAGCCATGCGCCTGATTCGGACCATGATAAGGGTCCTGCCCTAAAATCACTACTTTAACCCGGTCCAGCGGAGTGATATTTAAGGCATTAAAAATCAGATGATTCGGTGGATAAATAATTTTATCTGCTTTTTTCTCTTCAATTAAAAACGCTTTTAACGCATCCATTTTGGAACCGAGCAAAAAATCACTCAAAGCGTATTTCCAGCTTTCATCTAACTGAACTTTACTCAGTTTAGCCATTTGCTGTTCATTTAAAGACATTCTTCAATCCTAAATCTATGTCAGTATGCGTCAGTCCTGCGCTTTTAGCGTTTGACCTGTAAATCCACAGTCGGGTTGTGAAAGGCGATTCCCTGTTTCAGTTTATTATACATCTGCGGCTCAGTCCATTCGGCCTGTACCTGCTCTGAAAACTCAATCTGATCTAGAGTCAATAACCCCATCTGCTCATTTTCAATATCTTCCAGGAAGCTTTGTGCATAGCCAGTATCCGTTTCATGTACGATTACTGAATATACTTCGACATCCCCTTCACCATTCTGGGTGACGGTCGAGGCCAGCACTTGCTGTGCCAGAAAGAAGAAAATACGGGAAAACTGTTCCGCAGAGGGCGATACAGGCAAAGAGATCCAACGTGCACTAAACTTCTTGCAAGCCTGAATATACTCCGGATCGTCCTGCTGCCAGAAACAAATGGCATGATCAAAAGAATCATAAAGGTCTTTAATTACACCTTTGAGCAAACCAAAATCATAGACCATCTGACCATGATCCAATTTCGACGCTTTTAGCAGTAACTCGACTTTATAACTATGACCATGAATCGAACGCTTGCAGCGGTCCGATGTGCAGTTACGCACAATATGAGCATTTTCAAATTTAAATAACTTACGAATTAACATATGCCCTAATATCGTCAAAAAATAGGTGAATATCTTTGGATTATAGACCAAAAGTGGATAAAGAAGGATTAATTTTGCTGTTCAGGCTGATGGGAAAAAAGGATCATGTAGATGAACAATGACTTGGGCACTTTTAACCTGTCAAATTAAAACGGCGCCATGCTGCGATATGCGATATGAACCTGCTGTTCCTGACGCACTAAATCGCTGCTGAACTGGCGCTTGCGTTCACTCAGCATCACTTCAATCCGGGCCTTGAAATAATGAGATTGTATGCCTAATAAATTATTGACCAGATTACGCTTATCTGCACTGACCTGACTAAAAGGTTCAATGGCCCAAAGCTCTGACACACTGGAAAAATGCTCCAGATTTGCCTGACGTTTTTTCAAAACTTGCTGTATGCCATGAATATCCAGCTTTTCATCCATACTGGCCAGAAGAAAAGCTGATGCGGTATTAATATTCACCGGACTATCCGATAGTGGAGCAGCGGTCACATACGGGGCAATCAGTTGATATTTATTTTCCTCAAAGCCGCGTACCAATTTTAGCTGTTCCACACTATGAAATTTGGTGTTGGGAGGCAGGGCCGCATCTAGCAGGCCCTGGTAATAATTGGACTCTGCCCCCATAGGCCCGACAGGTATATCATCAGCATCCTGCCAGTCAATTACCGCTTCACTGAGCTGCTCAGGCAATCCGGCACGCTTTAAAATTTTCTCAAACCATATCTTGGCATGCTCATTAACATTACCTTCCTTGGTAAGCAGACTGTTTAGGTTGAACTTGCCCGATTCATCTTGCAATACCCCCGAGACATACCCGTCTTCCACCGGGAAAGCAGGCATGGGCTGAGCCCAGGTTTCATTTAAATGGTCTACATCTGGGGCATTTTTAGCATCATCGACCAACAACTCAGCAAAAAAAGCTTCTGCACTTTTGGCATACATTAAAGACTGATTTTGGCGCATTAAATAAGCCGTACTTTCCGCAGTGGCCGTCTGGCGCTTTGCAATAGTGGCCGCGAGAATTGTAGCCAATGCTACCATGACCAGAATGGTGATCAGTGCTATACCCTGCTGCTGTTGAATCGCGATCGTTTTCTTCATCTGTATTTCTTGTTATGGTTGGCCTTGGGGAGCAAGCAGAAAATCTGTATTTAGCAGGCTGAATATCCATTCATAATTCACCCCATTTACGGTTAATTTGATTTTAATGCCTTTCGGCAGGCGCTGTTTTTGCGCCACCTGGTTGAGATCAGCTGAAGAATCTGGCCACTGAGTCAGCTCATTCGGATTGAGCACTAAAATTTCAAATTGTTCGACATGATTGAGCAAGACGCTGGATTCTGGCTGATCACGTCCGGTCTGGTTCAGATTACGGTATTTTAAACGGTAAAGCTTTTGCTCCTCTGAACGGTACTGGTATTCCACGCGCTCATCAGGCGAAATACCTTCCTGCAAAGGATCAGTTACGCCTGTTTTACTAAAATTAAAACGTCCATTTTGTAAAACCAGTGCAGGTTGAATCTGGCCATTTATATTGGCTGTCAGTGGTACCGCCTGCACCGTATCACGTAAAATCTGCTGATAAGTATCCTGTAACTGGTTTAAACGGTATTCATGCATCGCATTCTGGTCTTTGCTTTTATTAATATAATCAAAAACCTGCCAACCTAGTGCAGAAAGCACCGCAAAAATGGTAATGGCGACCAATAATTCAACTAAGGTAAATCCTTGAGGCTTCATGGTACTGGATTCTTACGGTGATTAAAAAATGTCAGGGTGCTAATACCAGATTCCACTTGCCCACTTTCAGTATTGATGAGACTAACTTGTAACTCAATCCGCTGCACATTGGGGCTAATGGTCTGCTCGCTCCGTTTATCAATCTGCCAGGTTTCGTCCTGCTGGATGAGTTGCCTTGAAGATGTTCCACTCAGCCACTCCTGATTGATTTCCATTTGTGCCGCTTCATTCAATGCAACAAATTGGGCTTTAGTTCTAAGTACTGCATGGGCAGTAGACTGGGTATATTGCATCGCCACTTTGGTCAGGGTCATGGCCGCTGTAGCAAAGATAGCTAAAGCCACCATAACTTCTAGCAAGGTAAAACCTGAAACAGACTGAAATCGGCTCTTCTTTGAGCGAAGAGCACCTGTTTTGCAAATCATTTTGGAAACGGTGCTTGTGAAGTGAGCGTCCGCAAGGTCTTGTTTCGGCACTCGGTTCAATACAGCCTCATGCATTAAATCTTTAGCCGGCATTGATTTTACCCAGATGATCAATTTCTATTGGATGGCCTACTTCACGGTTTTCCAGAAAAAACTGGATACGTACCGGTTTCACTTCACCATTGCCCAGCCAGATCAGCTTGGGCGTATCTGCCTGAGTCAGGTCAGGGTTCTGAGCATTTGTATAACGCTGTTCCAGAGACTGCACCTGAAAAGACACCTGCTCCGGTAAATTACGCAGCTTAAATTCTGCATAATTCTGCCATTTTTGTGCATTGATCGTGGACTGGGTCTGTGGTCGATATTCCGTGACCGCATAACGAAACGGCGTCACATCTGTCGCAGGCTGAATAGTCAATGCCAATATACGTGACTGATCATTGGCTTCTCTTAAAATACGCTGTAGGTCCAGCAGCAGAACTTCCCTCGCCTGCATGGCTTTACGCTGCTCGACCCCGCCTGTATTTATCAAAACCAGTGAGGCCATAATTCCCATAATCACAATGACGACCATTAGTTCTACTAAGGTAAATCCACGGATGTGATAAGGAGAACTGGTCATACCCAAGCCTTAGACCAATTGCCCGACTGAATGCACGTGTTTGGGCAAGGCCAGAGCCTGATCAATATAAGCGACCCGCAAAGTATCTCGTGAACCCAGATAACGCTGATAGAAGCTGGAATTCAGAATCGCTGCCGCACCATAAGTCAGTGACCAGATTGAGGCCAGATAATCACGTACCGACATACTGCTATTGATGGAAGCCAGATAAGTTTCAGTCATACGGATAATCAGACGTAAACGTTGTTTACGCACCTGATAAAGTTCGCTAAACAGATGCTGAATTCCCACACCCGTTGTTGAAAGTCGTTCTTCAATCTGGTGAAACAGCACGGTACGTTCAGGATGATGTAAATGGTGCAGCATAAAGAAAGCCAGATGTTCAGGAAAAGCCTTGTCACTGTCCTGGATCATTTCCAGCAACATGCGCTCATTACGGATAATCAGCAGCATGTACAGTTCATCTTTACTTTGAAAGTGTTTATAGAGTGTCCCTTTGGCCAGATCCAGCTCGGCAGCAAGTGCATCCAGAGTCATGCCTGCTTCACCATTTTCCAGCAGAAGCTGCTCTGCCACTTGAAAAATTAAGGTTTCTCTTGCTCGAAACTGAGCCTGACGATCCATCTTCACCCTATAACTCTCTTGTCTCTTATCTAACTTTATTTACTTTAAATTAAGCAGGTTCTCAAAGTTTTGCTTTGTGATTTCAGCCATTTCTTCTAGCGACTTATCATATACATCGCAAAGCGCTTTGGCTACATAAGGAACGTATTTAGGCTCATTAGATTTACCGCGATACGGCATCGGAGCCAGATAAGGACTATCGGTTTCAATCAGCACTCGGTCCAGCGGAACCTGTTTGGCAACGTCACGCAGATCCTGGGCATTTTTAAAAGAAACAATACCGGAGAAAGACACATAGTAACCGCAGTCTAAAACGGCTTTGGCGGTTGCCCAATCTTCGGTAAAACAGTGCAAAATGCCATGTGTAGATTTTTCTGCACGAATGATGTCAACTGTATCGTGCTTGGCCGCGCGGGTATGTACCACCACCGGTTTTTTCACGATTTGTGAAGCATGAATATGACGGGCAAAACAGTCTTTCTGTTCAGAAATGAAGTCGGTACTATGATAATAATCCAGGCCAGTCTCACCAATTGCCCAGACTTTTTCAGGCTGCGCCAGCTCCACCAGATATTCTGTGGTGGCACGCGCCATAGTGGCAGCCTCTTCACAAGGATGAACGCCGACGGTATAACCGACATCTGCATGACGCGCCGCAATCTTGGCCAGCTCGATATGATCATCCAGATCGACCGAGATACTCATGAACTTTGATACACCTGCTTCACGAGCCTGCGCAAGGGCCTGATCCAGATCACCATCATAAGGTGTTAAATCAAGCATCGTTAAATGACAATGAGTATCTACAAACACAATGAGTTTCCTACCAAAGGTAAATTAACTACATAGTGTAACTTTTACGTCCTACAGATTTAAGACCTGCAACCAGACGTTCTGCTTCATTTTTGAAAAAAACGCCTTTTTCACCTGTCAACTGGATCCCGAAGCCTTGTGGTTTGAGGCCATTTTGCTTTTGGGACACCCAGATCACCTTACCGGTTAACGGAATTTTCTGGCTTTGTTCAGGCAAAGTGGTTAATACAAAAACCTCCTCACCGAGTTTAACGGGCTGCTTGGAAGGAATAAAAAGTCCACCACCCACCACATAAGGCATGTAACTGGCAAAGAGCGTTTCCAGATCCGCTATATTGGCATGAATAATCCCGCCCATACGTGGTTGCATATCGTTTCCCCTTAATTAAAGATTCATCAGTTTGATACACAATTCATCGAGTACCAGATTACTTTGTACGTTCTGCTCGAGATATCGCTTGGCTTGCTGAAAATCTTCATAAATCTTAAAAAGTGTTTCTAATGAATATTGTTCGGCCAGCACATCGAAGTTCAAATCAATGTTTTTTACCGCCTGATTTAGCTTGACACAAATCAAATCGGACAACAAGTATTCAAACATTTGACCAAATTCACCAAAACTCAAGCTTTTATTCCACTTGGTCGCAATTGCCATCGGCATATTTTTTTGGGTGACCAGTTTGCTCCAGTCTGCCAGAAATTCCTGACGTAAAGGCAACCAGCTACTTTGAGCCACTTCAACTGCCTGTAAAGGCATCTGATTTGACAGGCTCATCAGCAGCTGTTGCTGGCTTGAACCTGCGTCAGGCAATTGTTGCTGGACATACGCACTAAACTGCTCAGCTGAAATCCGGTCCAAAGCAAAGTGTTGCAGGCGACTCCGGATTGTGGCCGGTAATTTCAGATAATGATCGGCGAGCAGGATAATGACAATATTTTCACCCGGCTCTTCCAGAGTTTTTAATAAAGCATTTGAAGAGGCAATATTCAGGGCTTCTGCCGGTTCAATCACAATAACCCGCCAGCCATCTACGGTCTGTTGCACAAAAGGCAAAAGATCGCGGATTTTTTCAATCCTGATTTTGGCGTTCTGTTTTTTATTGTCTTCATCCGTGCTGATGTGCACATAATTCGGATGGGTATCGGCTTTGAGCCACTGACAGCTGCCGCATTCACCACAGGCCCCGGCAGGCTGACGATTCAGGCACAATATCCAAGCCAAAAACTGCTGGCTAAAAGCTTCTTTACCGCAACCTTTTTTTCCATAAAATAATAACCCATGCCCCAGTTTGGGAAAACGGCCAGTCAACGTTTCCCAAACCTGTTGCTGCCATGGATAAATCTGTGCTTTGACATCAAAAGGCATGTATTTGACTCTTCTTAGGCAAAATGGGAAAGATCCATCTGATTCAATCGATCCAGATCTTCCTGGGTATCTACCCCTGGCGGCAAGCTGGCTTCAGCCACCGCAATGGCAATATGATGGCCATTTTCCAGCACCCGTAATTGTTCTAGAGATTCCAGTTTCTCTAGCACACCCATTTCCCAGGTCACATATTCTTGCAACAGTTTGACCCGATAGGCATATAGGCCTAAATGACGATAGGCCTGATCATGCAGCTTTGGTTCAGCCAGCTTGGCTCCCTCACGGTCATAAGGAATGGTGGCACGGCTAAAATACAGTGCTTGATTGTGTTTTGACATCACCACTTTAACAATGCTGTCACGCTTAAATTCTGCTAGCTGATAAATAGGCTCACATAGCGTCGACATGGAAGATTCAGGCTGATCTTCTAACAACTGCGCCACCTGCTTCACCAGTTGTGCCGGCAGTAAAGGTTCATCGCCCTGCACGTTTACAATGATGTCATCACTCGCCCAACCCTTGATTCGAGCCACTTCGCTTAAACGGTCCGTACCGGAAGGATGATCAGCTGAAGTCAGCACCACATCCACACCTTCGGCTTGGCAGACTTCTGCAATACGTTGATCATCGGTCGCCACACACAGATCGTCAAAACCTTGCACTTTTTTAGCCTGATCGACCACACGCAGAATCATGGGACGTCCATGAATATTCAGCAAAGGTTTACCAGGTAAACGTGAACTCGAAAATCGTGCAGGAATGACTATATGTTTCATCGAAAATAAACCTTAGGAAATGGAAATACCCTGTTGGAGCAATTGCTGTTGTAATACCGAATAACAGGCATCAGACAAGACCGCATTTACCGGCACCACCCAGATTTCACGCTGATAATCTGGGTATTTCTGGAGCAATGTCATCATTTTGACCGCATCTTTTTCAGTGGTAATGATGGGATGATTATCTTCAAATTGCAGATCTTCAATTGCATAATCATGATGATCTGGAAATTCATGGCACTGGAACTGCTGCAAACCAAGGCTTTTTAGCGTCTGATAAAAACGTTGTGGAAAACCAATACCGACCACGGCATAAAAATTAGTTTCAGGATCAAAGCTTTTACTACTGTCCTGATTCAATAGATAAGGCTGTGATGCAGCCAGATGCATATGTAAAGAAGAGGTCGGATTGGCGGCATGTTCAATGATGGTACCCGTCTCCAGCCGCGTCACCGGTTCACGCAGATAACCTTCTGGCAAGAGCTTCTGGTTGCCCAGACCGCGATTATTGTCCAGCACAATCCACTCAATCTGACGATTTAAAGCCCAGTGCTGTAAACCATCATCGCAGATCACCAGATCCAGCGCATGCTTTTCCAGTAAAAGCTCAATACTTTTCTGCCGATTAGGCCCTACGGCCATCGGCACACCGGTCGCCTGAACAATCAAGGCAGGTTCATCTCCCACCACCTCTGGTGCAGTATTTAAATCGACATAAGCAGGAAAAGCACCTTTCCCGCCATAGCCCCGGCTAATCACCCCGACCCGCACACCTTTTTGCGTTAAATACTCTACCAAGTGAATCAGTAAAGGAGTTTTACCACTCCCTCCTACTGTAATATTGCCAATCACCATAACCGGGACAGGAGCCGTATAACTGGTCTTGATTCCTTTGCGGTAAAGCCACTGATTGCTCACAAAACCCAGACGATAGAGCCATGACAAGGGACGCAGCACCACCAGCCACTTTGCCTGTGCATTCCAAGCATCCTGAATGATCTGTGCCAAAGCCATGACTTAAGACTCCTCGAAGTTACGTTGATGCAGCTGATAATACGCTCCTTGACACGCGATCAGTTCGGCATGGCTGCCCTGCTCGACAATACGTCCCTGATCCATCACCACAATCCGGTCTGCATTTTCAATCGTGGAGAGGCGGTGAGCAATCACAATAGTCGTACGACCTTGCATGGCCTGATCAAAAGCACGCTGAATATAATATTCAGATTCATTATCCAGCGCACTCGTGGCTTCATCCAGAATCAGAATCGGTGCATCTTTCAAGATTGCCCGGGCAATCGCAATACGTTGACGCTGTCCGCCAGACAAGTTCAAGCCTTGAGCACCCAAAGGGGTATCATAGCCCTGCGGTAAAGCCCTAATAAAATCATGTGCATAAGCCGCTTTAGCCGCTGCAATCACTTCTGCATCCGTGGCATTTTCCAGCTGACCATAGGCAATATTTTCACGTACAGTACGGTTAAACAGCACGACTTGCTGGTTCACCATCGCAATCTGGGTGCGTAAAGCGGTGAGCTCAAAATCAGTAATCAGTTTTTGATCCAGTAAAATCTGCCCCGAGCTCACTTCCTGATAACGGACCAGCAGATTGACCAGCGAGGTTTTACCGGCACCAGAACGCCCGACCAGCGCTACGGTTTCACCTGCTTTAACTTTCAGACTGAAATCATGAATTGCATGATGGCCATCCGCATAGATCAGATTGACCTTTTCAAACTGGATCTCGCCTTTTAATGAATCGGTCAGCGTTCCGCTATTCTGCTCTTCCGGCATATCTAGAAGGTCAAAGACTGAATGTGCTGCTGCCATACCGCGCTGAATTTTCTCATTTACATCTGTCAAGGCTTTGATTGGTCTGGCCAGCATGCCGGCAGCGGTAATATAAGCCACAAATTCACCCGCAGAAGTGTCGCGTAGGATCTCTGGGCGCAAGGCAATAAACATCACAATGCTGAGGGAAATAGACATGATCAGCTGTACAACCGGACTGTTCAGCTGCTGTACCGCAACCATTTTCAAACCACGGCGCAGGTTTTCCATCGAATTATAGCGAAAACGTTCCTGCTCATAACTCTGACCACCAAAACCTTTTACAACCAGATTGGCATTGACCGTTTCCTGCACCACATGGTTGACATCACCCATCGTGTCCTGCACCTGCTGAGAAAGCCGGCGCATGCGTTTGGCCGCCTGACGAATAATCAAGCCGATGACTGGTCCAAAAACCAGAATACATAAGGTCAAACGCCAGTTGCTATATAGGAGATAGCCCAACAAGGCAATGGTGATCAAACCTTGCTGTATGATGGTTCTGAGTGCTTCCGTTGAGGCTCCTGTGAGCTGCTCGACGTTATACATGATTTTAGCCGTAATATGGCCGCTGGTATTGTCGAGAAAATATTGTGCGGGTAAACGCAATAATTTCGCAAACACTTCCTGCCGGATATTAAACACCAGATTACGGGAAATGACCGCCGTATAATAGCCACCCAGAAACAGCCCCAGACCACGGAAGAACATCAATATGACAACCAGGAAAGGGAAAAGTGAAGTAAAGCCCTGATCTCGATTTTCAATCGCCTCAATAATATGTTCCAGTAATTTGGCGACAGAAACCTCTGTTGCCGCATTAATGGTAAAACCCAGAAGAACAAGCAGTGCTATTCCCCAGAAGGGCTTTAAATAACTTAGCAGGCGAAGATAGACCTTGAAATCGTGCTTCACTAATAACCTCGAGTTGGTACTTTCGTACTGATATTGACATTCACAAAGCCAAGCTGCCCTGCTACATCCATGACACGAATAACATCCTGATGACTTGCTTTTGCATCCGCTGCAATCACAAACATTAAATCACGGCGCTCATTCGAAATCTGTTTAATTGCGGTATTAAGATCAGCCGCTTCTTTACTCGCTATAGACTGACCGTTGACCGCATAGTGACCATTGGCATCTACAATCACTTCAATTTTCTGATCAAAATTTTTCGGTGGCACCCCCTGTGCATCAGGCAAGGTCAGGTTCATCCGGCTCATCTGGTTAAACGTGGTAGACAGCAATAAAAACACCAGAATAAACAGCAGACAGTCAATCATCGGCGTGAGATTGATATGCACATCCTCGACCTGATTGCGTTTAAATTTCATCGCCTGCTCCTAACCTGCTTTCTTGATGTGTTCTTTGACATCCGAAGCATGGCGGTAGAACAAGCTAGCATGAAACAAGGTCGCCTGCTGTTCAAGTTCTGCGACATATTCCTGTACCAGACGCTGAAAATAACGATGTGCAAACACCGCAGGAACTGCAATCAACATCCCAGCTGCTGTGGTGATCAAGGCTTTGGAAATTCCCGGCATCATCAGCACCGGATCACTGTTTGTGCCAATATCAATCATCAGAAAGGATTCAATAATTCCGATCACGGTTCCGAGCAAACCCAGCAACGGAGCTACTGCGCTTAAAGTCCCCAGAAAATTGATATTTTTTTCTAAATAGGTGATTTCCTGAGATGCCATCGCTTCCATCTGCGCGCGGGCATACTGCTCGGACTGATCGCGTGCCTCTGCACCGACACTAAAGATCCGCCCCAATGCGCTGCTTTTTAAGGTCGCACTCTGCTGCAGCTTTTCGATGGCCTCATCTGCCCCCTGTGTCGGACCTATCAGAAGTGAGCTTGGCAGTACCAGACTCTTTTTTAAGCGAATGAGCCGCTCGACCGAAATTGCGACCATAAAAATCGAACACAATACCAGCGGCAGCATAAGCCAACCGCCTGCTTTGACCAATTCCCACATCTGATTTATTCCCCAATAAAAACAAATTATAAATTATTTATTCATCACCCAAAATTGCAAGAATACCATCCAGCTCTTCCAGAGAGTGATAGCTGATCACCAATTTTCCTTTACCTTGGCGGTTATAGTCAATTTTAACGTCTGCACTGAAACGTTCAGATAAACGCTGGCTTAATTGCTGAATATCCGGTGCGATTGCCGCTTTCTGCTTTTCTGTTTTAGGCATATTGAAATCACGCACCAGCTGTTCAGTCTGACGTACCGACAAACTCTTTTCAATCACCATATCGGCGACTTTCAGCTGATCTTTGGTTTTTAAGGTCAGGATGGCACGCGCATGCCCCATATCCAGCAAGCCCTGCTGCATAAAGTCCTTGACTTCTTCTGCCAAGGTCAACAGGCGCAGCAGGTTACTGACGGTGGTACGTGCTTTACCGACCGTATCGGCAATTTCCTGATGACTCAGACCAAACTCATCATGGAAGCGCTGCAAGGCCATTGCCTGATCAATCGGATTCAGATCCTGACGCTGGATATTTTCAATCAGGGCCAGTGCAATCGCCACCTGATCATTCAGATTACGGACAATTGCCGGAATCTCTGTCAGGCCCGCCAGTTGCGCCGCACGCCAGCGACGTTCGCCCGCAATAATTTCATATGGATAACGTTCATCATCGACCGGACGAATCACGATAGGCTGCATGATGCCATGCTTTTCAATCGAGGCGGCCAGCTCCTGCAAATCCTGTTCTTTAATATGACGGCGAGGCTGATATTCACCACGTTTAAGCAAATTTACATCAATCTGTTTCAACTGGCCATGATCGAGGCCTTGAGCTTCAAGTTGTAATTTTTCTTTTTGAATTGATCCCAGCAAGGCATCCAAACCACGACCTTTGGCGAGTCCACGTTTCTTGACGGTCATGCTTTACTTCCTTTTTTCACTCTGCTTTTCTTTAATACTTCAGCCGCCAGATTTAAATAAGCAACTGCACCCTTTGAACTTTTCTCGAAATAAATCACCGGCAAACCGTGTGCCGGAGCTTCTGCCAGACGGACATTACGCGGGATCACGGTGTCATACAGCTTTTGCCCAAAATATTGTTCGAGTTCTTCAGAAACATCACGAGTCAGGGCATTACGTGCATCATACATGGTACGTAACACACCCACGATTTGGAGTTCCGGATTCAGCGCCTGCTGGATCCGATCAATGGTCTGGGTCAGATCTGCCAACCCCTCCAGCGCATAGTACTCACACTGCATTGGAATAATCACGCCATCGACTGCAGCCAGAGCATTGACAGTAATCAGACTCAAACTTGGAGCACAGTCCACAATAATATAGTCGAATGCAGATTCGACTTCCTGCAATGCTTCGCGCAAAATGAACTCGCGCCCTTTTTGCTCCGCAATCGCCAGCTCTACCCCGGCCAGGTCACGGTTGGCACCTAAAACCTTATAACCGACTTCCGCCTTGGTAATAGCGGTTTCAATCGGCACTTCACCCAGCAATACGTCCGTAATCGAATACAGCAGGTCATTCTTTTGAATGCCTGAGCCCATGGTCGCGTTTCCCTGTGAATCCATATCCACCAGTAAAACACGTTTTTTTAACACAGCTAAGGATGCCGCCAAATTTACTGCGGTTGTGGTTTTACCGACACCACCCTTTTGGTTTGCAATCGCAATAATTTGTGCCATGTTGACCCCAATCCTTTGAAAATATCAAATATGTTTTAATAAAAGTAAATGACGCTGTTCGTCTAAACGCGGAACTTTCAGCTCAATAACCTGACAGCTAAACTCATCTTTTAATGCATCCACTTCATCGGCAGGAATCAAGCCTTTCATAGAGGCAATAATACTTTGCTCATGCATATACGGCCGAGAGGCATTGACAAAGTCAGTCAATGAGGCAAATGCACGACTGGTAATCACATCAAACTGGCCCAGCTCATTGATACTGTCTTCATTTTCTACACGGGTTTGTACCGCGATGACATTTTTTAATTTTAAATCAGCAATAAACTGCTTCAGGAAACGGATTTTCTTACCGTTTGAATCGAGTAGCACACATTCACGCTCCGGCTGACAAAGCGCAATAATCATACCCGGCATACCGCCACCTGTGCCAATATCCAGCAGACGACCTGCTGGCAGATCTTTCAAGATGCTCAGACTATCAAGCAGATGCTTGACCAGCATCTCCTTAGGATCACGAATCGCGGTCAAATTGTATGCTTTATTCCAAAGTACCAAAGCATCCTGGTACTTAAGTAATAAATTTAAAGCTTCATCAGACAGCACTAAACCTAAAGCCTGGCTACCCTGCTTTAGTTCTTGAAAAAACGTGTGCATAAACAATCAACGCTCGAAAAAGTTAGGTGGAAGTATACCGATTTCTCTATATTGGGACAGTAGGGAGTGCTTAGTGAATATTCACTTAAGTAGACTTCCCTTCACGGATCGCCAAATCCAGTGCAGTTAAACGTTCAGGTGTGCCCACATCCACCCAAAGACCGGATAGTTTAGAGGCAGCGACCTTGTTTTCCAGCATCGCCGCTTTTAATAAAGGTGCTAAAGGACGCTTTCCGGCCTCCAGTCCCTCAAACATTTTAGGATCAATCACCGATACACCGCTAAAGGTCAGGTTTTCACCTGTGACTGACTGCTCAAAGGTATATGCCTTTCCTTCAGCCAGCGTAAAGTCACCTTGCGGATGCTGCTCCGGATTTTGCACCAGAACCAGATGAGCCAGATTTTCAGCCAGCTCAATCTTTAATAGCGGCGCAAAATCCATCGTGGTCCAGACATCACCATTGACCAGAATAAATGGCTCATTTCCTAATAATGGTAAGGCATTGATAATCCCGCCCGCGGTTTCCAAGCCTTCAGCCTCACGTGTCCAGCGAATATTGACACCAAACTGTGAACCATCACCCAGCGCACCAATCAGCACATCGGCCAGCCAGGCAGAATTGATGACAATTTCAGTCACTCCAATCTGTTTAAGCTTTTCAATATGCCAAACAATTAAAGGCTTACCCCCCACTTCTAGTAATGGCTTTGGTTTATAGAGGGTTAATGGACGCATGCGATTACCGAGGCCCGCAGCTAAAATCATGGCTTTCATTTAAGCAGCCACCTCGTATAAACCATATTTTGCTTCAAAGGCTGGCATGACTTTTTCATGCATGAATTGCATGAATGGCTGTAATTCTGCATACGGTTTGGTCTCTTGCAGCAGATACCACATCACCCGTGGCAGGTCTTTGAGATAAGCTGATTTACCATCGCGTTCAAACAAACGTACAAAAATACCCAAAATCTTGATATGACGCTGAATCGCCATCATATCGGCATCTTTTTTGAACTGCTCAAAATCACGTTCTTGCTTGGATGCTGCCGGTAACAGGTCATAGAATATTTTAAACCACTGATAAACGCGGTCTGCATTCCACTGTACATAAGCATCACGAGTGATTGAAATCAGGTCATAGGTATCTGCACCGATCACCGCATCCTGAAAATCAATCACGCCCAGCTCAGTCTCATTCTCAATTTTCATCAGGTTACGGCTATGAAAATCACGATGTACAATCACTTGTGGCTGTGCCAGAGCCGCATTGGCCAGAATTGCAAAAGTACGTTTGATCAGGGCAGTATCAGCTTCTGTCGGCTGAATTTCTAGAGCTGGCAACATCCAGTCCGTCAGCAGCTCCATTTCTGAAATCAGCTTTTCATAAGAGTAGACAGGAAGCTGACCTTCTCCCGGAATCGATTGTAACTGGATTAACTGCTTAAAACTCTGCTCATAATAGGCATCCACCGTTTCATCATTCAGCAGATTGGACAGCAATACATCACCAAAATCTTCTAGCAGCAAAAAGCCTTGTTTCAAGTCTTTGGACACGATATGCGGAACGCGCACGCCATGTGCATCAAAAAACTCATCAATCGTCACAAAAGGTACACAATCTTCTTTTTCTGGAGGTGCATCCATGAGCATAAATGTTTTATTATTCAGTTTGATTCGTGCATAACGACGGAAGCTAGCATCGCCTGCTAAAAAATGAGTTTCAAACTGATCTGAACCAAGTACAGAGGCAATCCAGGATTGTATTGATTGTTCGCGTGGTGTGTTCATTTGCAATATATTCTAATACAGGCTGAGTTTTTAAAGTGCTAAGTGTAGCTACTTATCAACTTTTTCTCTATGATGCGACAATAATTAATTGCGATAAAAGCATGATTGGTTAATGAGACAAATGAAGCATCACTTTAAAATCAACCCTCTAGCGACTGCGATCTTAACCCTTTTATGTGGCAGCTCAGCATCAAGCTATGCTGCTTCAACTGTCTCATCCGATGTAAATGCAGAACAACTCAAACAGCGCATTAATGAGACCTATCCAGGTGAAGCATTTTTCTCCCAGTATTATATCGACAAGTCTGCTCCAGAAGTCCAGCAGCGCCAAGGCAAAGCGCTAAGTTCAGCCTATTGTGAGGGTGCCTGGATTACCCCGATTTCACCGGATACACCGGCGATTGATCCAGAACAGGCGACTTCGACTATTACGGCAGATTATGGACATTATAATCCGACAGGTGATTCTTATCTGGAAGGTAATGTACTTATAGACCAGCAAGGCCGCCAGATTCGAGCAGAAAGAGTCACCATTGATCAGACTCAAACCTATGCCCAGGCAGAAGGACATGTGCAGCTGGCGCAGGGCGGCCTGATCTCGCAAAGTGATGATATCAATTATAATTTAAAAACCCAGCAAGGCGACCTGAACAACAGTTTTTATATTGCAGAACAGCAACATGCTCATGGCCGTGCAAAAAAGATTGCCAAAACCTCAGACAATACCCTTGAGCTGGAAAATGCCACTTATTCTACCTGTCCACCTGAGCAAAAACCGACCTGGAAAATTCAGGCAGACGAAATCAAGCTAAACCAGGAAACCGGACGCGGGGAAACTCGCAATACCAAACTATACGTTAAAGACGTTCCTGTTTTGGCGGTGCCTTATTTCAACTTCCCGATTGATGACCGCCGCACGACAGGTATTCTCACCCCAACCTTTGGCTTTACCAATGATGGCGGCCTGGAACTTGGTGTACCCGTCTATTTAAATCTGGCGCCACAATATGATGCGACTGTGACGCCGCGGTATATCGGTGACCGTGGTGCGATGCTGGATGCGGAGTTCCGCTACTTAACTGAAAACTTTGGTGCAGGCCAGATCTGGGGGGGCTATCTGCCATCCGACGAAAGCTATGACAATGAAGACCGGAAAAACCTGCATTTCCTGCATAACTGGCAAATCAATGATCAGTTTTCTACCCATTTAGAGTATAACTATGCGTCGGACAAAGATTTTTTCTCTGATCTGGACAACAACCCGGATTCAAAAACTGACCTAAACCTGCGCCGTGCATGGGAACTGAACTATCAAAATGGTATTCCTGGACTGAAAGCGCTCTTCAAAGTTGAAGACTTCCAGACGCTTGATCCGAGTGTGTCCGATGAAGACCGCCCTTATGCCCGTTTGCCACAGCTTTTGGTGAATTATAAACGGGGCAATCCGCTTGGTTTCGAGGCTGAGTTTAATAACGATACGGCCTATTTCCAGAAAGATCTGAGAAATATTAAAGAGGCCAATCCAAATGGTACTGTTTATCAACCAAGTGGAACGCGAATCTATAATGACTTTTCAGTACGTTATAATCATCGTACGCCGTGGTCATTTGTCATTCCAGAAGTATCTGTCCGTAACATCAATACTTTTTATGATGAAGAAACTCAGAACCGCAGCTCATCCAGTGAGAACAACTCGGTGGTGGTACCAGAATTCACGCTGGATACGGGCCTGACTTTTGAAAAAGAAGGGCGTTATTTACAAACCTTAAGCCCTCGCCTGTTCTATGCTTATTCACCCTATGAAAATCAGCAAAACCAGCCGAATTTTGACTCGGTGGTGGCATCGATTAATTATGATCAACTATTCAGTCCACGCCGTTTTTATGGCCATGACCGTTTAGAAGACAATAACTTCGCATCTTTAGGGCTGAGCTATAGCCTATTTAATGAAGACGGTCTAGAGCGTTTACGTGCCAGTATCGGCCAAAGTTTCTTTTTTGAAGACCGTCGTGTAACCCTGGAACAAGACACGGATAAGTTTGATCGTGAAAGCCATACTGGCCCTGTGATTCAGCTGACCAGCCAACTCTCCAGCAATCTCCATGTCAATCTTAACTCCAGCTGGATGTCCAATGGCGATAATGCCCAGCGCGATTTGCAGGTTTATTATACGGGTGACCAGGGCAACCTGTATAACTTAGGCTATTTCTATCGCAAAGATATTCCAGAGCGCCAGGATCGTTATGATCAGGTGGTGGGCTCATTTATCCAGCCCATTGCCAACAACTGGCGTCTGGTTGGACATGCCCAGTTTGATCTGGACAATAGCGTGGCACGTGAATATTTACTTGGCGTAAACTATGAGTCATGCTGTTGGGGCATGTCGGTATATGGACGTTCATATTATAATGACCTGGACGATGTGAATGATTCGGGCGTCAAAGCCAAACGCGCAATTATGGCTGAAGTGACCTTGAAAGGCCTCGGTGGGTTAAGCAACAAACTCACTTCATTACTAGAAAATCGCATTCTAGGTTTTAACAATATCAATCAAACTTGGACAGAACGTTAATGAAGACAAAACAGTTAAAACATTTTTTTAAAGCGACCGCATTGGCACTGTGCCTTTCTTCAGCAATGACCACGTTTGCTATTGCTCAACCTAAAGATGAAGTCGTAGCTGTTGTCGACAATAGCGTTATTCTGCGTAGTGATCTGGCCCAAAGCGTAGCTGAAGTTACTCACCAGCTGCAAAAGCAGAACAAGCAGGTGCCACCCCAGCCCTATTTAGAGCAGCAGGCGCTGGAACAACTGATTTTACGTCAGGCACAACTGGAACAAGTTAAACGCTATAACATCCGTCCAGACGAAAAAGCGTTAAACGAAGCTGTATTGAAAGTTGCTCATGACTCTGGGTCATCGAGCCTCGAAGCCTTTCAGCAAAAACTGGATGCTATGGCACCAAATACCTATGCGTCTTTGCGTAACCGCATTGCGGAAGACTTGGCGCTTAACCGCCTGCGCCAGCAAATTGTGACATCACGTATTCAGATTAGTGATCAGGACGTGAAAAACTTCCTGAATACACCACAAGGTCAAGCTTTGCTCGGCAGTCAGGTGCATGTCTTGCATTTACGTATTACAGGCGAACATGCTGCACAAGTGGTCAACCAGGTAAAAAATGAGCTGAGCAAGACCAACGATATTCAGGCTATCAGCAAAAAATATACCAGCGCTGATGTGCAGGTTGAAGCTGCTGATATGGGCATGCGCAACCTGGCAGAAGTTCCAGCCGAGCTTGCCGCACGTATTACGACGCTACAGCCTGGCCAGACCTCAGAACTGATTACGGCTGCTGACGGTGTACATATACTCAAGCTTCTGGAACGTAAAGGCGGTGAGAAAAAGGCGCTTGTTCCCCAGTACCTCACTCGGCATATTCTAATTCAGCCATCTGAAGTGGTAAGCCCTGAAAATGCCAAACAAATGATTGACAGCCTGTACAACCGCTTAAAACAGGGCGAAGACTTCACCGTGCTGGCTTCCACTTTCTCCAGTGATCCGGGTTCGGCCCGTGATGGCGGCAGCTTGGGCTGGGTAAGCCCGGGAGTGATGGTACCTGAGTTTGAAGAGCGCATGAAAAATACACCTGTTGGCCAATTTAGCACACCATTCCAGTCTCAGTTTGGCTGGCATATTCTGCAAGTGACTGATACCCGCCAACAAGATATGACTCAGGAATATCAGGAACGTATGGCACGCCAGATTTTGGGTGAGCGCCAATTTGATGCCGAACTGGACAGCTGGTTACGCGAAATCCGCAACAATGCTTATGTTGAAGTTAAAGATCCGCAGCTTGATCCTAAACGCAACCATAAAGATTAAGGCGAAATTAACACGCCAGCTCTAAAACCTAATGCCGGTCAGTTTCAAAATTGACTGGCATTTTTTATTTCTTAATTTCTCGGGTGAAATGCAACAAAGCGTGATTTCTTAAAGCTCTAAGTTGATTTATAAATACTTCCATAGAATATTTAAAACCCACTCGTTCTTATTACTTCATTCAATTTCGATATAAAAAAACAGTAAAGAAAAATCCTGTATTTACAATATATTGATTTTAAAAAAATTTTATAAAACAAAGGTTTTCTATGGAAAATATTACTGAATTATTTTAAACGCTCTCTACAAAAAAATTAATAAATCTTTAGAAAAAGCTTTTAATTTCTGATTAAAAAGTCAGCCTTAAGCTTGACTGAAATAATGACTATGGTCATCTCATTCTATTAATACAAGTTTAGGTTCTTTAAATATTTTTATTGAAATAAGTCAACTAATTATTGCGAGTGAGTCATATGTAGTGAGCTCAAAATCCTTGCTGAATATTTCACTAGAGCAGACTGAGACTATTGTTAAGTATGAGCTAGCATTGCCATTAATCGCCATTACCTTCTAACAATCCTCTACCGATCCTTACAATTCAACTATACATCTTCAATGCCGGTTGGCATAAGTTCAAAACATAAGATAATAAATATTCAGTGGAGGAAAGCATATGCAAAACCTGCTAACCGTGATCTCATGGACTTATAGCCCTTCCAGCCGCCACCTGAAAATTATTTATAGTAATGGCGATATTGAACTGTACCATCCAGTTCCAGAATTTGTGTATAACAATCTGTTAAGACGTCAGGATAAAACGGCCTTTATACAAAAATATCTTGAATATAATCTACACTTTAACCGGATCGGTATTTATTAGGAGCAAATCAGACTAACTGAACTATAAATTACTACGGAGTAACCTGCACTGACTGGAATATCTTGAGCATAAAATATAGATTCTGCTGAATCAGAGGAAAAATCAACTGCTTCAGCATGAGAAATGAGATGATCAACCACGCATAAACTAACATTTGGCTTGAGTCATCGAGCCAAATGGCATCAACAAGAATAATAAGCCTTTCGTTCAATATCCAGTAAAATATCATTAAACATGCTTTGTGCTGCTTCTTGATATAACGTGTGGAACCTTCCCCCTGCCATCTCTGAATGCTTAAAGTGCTCGCACTAGCTTAAACCGCTCTACCTCACGATCATCCGGGCAAGTAATTGTTTCTGTAAACATCAATAGTGGCCGAACCCAAATCGAATAATCACCATATAAACACTGATAAACCACCAATTTTTCTTCAGTCTCACTATGGGTCGCGACATGCAGCACCTGGTAAAGTTGCCCCTTATAATGCTGATAGATTCCACGTTGTAAGTCCATTGATCTGCTCCTTAAAACTCACGCTATATTAGCTGAAAAATAGTAACTTGCCGGCTAAGTTTACTTGAAAAATTAATTATTCATGCCATATATACGTCTGAAATTCATTACGAATCTCTCCATTAATTAGCAAATACGATTAAACCAACAAAAATAAACTGTTTTGCCTATTTATGCATTTCTATTATCATTTACTTATCAAATAAATTTTTACTCCCTTGGAGATGTTAGCAATGTTGGATCAAAATACTTCCGCCCAACTCAAAACCTTACTTGAACGCCTTGAAGCGCCTATTGAGCTGGTGGCCACTTTAGATCAATCAGATAAATCTGCCAAAATCAAAGAACTGGTGGAAGAAGTCGCTGCTCTGTCTGATCGGGTGACTGCCCGTTTTGATGGTCAGAACAAACGTGTACCCAGCTTTGGAATTGCCAAAGCCGGTGAACAGCCACGGGTGTTCTTTGCAGGTTTGCCAATGGGCCATGAGTTTACTTCCCTGATTCTGGCATTGTTACAAACGTCGGGTTATGCCCCGAAAGTCTCTGATGAGGTGCTGGCTAATATTAAAAGCCTGAATATCCAGTCTGACTTCGATGTCTTTGTCTCTTTAAGCTGCCATAACTGCCCGGATGTGGTGCAGGCACTTAACCTGATTGCCATCTATAACCCGGGTACCACTGCGACCATGATTGATGGAGCCTTCTTCCAGGATGAAGTGGAAGAGCGCAAAATCATGGCGGTGCCGATGGTCTTCCAGGATAACAATCATATCGGTCAGGGTCGTATGACGCTGGAAGAAATCATTGCCAAACTGGATAGCAATGCAGCAGCCAAAGATGCAGAAAAACTGAATGCCAAACAAGCCTTTGATGTGCTGGTGATTGGTGGAGGACCTGCGGGGAATACCGCTGCGATTTATGCTGCCCGTAAAGGCATTCGTACCGGGATCGTGGCTGAGCGCATGGGCGGTCAGGTCATGGATACCATGGATATTGAAAACTTTACCTCTGTCCAGAAAACCCAGGGTCCAAAGTTTGCAGCAGAAATGGAAGCCCATGTACGTGAATACGAGGTGGACATCATGAACCTGCAGCGTGTCTCGGCGATTAAAGGTGCCGATGAAACCTCTAATGGTCTGGTAGAAGTCACCCTTGAAAATGGTGCAAAACTTGCCTCAAAAACTGTGGTGCTATCCACAGGGGCACGCTGGAGAGAGATGAATGTTCCGGGAGAGCAGGAATACAAGACCCGTGGCGTGGCGTACTGTCCGCACTGTGATGGCCCCCTGTTTAAAGGCAAACGTGTTGCCGTGATTGGTGGCGGTAACTCGGGTGTGGAGGCAGCGATTGATCTGGCAGGTCTGGTTGAGCATGTCACCCTGATTGAGTTCGATACCAAACTGCGTGCTGACCAGGTCTTGCAAGACAAGTTAAACAGTCTGCCAAATACCAGCATCATCAAGAATGCGCTGTCTACTGAAGTGCTGGGAGATGGTTCACAGGTCACCGGCCTGAAATACAAGGACCGTGCTACAGATGAAGAGCATGTGGTTGAGCTGGCCGGCATCTTCGTACAGATTGGTTTGCTGCCAAATACCGACTTTCTGAAAGGCAGCAAAGTCGAGCTAAGCAACCGCGGTGAGATTGTGATCAATGAGCGCAATGAAACCAGCATGAAAGGTGTGTTTGCTGCGGGTGACTGTACTACTGTTCCCTACAAGCAGATTATCATTGCCACTGGTGAAGGTGCAAAAGCCTCGTTGTCTGCTTTCGATTACATGATACGCTCAGGACAATAATTTCAAATTGACTGAAGGAAGTCCGCTTAATGCGGACTTTTTTATCACATCATCTTTTAAAAATTACTTTTTAATTTAAAGTTTGATCAATTATTTTTTATTATTCCCCTTTTTTTATTTCCCTTTAATTGCTCTACTTGATTGCTCTACTTGGCCTGTAATTAATTTTTATCATCTATTATCTGTATGTTATTGTCGGCAATCTCGTATTGTCAGCTTTAAAAAGCTGTCCTATGATAAAGCCACAACCTCCTCTTTCATGATCAAAAATAAAAAGGATAATATCCCGGGAGAAGAACAGTGCAATATCAATATCATTGTACGTGCTGCGAAAAAGTGGTCGACTCCACAGAAAAATCATGTCCACATTGCGGTTCACACCATATTCGCAGTCCTTTTGGTTTCTGGATTTTTTGTCTGGTTGCCTGCCTCGTTACAGCACTTGTCTTTAAAGCTGTACATGTTTATATCCAGTCTCAACAGGAAAAGCCTGCTCACTTGAGCATTCTGGATGTACTACAAGAAGAAAATAAACGTTTTCGCTAAACTGACTTAACATCCGATAACCTAGACCTGATGTTTATCAGGTCTTTTTATGCACTTAGATTAGCATTTAAAATCCTATCTCCCACCCTTTCCTGTTTTTCTCTCCAGTTCAGGATTTGCTATACTGCTTTTTTGCAGATGAGTATTTTTACTTATGGTTCAGTTGATTAAAAAAGGTGGTTTACGCGAGCGTGCCAATCGCAGTCGCCGCTATCAAGATTCAGAAAATACAATAACCACGCTAAAACCCAATCGTTATACAAATAGCCAGAAGCAGGAGGTTTTATGCTTCATGCCTGAAGAAAAAAAGACAATCCCACCTGCTCAAAAACCAGACTAACTCATCAAAACCAACGCATCGTACCAAAGCCAGAGTGCAAAGATCAGAAATAACCCACCCGAGGCAATATCAATATAACTGCCTGAGCGTTGATATAGGTTTTTAATCTTGGGCCGGGAAATCAGCAACATCAGCAAGCTGAAGGTAATGAAAGTTTGCAGCGGAATAATCACTGTCAGTTGAGCCTTAAGGTACTGTGAGGCCGTTGAACTTAATGCCAGTGAAAATACACTGCTAAAATAAATCAATGTCTTGGGGTTAGACAGATTGGTGAATAAGCCCAATGTGAAATAGTTTTTTGGCTCATTCACTGCCTTGCTATCATCAGCTGTTTGATGCCGATTTTTAAAACTTTGCCAGCTCCCACTTAGCATGGCCCACCCCATTTTTGCCAGAAACAGTCCACCCACTATCATTAGTAACTGCTGAATCCAGGGAAATTGGTTTATTAAGACCGTGAAACCGGCCAGCGTTAATACCACCCATACCACAATACCGAGTGAAATCCCGGCAATAATCTTTAAGGCATTGGTTCGTGTGGTGGAAGCTGCACTTTTCGCAATAAGGAGAACATCTGGACCTGGGCTTAGTTGAGCAACAAAATGAAGGAGACAAATGGTAAAAAGCAAAGACATTCAAATCTCATCTCTGTATAAAAACTGATTATAACTTTGCTTCAAAGAATGAGAAAGTCCCCATAAAAAAGCCGAATCATCGGATTCGGCCTGAAATATTCAGCAGTGTGTCCTAATCTTTTTTTGGACCGACATCTTTCATTCCAATTTTTTTGGCATCGGGGGTCACTTCACGTGCTTCGCCATCAATAATCGTTGAGTCACTACGTCCTTGCTGGTTTTGCATATCCTGCATTTGACGCATCAGCTCAGAAAACGGGTTTTGACCTTGAGGGCTGCCCATACCCCCCATCATTTTTTCCATCATGGCCTGTTGACGTTTCATCATCACTTTCATCATGGCAACCTTAAAGGCTTGCTGAACAGGTGGGATCAGCATCAATAGTGCCAACACATCCGTAATCAGACCTGGAATTAACAGGAAAAAACCTGCCAGAATTTTAGGCAAATTCGACGATAATGCAGGATCTGCACTCATTTGTCCCATTTGCATCTGCTGCATTTGTGGCATAACTCCCGCAGAATATTTGCGGATCATGTTCATGCCTATAAAAAACGCGGCAATAAACCAGAAAAATACGTACCACATGCTCCCGACGAGGTCACCCACGCCAATCCACACAAATACTTCGAGGATTAAGCCTGCAAGGATAATAAGAAATAATTTCATGAAAATTAATCTGATCTCAGTTCAATAAATATTAAGATGCCGTAATCAACTGCTTCATCAGGATCAAGCTTTTTTGATACGCTTATGTAACAATATGGGCATTATTTTAGTTTTAAAGTGCAGGCATGTCATTAATTATCGGGATTGATCCCGGCTCACGTTTAACTGGCTACGGAATTATTCAAAAAGAAGGCTCAAAACTGACTTTTGTCGATGCAGGCACCATCAGAACTGAAACAACAGAAATGCCTGAACGCTTAAAGCGGATTTTTGCGGGTGTAGAGCGTATTGTTAAATTTTATGGGCCAACTGAGGCGGCTGTAGAACAGGTCTTTATGGCGCAGAACCCCGACTCTGCCCTTAAACTGGGTCAAGCTCGTGGAGCAGCCGTTGCAGCACTGGTCAATCTGGATCTAAAAGTCGCTGAATATACAGCGCGACAGATTAAACAGTCGGTGGTGGGCTATGGGGCGGCAGATAAAGAACAGGTACAGATGATGGTCATGCGGATTCTTAACTTGACCATTAAGCCCCAGCAAGATGCTGCCGATGCGCTGGCTGCTGCAATTTGTCATGCTCATGCTTCAGGCAGCATGAGTAAAATGGCAGTACTGAATGCACTCGGCGGGATGGCACGTGGACGTAGTCGGGTCAGCAGTCGTCGCCGTTAAACTTTAACTTAAAATCTAAAAAATCTTGAATATCCAAGCTATTTATATCTAAAACATGCCACTGAATTTCGGTTAAGTCTGCACCTAATGGTCCAGTCAGGCTTAGCTGGAGTATTTTCTGAATAATCTTTTCTGGGCCTAATATTATCACTTTGACTTAGTCGGTAACTAAACTTCCGATATGGTCTTTCAGGTCCAGTTCAATCGCCTGCTGTTCAAACCAGCGGCAAATCCTATCCCCTTAAAATCACCAATCAGTAATTTTTGAGGTTGGCATTTTAGTGTTCTTCCCGGTTAATAACTTGATAAATCGTGTGCTTCATCTCCTGGGCCTGCAAACCGCGCTCCCCGGTTTGGGCCAGACGGTCTCCTGCTAGAGCATGCAAAGTCACTATGTCATGTAAACTGAGCTGATCGGCAAACTGTGCTTTCAAACTGGCAATCATGCCTGCCAAGACATCTCCCATACCTCCGGTGCCCATCCCGGCGTTGCCAGCAGTGCAAATATAGAGCTGATCTTCCAGAATCAGGCTACCTGCACCTTTAAGTACCCATTGACCCTGATACTGTTTTTGCAGCTGCCAGATTGCCTGTATACGGTCTGCTTCGACTTGATCAGTATGGCAACCCAGTAAAGTGGCTGCCTCGCCGGGATGTGGTGTGGCATAGGTTTTATGATTTAGATTTTGGGGCTGTCTGGCCAGAAACCATAATGCGTCTGCATCCAGCACAACTTCCAAATTACTTTGCTGAAGCAAATCAAACCAGGCGGTATATTGCTGTTCTGCCCATACATCACGCCCTAGCCCCATACCAAAACAGACTGCATCGACTTGCTGTAGCAGAGCTGCGCGCTGCTCTTGATTGAGCGCATTGATATCACGCACCATGATATTCGGTGCACGTGCTAAAATCGCTGTATGATGTCTAGCATTACAGATCACCGTCACTTTACCTGCTCCGGCCACAAAGGCCGCTTCGGCCGCCATCATCACTGCACCGCCCATATCAGCATGTCCCCCAATCACCAGAACATGACCATAACTACCTTTATGACCAAAGGCTTCGCGCTTCGGCAAATAAATATCAGTAGGTGCAAGCTGTGCCAGTGCTTGAAGCTCAGAATCGGCAGGAATGACCGGGATCAGCTCAACCGTGCCACTATATGCTTTGCCTTTTCCAGTAAATAATCCGGCTTTTAAACCCAATACGGTGAAACAGTAATCGGCTTTGACGGCAACGGGCAAAGGCTGTCCGGTATTGGCATGCAAACCGCTGGGAATATCAATAGACACTTTAAATCCGGGCTGCTGATTGATCTTCTGAATAATATGCTGCCAGTTTGTATCCAGTTTCCGGTTCAGGCCAATACCAAATAAGGCATCCACATAAGCCTGATATTCTTTTTGAAAATTAAAATTTTGATAAATTTGTAGGCCCGCTTGCTGACTTTCCTGAATAGCGTAGTGCAGTTCTTGAGAGGGACCCGCTTCGGCAGCATAAATGTCTACCTGAAACCCAGCCTGCTTTAAATACTTTGCCACCAGATAACCATCACCAGCATTATTACCCTGCCCGCAACATACTGCAATTGTTCGGATTTTTTGAGTCTCGAATAAAGCAATCAAGCGCTGACTGATCAGCCAGGCGACCTGCTGCATTAAACCATACGCACTATTTTGCCGGGCAAACCAGCGCTGCTCCCATGCTTGTACATCCTGGCTATGGTAAACTGGAGACTGCATTTTTCCTTCCCTGCTTCTGGTTTATGACTACACCCAACTCTCAAGCGCAAATACCAATTTATCAACACGATCCTGACCAACTCAAAGCCTGGATCAAAGCGCAAGCACGAGAACTGGGCTTTTCTGATTGTGTCATTGCCAAACCGGATGCTCAAGCAGAATTAGCACGTCTGCAAGAATATCTAGATCGTGGTTATCATGGCGACATGAGGTTTCTGGAAGACAATCTGGAGAAGCGCGCCAACCCCGCATTACTGGTTCCAAATACCAAATCCATCATTTGTGTGAGAATGGATTATCTGGTGGAGGTTCCTGAGCCGCGCACGGTTCCGTTTGCACCCAATTCCGCCATTATTGCCCGTTATGCACGGGGCCGTGACTATCATAAAACTATGCGCGGACGGCTAAAAAACCTGGCGGCCAAAATCCGTGAAAAAGTAGGTGAATTTGAATCACGGCCTTTTGCTGACTCCGCCCCTATTTTTGAAAAATCTCTGGCTGAAAGCGCAGGTATGGGCTGGACCGGAAAACATACCCTGCTGATCCAGCAAAAATCCGGCTCATTTTTTGTTCTCGGTGAACTGTTTAGCTCACTTGAACTGCCTTTTGATGAGCCTGCAACCAAGCATTGTGGCTCCTGTACTGCATGTATTGATATTTGCCCCACTCAGGCTATTGTAGAACCTTATATGCTAGATGCACGGCGCTGTATTGCCTATTTGACTATTGAGTATAAAGGAATTATTCCTGAAAACTTAAGACGTGGAATTGGTAACCGGGTCTTTGGCTGCGATGATTGCCAACTGATCTGCCCATGGAACAGCTTTGCCCAGACCACTTCCGTGGAAGATTTTTATCCACGACATGGGCTGGATCAGCTTAGTTTGCTGGAACTATGGAACTGGGATGAAGCCACTTTTTTAAGCTCAACCGAAGGCAGTCCAATTCGCCGGACGGGCTACCAGAGCTTTATGCGTAATATCGCCATCGGCCTTGGGAATGCACCTTTTAGTGCAGCTATTTTACAGGCCTTAACTGAACGGCGTGATTTGCATGATGAGCTTGTGCAGGAGCATATCGATTGGGCCATTCAAGAACAACTAACAAAATCACGATAATTTGCAATTTTTACTTCGGTTCACACTTTTCCGTCAAAAGCCTTACACATCTTTCCTTCAAGCTGTGGCATAAAAAAAGACAGACAGATATTAGACCGGAGGTGAATATGCAAAAATCATCTAAAGATCAAAATCAGGAACAGCTGGACCAACTGCAAGATCAGAAGCAGCAACAGCAGCAGCCACAACAAGGTCCACTTAACTCCCCAAAAAACAATCAGCACGAACAGGATGAGCGTATCTTGGACAAGCAACATCGTACGGATTTACAGAATCAGAATATTCATGGAAATCATCGCGAATAATCTCCAACTTAACAGTCCAATGCAAAGTCCACCTTGTGTGGGCTTTGTTTTTTTCTATAAGGTCATATTTTGCTAATGAAGCTGCTCTAAGTTTTACTTAAGATGTAAGAATGATAAATCATATGGATAGATCCAAGGACAAAAATATGAGTACTCACCAGCCTTTACGGAATGATTGGTCACGAGAAGAGATAGAAACCCTGTATCAACAGCCTCTTATGGACCTTTTATTTCAAGCCCAGCGTACCCATCGTGAATATTTTGATGCCAATAGCATCCAGGTTAGTACCCTGCTTTCCATTAAAACCGGAAAATGTCCTGAAGATTGCAAATACTGTTCTCAGTCAGCGCATTATGATTCCAAACTTGAAGCTGAAAAACGTATTGCAGTTGAAAAAGTCATTCAGGAAGCCAAAGAGGCCCTAGCTTCGGGCAGCTCACGCTTCTGTATGGGCGCAGCCTGGCGCAATCCGCATGAACGCGATATGCCTTATGTACTGGAGATGGTTCGCGAAGTCAAAGCACTGGGGCTGGAAACCTGCATGACTTTGGGCATGTTAAATGCCTCTCAGGCTGACCGTTTAAAAGAAGCGGGGTTGGATTATTACAACCATAATCTGGATACTTCTCGTGAATACTATTCCCATATTATCAGTACTCGTAGTTTTGATGATCGCCTGAATACCCTGGATCATGTTCGTGGAGCAGGTCTAAAAGTTTGTAGTGGCGGGATTGTCGGGCTGGGCGAAAGCCGCAATGACCGTATTGGCTTATTGTTTGAACTTGCCACCTTACCTATTCATCCGGAGTCTGTACCGATTAATATGCTGGTACCGATTGAAGGCACACCAATGGCAGATGTCGAGAAACTAGATGTTATTGAATGGATTCGTACCATTGCCGTAGCACGTATCCTGATGCCAAAGAGCTATATCCGTCTTTCAGCTGGCCGTGAATCTTTAACTGATTCCGATCAGGCGTTGGCTTTTATGGCAGGTGCCAATTCGATTTTCTCGGGTGAGAAGTTATTGACGACCCCAAATACTGCCAAAGGCCGTGACCAGCAGCTTTTTGACAAACTGGGACTTGTTGCCGAACAGCCTAAACCAAGTATCCGCACATTAGCCACCGATGCTATGGCTGATGAGGCCATTGCCAGCGCCTCATAATTCTTTCCTGTTATTCAGAGCTCACCGTCGCAAAATTATGGGCGGTGATCAAAATTCCGTAGCTTGCATTCAGATAGTCCCCTATTCGAACCTGATCAACACCATTGGCATGATAGACAGTCAGTTCTTGGGATAGCGCATCATAATGAAAGGAATCATAACAATCTTGATGCAAGCTCAGCCAGTGTAAAGTATCTGCTAAATTACTATCGACAATATATGTTTGTGCATAGAAATCTTTGGCCATTTTCTTCCGCTATCCGTTAAATTTTTCACGATAATTTTAACGGATATATATTCATGCACAAATAAAAAGTGAGCTGAAGCTCACTTTTTATATTTTTTATGCTCTTATCTTTAGTCTTTACAAGTCCCACACTTGCGACACTCCCGATCTGCCCCGATTTCCTCCATTTGCTGGTATTCATAAATGTGTAAACAAAATAGTTTTCTTAATAATTGAAGCATCTTAAAACTCCTTTCATTATTTTTTATAGGCTTCTTTGAATTATCTCCTCCTGAGATAAAGAGATTTTAATGAAAAATCTCTTACTACTTATTAACATAATTTCTTGCTTTGTAAAATACATTTTGTCCACTTTTTAATGTTTAAATCACTTGTTTAATACCGCTTCAACTTAAAGCTCAGACCAGACCCTGTTGGCAGTTCCTATTTAAATAACAACAGACTCCCAATTGACTGAAAAAAATGCCCTTCAAGAAAAAACAGAAAGGCATTTTTAGCTTAAAACCTTGCGCTAAAACCAGATGATGACATTTCTCCGATCTATATTCCTTAAAGACTTTTTAGCGATGCAGCTTAAAAGTAGATTGCTCAGGTTGTGATCAATGCATTCAACCTCGAAAGGCTGCTTCAATTGCTGCAACATCAATTTTCTTCATCGTCATCATTGCATTAAATGCCCGCTTGGCAGCGGTACGGTCAGAACTGGTAAATGCTCGCGTTAAAGCAACCGGTGTAATTTGCCATGAAATCCCCCACTTATCCTTACACCAACCACAGTCACTTGCCTGACCTCCATTACCGACAATTGCATTCCAATAACGGTCAGTTTCACTTTGATCTTCAGTAGCGACTTGAAATGAAAAAGCTTCGTTATGCGTGAATGCAGGCCCACCATTAAGTCCAACGCATGCAACACCCAGCACGGTAAATTCAACAGTCAACACATCCCCTTCTTTTCCTGCAGGATAGTCTCCAGGGGCGCGATGAACCGCACTGACAAAAGAGTCCGGAAAGGTCTCAGCATAAAATTTTGCGGCCTCCTCGGCATTGTCATCGTACCAAAGGCAGATAGTATTCTTGGCTATATTGATCATTTCATCTCTCCTATAGAGATCAGGGCAGAGACTATTTTGCATGATTTTAAAGCCCTGCAGCTATCGGCCTAACCAAATTAGTACTGCACATTTGCTATATGTTACGCAAATCTGAATTGACTTTCTGATGATTATTTTTATATTGAATCGAGCTTACGGAAGCACTTAAGCCAGCGCTGATCATTACCCTAAAGCAAATGAACCACAGGATATTTTGAATCTTTCCGATGGTAATTTATTTTTTAATTTGATGTGAATCTAAACCAGTGGCTTTGTGGCAATAGGCAAGCGCTAGAAAATGACATGTGGCAGCCATTCATAATCTACTATACATCTCACCCTAAAATAAAAAAGAGCCTCATTTGAGGCTCTTTTTTTAACTAGAATCTAATTATGTATTAGTTTCAGCTGGAATTTTTGGATAGCTTACGCCGCCCATCTGTTCAGCGATACGAAGTACTTGGCAGCTATAACCAACTTCGTTGTCATACCATACATAAGCAGTTAAACGGTTACCTGAAGTAATAGTCGCTTGCGCGTCAAATACACCTGCCGTACGCGAACCGATAAAGTCAGAAGATACAACCTCTGTAGAATTTGTATAACCGATTTGACCTTGAAGGTTAGAATTAATTGAAATTTGACGAATGTATTCATTTACTTCATCACGATCAACTTCTTTATCCAAAGTCAGGTTCAAAATAGCAAGAGATACGTTCGGAGTAGGAACACGTACAGAGTTACCTGTCAATTTACCTTGAAGCGCTGGAAGTGCTTTCGCTACTGCTTTAGCAGCACCAGTTTCAGTAATAACCATGTTCAGCGTTGCTGCACGGCCACGACGATCCGCTTTATGGTAGTTGTCAATTAAGTTCTGGTCGTTTGTGAACGAGTGAACAGTTTCAACGTGACCATTTAATACGGTGTATTTGTCATGTAACACTTTTAGCGTTGGAGTGATTGCATTGGTGGTACAGCTTGCAGCAGAGATGATCTTGTCTTCATCAAGAATGTCCGCCTGGTTCACACCAAATACCACGTTCTTCATATCACCTTTACCAGGTGCAGTCAGAATTACGCGAGCAACGCCCGAACATTGCAAGTGCTGAGCAAGACCTTCAGCATCACGCCATTTACCGGTGTTATCGATCACAAGTGCATTTTCAATGCCGTAAGCAGTGTAGTCTACTTCAGACGGATTTGATGCATAGATCACTTTGATGAACTGACCGTTTGCAATGATTGCTTCGTTCTCTTCATCTACAGAAATTGTGCCTGCAAACGGACCATGGATAGAATCACGACGTAATAAAGACGCACGTTTTTCCAGGTCACCGTCAGATGATTTACGAACCACGATTGCTTTCAGATTCAAGCCACGACCAAGACCTGACTGGCTAATCATCAAACGTGCCAGGATACGGCCAATACGACCGAAACCGTAAAGAACGACATCTTTACCTTCAACAGAAGTTGCACTGCCTTCAAGAGATTTCACGGCATCTGCAACAAAGGCATCAATATCACCGCCTTTTTCTTTGTATTCAACAGCCAGTTTGCCTAGATCAATTTCAGCAGTACCAATGTTTTGCACTTTAACCAATGCTTCAAGAATTGGGAAAGTATCTACTACAGAAAGCTCAACATCTAATACGCGAGTACGGCGATGTGCCTTAAGAATCTGGATCACAGAACGGTTAATTAAAGAACGGCCGTAAACTGTAGCTACAATATTTTTTTCACGATACAACTGACCCATCAGGGCAATCATACGCTCCGCAAGTTCCTCACGGTTTTTCCAACGACCTTGGTGCTCTGCATGAAGGGCAACGATAGTGTCTTTACTCACAGATACGTCCTCTAATTAATTGTAAATCTAAGCATAAATTTCAAAACCTGATAATTGTAATGGAATTAGCCGCAAGTTTGAATCAAAAGCTGAATAACTCTTGAGGAAAATTTCGTATATTCACTATAAATTTTAAAAATAGCTCTAATTAGTCAAATGATTTTGCTTTTAAAAATAAATGAAACAGCATATTTGGCATAGAAACAACTTTTTTGTTAAATATTGTTTATTCATTCAATCCCGATCTGAAGGGTCCACGTAGTCTGGATATTTTTCCAGATTTCGCGCCAGCGTCAGACGCCGTTTATGCTGTTCCAGCAGGTACAGTACGCCTTCAATGACCAGTAGCAATACCGCCAGCCAAATGGAAATATAAGTCAGCCATTCACCCGCCCCAATCCGCTCGCCCAAAGCCATAGACGCAAAGGCCAGCAACACAGGTTCCAAATAGCTGAGTAATCCAAAAATGACAAAAGGCAAATAACGGCTGGCCAGAATATAACTTCCCAATCCTAATGCACTTAAAAAACCCAAGACAATGACCACCAGAACAAGGTGCTGCGCTTCAAGAATCAGCTGCATGGAATCGCTATGAACAAAGCCTAAATAAATCGCAACAGGTAAGATTAAAAACAGATCCCACCAGAAACCGCCCAGATGATCAGTCTGGAATTTACGGCGCATAAAGAAATACAGCGGATACGCCAATGCAACATAGACCGTTTCCCAGGCAACTGCACCAACCCGCCAGATTTCATGTCCTACACCCAAGATAGCAAGCGCTACTGCTGCTCTCTGCCAGTGTGACAACTTTTCTTTATAGATTACACATCCAACCAGAACCATAACCAGGGGCAATAGAAAATAACCCAAGGAAACTTCCAGGCCACGCCCATTAATCGGCCCCCACAAAAACAACCAAAGCTGGGTGGTACATAGAAATGAACTAAAAAGTAACCAGACTAAAAACATCGGTTCTTTCAGAATGCGCTGAAAGATATGGCTGATATATTTTAAATCACCTGACCACCACATAAATGCAGTCAGGAATGGAATGGTGGCCAGCATTCGCCAGGCAAAGGTCTGTTCGCTGTCCAAAGGCTGCATAAACGGGGTAAAAAGATACAAGACACCAAACACCACAGATGCCAGTACTGATAATGCGATCCCTTTATACATGCTTTTAACCTATAAAACTTCAGGCATATTATAGCGATTAGCCATAAATAAAGCTTGAATATCCCGCTATTCAACTTCCTGAGTATAAGTAAAAAAAATCAGAAACAGCAGCCGTAAAAAAACCATGCTTGGACATGGTTTTTATGAGCTTAACTTTTAAGGGTCAGTGGTCTGAACCTGTTTGGTCCGGATCAGATCGCTTAAGTCATAGCCTATCGATTGAGCATATTGCAGATATTCATTAAGCACCTTTTGATCAAGCTGTGGATCACGTGACAATACCCACATATATTTACGCCTCGGCTCTCCAACGAGTACCGTCTGATAGTGATCATCAAGTTTTAATACCCAATAATCGCCACGACCAACCGGTAACCAGCGGATAAACTCGGGTAAGAAGCTGACCTTGAGTTTGCTATTGTACGGGGGATTCTGAATGTATGCTTCTCCTAATGACTGCATCACCTGACCATCTTTCTGGACGCAGCGGTTATCTACATTGACGTTGCCGTTTTCATTTAAGGTATAAGTAGCCGTGACATTACGATCACACTTTTGCTGAAAAACAAGCGGCTTACGCGCCACCTCATACCAGGTTCCCAAGTAGCGATCCAGCTCTACCTTTTCAACGGTAGGCAATGGGGCTTTTTGTGCATAGGACATCGTCGCCATACCCAAACCAACCAGCACTGCACCACCCACCGCAATTTTTGCAAGTTTAAACCCCGCACGAGGGATATTTTTATTTTTCATATCTATACCTATGACACGAGTCTGATCACAATTTGTAAGCAATTTTATAAACTCACCTTAACGTGCTTCAATCCGTTTTTATGTAGCATTATGTTAGATTTATGCTTGATTTTAAGCGGACTATAGGATGAACGGTGAGTGAATTTTAGCTCAGCATCTGGGCTTTCAGGCGTAAAATTTCATCACGAATCCGCGCAGCCTGCTCAAACTGTAAATCCTTGGAAGCTTTGAGCATTTCTTTTTCCAGCTTACTGATATGTTTAGCAAACAGTTTCGGGTCCGCCATAATATGGCGTTCATCTGCGCTAATTGCACGTGCCTGATCAGAAGCTTTTAAGGTGATTGAATCATCACTTAAGTCTTCACCCGTATCAATTTCCTTAATGACCTGGCGCACAGCGCTACGCGGTGTAATACCATGTTCCTTATTAAATTGAATCTGTTTGGTGCGACGGCGATCCGTTTCATCAATGGCTTTTTGCATCGAGTCAGTAATACGATCTGCATACAAAATCGCTTTACCTTTCAGGTTACGCGCCGCCCGACCAATCGTCTGAATGAGAGAACGCTCTGAGCGCAGGAAGCCTTCTTTATCGGCATCGAGAATTGCAACCAGGGACACTTCCGGCATATCCAGACCTTCACGTAGCAGGTTAATGCCGACCAGTACATCATAAACACCGGTACGCAGCTCATGAATAATTTTGACACGCTCCACGGTATCAATGTCTGAGTGCAGATAAGCCACCTTCACCCCATATTCTTTTAAATAAGAACTGAGATCTTCGGCCATGCGTTTGGTCAAAGTCGTTACCAGCACCCGCTCATCCAGATCTTTACGCAAATTAATTTCAGACAATACATCATCGACTTGAGTCAGCACCGGACGAATTTCTATTTCCGGATCAATCAGACCTGTCGGGCGCACCACCTGCTCGACAATCTGCTGGGATTTTTCCAATTCATAACGTGCAGGCGTTGCACTGACATACACCGTGGCAGGAATAATACGCTCCCACTCTTCAAATTTCATTGGGCGGTTATCCAGTGCACTTGGTAGACGGAAGCCATAATTCACCAGATTTTCTTTACGGGAACGGTCACCTTTATACATGGCGCCAATTTGCGGTACGGTCACATGCGATTCGTCAATAATCAGCAAGGCATCATCGGGAATATAATCAAATAAAGTTGGAGGTGCTTCACCTGCCGGACGACCGGACAAATGCCGAGAATAGTTTTCAATCCCATTGGTATAGCCGAGCTGCTGCATCATTTCCAGATCATAACGGGTATGCTGCTCAATCCGCTGTGCTTCCAGCAACTTGTCATTTTCACGGAAAAATACCAAACGTTCTTTCAGTTCTTCCCGAATCGTCTCAATGGCTCGTGCCAGATTGTCTTTAGGCGTCACATAATGACTTTTTGGATAGATCGTAACCCGTGGCACTTTACGGATCATTTTTCCGCTTAAAGGATCAAACCAGCGGATCGAGTCAACTTCATCATCAAACAGTTCAATACGAATAGCATCCTGATCCGACTCTGCCGGGAAAATATCGATGATTTCGCCGCGAATCCGATAAGTACCACGTAAAAATTCAAGCTCATTACGGGTGTATTGCATCTCGACCAGTCGGCGAATAATATCATCGCGGCTGATCCGGTCTCCTTCTACCACATGTAGTAACATGCTCATATAGGCATTCGGATCACCCAAACCATAAATTGCAGAAACCGAGGCGACAATAATCGCATCACGGCGTTCCAACAATGCACGTGTGGCAGAAAGACGCATCTGGTCAATATGGTCATTAATGGCCGAATCTTTCTCGATAAATGTATCGGAAGATGGTACATAGGCCTCAGGCTGATAATAGTCATAATAACTGACGAAATACTCAACCGCATTATTCGGAAAAAATGCCTTGAATTCCCCATAAAGCTGCGCCGCCAGTGTTTTATTATGTGCCATGACAATAGTCGGACGCTGGGTACGTGCAATCACATTGGCCATGGTATAGGTTTTACCAGAACCTGTTACTCCAAGCAGAAGCTGATCGTGATAGCCCTGTTCAATTCCCTTCACCAGCTTTTCAATAGCTTGCGGCTGATCACCCGCAGGTTGATAACTGGTCACTAGTTCAAAGGGCTTTTTATCACTCATAGCTTCAATAAATTCACTGCGGATATCGATGCAATTTATTATGAGGGCAAATCTGAATTACTCAATCCCTGGCCAGGTTTCTGTTGAGTAAATAAAACAATATTACTATTCATTATTGGCTAGCACTTTAATCACGATCTCGTTTGACAGATCATCAAAAAAAATTAAAATTATGAAAGTAATATCTACAAAATCATAAGAAATAGACAAAAAATGAAAGATCAAGAATATCGAGAAATCGCTTTTAAAAATCAGTTTCGCTATATGGGCACTGGCATATTTTGTGTGGGTCTTTTCTATTTGCTTCTGGTCATCGAGACCTTATTGAATAAATATTTTTTATAAAAGATGTCACTTATGCAAAACAATAAATTAAGCATTTTCAGACAACAACTCTATTTAGGTTTGATCGGTATCCTATTCTGGATTATTGGCGGAATTTTGACGTATCTGTTTGGGTAGCTCTGCAACAATAATGCCTTGACCCTTATTGATTTCAAAGGCAACATGAAGCTAATCAGGATAGCGAATAAAAAGCCATGACTTACCATTATCATAATGAAAGTATTGTTAAATCCCTGCCAGAAAACACTGTTTTTGTATTTGGAAGTAACATGGCAGGCCAGCATGGTGGAGGTGCTGCTAGAACAGCACTAGAACACTTTGGTGCAGTAATGGGTGTGGGGCGTGGCTGGTCCGGTCAGAGTTATGCCATTCCGACCATGAATGAGCATTTACAACAAATGCCGTTATCGCAAATTCAGCACTATATTGATGACTTCAAGCTTTACACCAAGAACCATCCTAAAATAAAGTATTTTATTACTTCAATTGGATGCGGTATTGCCGGCTATAAAGTCGAAGAAATCGCGCCCATGTTCAAAGGCATTTCCCATAATGTCATTTTGCCGCAATCGTTCCGTCCTTTTGTAGAAAAGCCGCTCCCTAAAGTGACAGCAAAGTTTCTGCATACCATTTTTCGAGACTCTGTGATTTTCACGCCGGCCACAGATGAACTGATTGAAGTCCTCGCCCTAAGTGAAAATGAAAAAAGTCTGGCCAAAATCCTGTTAAATACCCAGATTTATCCAACAGATAGCAATGGACGAGAGCGGGTTTTTGAAATTGAAGATATTCTGCACAATCTAAGAGGAAAAATATTTGATTTTCAAGATAACTCAGAAGGTGCAATGTTATTTGGCGCGGTGATTTTGGCTTTATTAGAGCTGTATAATATCAATGAAAAAGACTTTATTGATGTCTGGAAGGGGAAACGGGAAATTTCGCCGCCCAAACCAGAAAATAAGGCACGTAAAAGTTTAAGATAATTCAAAAAGTATAAAAAAAGCCATGATCATCATGGCTTTTCTATGTCCGACGCTCTAATGTTTAGAGTGCTTAACGTTTTCCCATCGCACGACGGGTGCCACGTGGTGGCATCCAGGTACGGTCTGCATAACGCTCAGGTTTTGGTCTCAGATCTTCCAAGACTTCCTCTGCAGCAGACTGCTCGGCTTGTTTTATAGGAAAGGGCAAATTAACCAGCGGCTTTTTTTTGGGAGAATTTTGCGAATTCATGTGATCTACTCAATAATTTATGCGTTCTATTGTACAAAAAAATGAGCACTCCTGGGTACAACTCGTTCTAGTTAAATTTCTCACTTTCTTGGCTCAAAATTAAAATAAAAGCCTTTTTAAATCTCAAAATCTATATATTTTTTTTCAAAAAAACTTCATAAAAAAGCTAGAAAATGCCAATTACTAGCTTCGATGCAAGCTGAATAAGCAGAGTTTGACCCGCTCAGAAATTCAATTTTCACCCCATATCCCACTTGTTATTACACAAAAACATCGCAAATTAACCCAATAGTCATACTGATTACCAAACAAAACCCGTTCGTTACTTTTAGCTACTTGTTCAGCAGCTGAGTTTTTTGATGATATTCACATAAATTGTTCAATACAAAAACAAAGAAACACAACGAACATGGAGTTCTGGTTTAATGAAAACAATAATGCTTTGTATGGCAGGTATGGCCTCTTTACCTGTGCTTGCACATGCAAATTCACCTTATTTCAGCTTGCAAGATGGGGATGGCTTTAAACGCTTTTCTGTATCCGTCGGTGCCTTACATGTCATGCCACAAGGCAAAGCTCAACCTTTTAAAGTCAATACGGCGGTCGAGAATGGGAAAAGCTATACCAATGGCCCTATTCAGGTAGACACCGTTTTAAATAATCTTGATCCAAATGAAAAACAGGAAGCAGTCAAAATTTTATTAGAAGGAATTGGCTTTTTCACTGGAGGCACATTACCTGCTGGAATGAGTGGAACGACACAGATCAATGGTCTTTCTGAATGGAATAATTCTGGGAGTGGCTTAGAAGCAGATGATGTGACCACCCTGGGGATCATGACCAACTACTTCTTTACCGATAATGTTTCTTTCGAAATGAAAGCCGGTATTCCCCCTAAAGTTGACCTGCAAGGAAAAGGAAAGATTTTTGCCCCTTTCTCTGGCACTGCAACTCCTACACTGGGAAGCATTACCCTTCCACTAGAAATTGAGTTAAAGAAAGATATTGAAATTACAGACTTAGAAGCTTATGGTGCAGCCGCTTCTGCACGTGCCTGGACACCTGCTTTTGAGTTTCAATACCACTTCGGAAAAACTGGTGTAAATAAATTCCGCCCCTATGTTGGCTTAGGTTTGCTGTATGCTTATTTTAATGAGCTTGAAATTAACCCTCGAACAGAACAAGATCTGATTGCTGCCGGACATATGATTGCAAATATTCTCGATGGGAAAGCGGGCGCATCTTTAGAAAATAAACCAAATAGCAAGGCAAATCCAAAAGTAAAAGTCGAAGCTTCGGATGCCTTCGCTCCGGTTGCCACTGTCGGTTTTACTTATGATTTTAATGACCGATGGTTCGCGGTAGGTTCACTGTCTTATGCTCATTTAAATAATGAGACAACGATTACTGTCACTGACTCAACATTCGGGAAACTAATTGAATCTAAGGCAGAAATTGAGGTTAATCCTATTCTCGCTTATGCAGGTATTGGTATTCGCTTCTAGCCCTCTTGTGCTAAAAAGCAGAGCATGGACTCTGCTTTTTTATAATCTACTTTAAGCTATAAAACTTTAAATTTTCATAAATAAAAATTATAATTCAATTAATTTTTATTTTATCGCCTCCCCCGATTGAATCGAATACTATAACAATTAACTCTATATTCACGACGCACTTATGGCTGACAGTCAATTTTCCAGAACACTCATTTTTATGCTAATTGGTGCTGCCATAATTTTGGCGCTGTCCTTAGGTATCCGTCATGCCTTTGGACTCTATCTGATGCCAATGAGCGAGGAGTTTGGCTGGGGTCATAATGTTTTTAGCCTGGCAATTGCCATGCAGAACCTGATCTGGGGTGCGGTCCAGCCCGTGACTGGCGCCATTGCTGACAAATATGGCAGTAAAATTGTCGTTGCGGTGGGTGGAGTCTTATATACACTTGGTTTGCTGCTCATGGCAGTCAGTTCGACGGGGCTATTATTAAACCTGAGTGTGGGAGTGATTCTCGGATTAGCCTTATCTGCGACCTCATTTCCAGTATTATTATCTGCCGTAGGTCGGGCAGCTCCGCCAGAAAAACGCAGTCTGGCGATGGGGATTGCCAGTGCAGCCGGTTCCTTTGGCCAGTTTATTATGCTGCCTTCGACTCTGCTCCTTTTACAAAATGTAGGCTGGTCAGCCGCTCTGGTGGTCAGTGCCATTTTAATTGCCCTGATTATCCCCTTGGCCTGGATGCTGAAGGCACCTCTGTATGTTGATCCAAATGCCGTAGCTACTGCATCTAAAAGCCCGCTTAGCTTTAAACAGATTCTTGTGGTCGTTAAAAATCATAAACCGTTTTGGTTTCTGGCCATGGGCTTTTTTGTTTGTGGTTTTCAGGTGGTCTTTATTGGCATTCACTTACCTGGCTACCTGATTGATCATGGCTTTAATACCACGACAGGTACGGCTTTCTTGGCACTGGTGGGTCTGTTTAATATTGTAGGGACTTATACTGCCGGCTGGCTGGGCGGCAAATATTCCAAGCCTCATTTGCTGATGGGATTATATGGCCTGCGGGCGATTGCGATCAGTGCTTTTTTACTCCTGCCTTTAAGCACCTGGACGGTATATGCCTTTGGTATCATTATGGGGCTGTTATGGCTCTCTACCGTACCACTGACCAATGGTATTGTGGCAAATATGTTTGGGGTAAAATACCTGACGATGCTGAGTGGTATAGTATTCTTTACCCATCAGGTCGGTTCGTTTTTTGGTGGATGGCTCGGTGGTCTTAACCACGATTTAAGCGGTAATTATAATGCAGTCTGGATGCTGTCGATTGCTTTGAGTATTTTCGGGGTATGGGTGCATTTCTGGGTTAATGAGGAGCAAATTGTCCATGACTGATTCTACTGTGCTACTGAAGCTCTTGATTATCATTGCCCTAATCTTATTACTGATTCTGGCTATTGTGCTCTGGAGTCAGACACCCCAGCTGTTTGAATATTTTAATCAGGCTTTTTGCGCGCACTGATTGGCAAAAACTCAAAGATGTAACTTGTTCTAAGCATTTGTGAAATTAGTCTTGTTCAATCTAAAAACTCCGACCCATTATTTATTTTTATATAATTTTTCATAAAGTTATAAACTTTTTAGGTTTCATAGACGCTGAATTTTCTCAGATTACCGCTACTAAAAACTCAGCTGCCTTCGATAATGGTCGAAGCCATTAATCTGTTTTTCTATCCTTCAAACTCTTCTCTATTGATTTGATTTTTAAGAGTTATTCAGCTTATATTTCTGCTGACTTAAATTTAAACAAGCGGTAATCTACTTCTAAAATTACGTAACAAAACCTATGATTATTTTACTTTTCCTCACCTAATCCGCCTAGTGTATATGCCTTTTTCTGATTAGCTTATTCCTAAATCCAATCACTCAAGGAGAGGAAGATGAATGATATCCAGTTTGCAGATTGCGTGAAAACCTGTATGACCTGTTCCCTTACCTGTACCTATTGTGCAAGTGCCTGTTTAAAAGAAGAAGATCTGGAGATGATGCGGGAATGTATTCAACGCTGTCTGGACTGTGCAGATATTTGCCAGCTGTGTGCCCGCATGGAGCAGAAACAATCTCCTTTTATGAAAGAAATTTGTGAGCTTTGCGCTCAGGCCTGTGAATACTGCGCAGAAGAATGCGGCAAACATGAGCATGAACACTGCCAGCAATGTGCAGAAGCTTGCCGTCGCTGTGCGGCTGAATGTCGAAAAATGGCTGCCTGATCATTCACAAAGAAGTGTAGATAAAGTTAAAAAATCAGGAAAAATAAAAATCCCTCAATCTGCTTTGATTGAGGGATTTTTATTGACAACTGAACCGGGTGATTAGAATAGACGGTTCATGCCATTTAATGTTGCTACACGATAAGCTTCCGCCATGGTCGGATAGTTAAAGGTGGTTTCCACAAAATACTTGATGGTATTGTGCGGGCTGTTCATCACAGCCTGACCGATGTGGATAATTTCTGAAGCGTTATTGCCAAAACAATGCACCCCTAAAACTTCTAAAGTTTCACGATGGAACAAGATCTTCAATTCCCCAACGGTATCCCCGGTAATCTGCGCGCGTGCCAGATGACGAAATGACGCCTGCCCCACCTCGTATGGAATTTTCTCTTCGGTTAACTGTTGTTCAGTTTTACCGATAGATGAAATTTCCGGAATGGTATAAATTCCTGTTGGAATATCCGTAACTGGTGCGACGTTTTCCTCACCGTTCATGTTTGCACCGGCACAGCGACCCTGGTCATAGGCAGCAGAAGCCAGTGAAGGCCAGCCAATCACATCACCCGCAGCATAGATATTTTCAACTTCGGTCTGATATTGATCATTCACCGTCAGTTGACCACGGCTATTTGGTTTCAGGTTCACATTTTCCAGGCCTAAACCATCCGTATTACCTGAACGACCATTACACCATAAAATCGCATCTGCTTTGATTTTCTTGCCACTTTGAGTATGCAAGATCACATAGTCATCTGAAGTTTCCAGGAAGTCGATCTGTTCATTGTGACGAATTAACACGCCCTGCTCACGCAAGTGGTAAGACAGTGCATCAGAAATTTCATCATCTAGGTAGCTGAGCAACTTCGGCTGCGTATTAATGAGATCAACCTTATGACCCAAGCCGATAAAGATTGAGGCATATTCGCAACCAATTACCCCGGCCCCATAAATAATAATTTTTTGAATGGTGAAATCCAGTTCCAGAATTTTGTCTGAATCAAAGACACGCGGATGATTGAAATCAAGAATATCCGGACGGTATGGACGAGAACCGGTCGCAATCACCAGTTGCTGGAACATGATCGTTTCTTTAATCCCATCGGGTGCAAAGACAAAAATGGTATTTTGGTCCTGGACATAGGCACGGCCATGGTAAATATCAATTTTGTTACGGTCATAGAAGCGTGAGTGAGTGTCTACCTGCTGCTGAATGACTTTATGTGCATTGCGTAGCACTTGCTTCATCGTGAACTGTTTCCAGTCTCCTACTTTCTGGAACATTGGATCACGTTGATAACGGATAATACTGGATACCGTTTGACGCAATGCCTTACTTGGAATGGTTCCTACATGAGTACAGTTACCACCAAGTTGTTCACGCATATCAACGATTGCAACACGCTTGCCAGATTTGGCAAGTTTCATTGCCGCGCCTTCGCCCGCAGGGCCCGAACCTAGAACTACCGCATCGTACTTAACGAAAGTCCCACTAATGACCTCTTTCTTACGTGGCATTCAACGCTCCTTAAAATTAAAAAATTTTGCTTTAATCTACGCTATATTATGACGTAATTGCTGTCAGTTTGGTGTATTTAACTTACATATATTGTGTGATAAGAACATTTTTTAAATGAATAACCCTTTTCGCCCTATTTTGCCCAAGTTTCGGTATAATAAAAAAATACTAATGGTGATTATCTCCCTTCAAAATAGTGGAAAAGTTGAATATGTCTGAGAACCGTAAACCTGAACAGGGGGTCAAACTTCGCGGCGCAGAGAAAGTCGCTCGTATTCCTGTAAAAGTTGTTCCTACGGTTGAAACGCCTCGGAAGCCCGACTGGATTCGGGTCAAGATGGCAGCTCCGGAAGAAGTTCAGCGTATTAAAACTACACTTCGTCAGCAGAAACTGCATACCGTCTGTGAAGAAGCTGCCTGTCCGAACCTGCCTGAATGTTTTGGCGGCGGTACGGCAACCTTTATGATCATGGGAGATATCTGTACCCGTCGCTGTCCATTCTGTGACGTGGCTCATGGTCGTCCAAATGCGCTTGATCCGGATGAACCGCGTCATATGGCGGAAACCATTGCCAATCTGGGGTTAAAATATGCAGTGATTACCTCGGTAGACCGTGACGACCTGCTCGACGGCGGTGCACAGCATTTTGTGGATTGCATTAAAGAAGCACGTGCTTTAAGTCCAAATACCCTGCTAGAAATTCTGGTACCTGACTTCCGTGGCCGGATGGATATCGCGCTGCGTATCATGACTGAGTGTCCGCCTGATGTATTTAACCACAACATTGAAACTGTGCCACGTTTATATAAAGCCATGCGTCCAGGTTCTGATTACCAGCACTCATTAAATCTTTTGAAAATGTTTAAAGACTACTGCCCGGATATTCCAACCAAATGTGGTCTGATGGTCGGTATTGGTGAAACGGAAGAAGAAGTCATTGCGCTACTCAATGACCTGAAAGCACATGATGTCGATTATGTGACCATTGGTCAGTACTTGCAGCCATCTAAACAGCATGCTCCAATTGACCGCTTTGTTACCCCAGAAGAATTTGAACGCTATGCTGAGCACGGCCGTAAACTCGGCTTTAAGAATATCTGGTCCGCACCAATGGTACGTTCAAGTTACTTCGCTGACCGTCAATATTACGGCGAACCTGTCCCAGCAGTACGCCGCAAAACTGACCCTGCTAAAAAAATTGCAGTTCAAACGATTGAAGCTTAAAAAGCTTTAAAGCCAAAGCCCTCTAAATTAGAGGGCTTTTTTGTGTGTATTTAAATAAATCTCGTTTTAGCACCTTTAAAGACCATATCTATAAAAGAATTTAATGGGCTGAATGATCGAACAAAGATATTTACTTTGATTGGTTTTTAAACCCTCTCACGCCTACTAACTAAAAATTAAGTCATTACTTATCTTCACATTTCTTTGCGCGTTCTCACTTGAAGAATGCTCATTTTTCAAACAATCTCAAAAAATAGCTAAACGACTTAACGATATCGTTGAAATACTTGAAAACGATAATTCTCACAAGAACAATGCTGCGCTTGCCTGATTCTCAAATAATGCAAAAAAGAGTTGATGAAATATTGCGAAATAAAGAGGAGGAATTTAGGCAAAGCTACTGTTGCATAACGCTGGAGAAATATAACAATGTTCTTTATTTTCGCTGTACTGCTTCTACTCCTGAGTTTATGGGCCGTTTTCTATTTTCAGCTCTCACGTAGCAGTGGAGCCATCGTGCTGCTAGTCATGTCGATGGTATGTACCTTTATCAGTCCCTGGTCACTCCTTCTGGGTATTCCACTCATTCTCATCAGCCTAGTACTGCTCGTTGCACCTTTGCGCCTGTCACTGATTTCCAAACCGGCGTATAAGGCACTCTCGAGTGCTATGCCCAGCATCAGCCCAACAGAACGTGAAGCACTGGACTCTGGTACCAGCTGGTGGGAAAAAGAACTGTTTATGGGTGCTCCAAACTGGGAAAACTTTAATAACTATCCTTATCCAAAACTATCACTTGAAGAACAGGCTTTTCTGGACAATGAGGTTGAAACCTTATGCAGTATGCTGGATGAATGGGAAATCCATGAGCAAAAAGCTTTACCTGACGCTATCTGGGCATATATTAAGGAGCACGGTTTCTTAGGTCTGATCATTCCCAAGGAATATGGTGGTCGTGCATTTAGCTCCTTCGCCCAAAGCAGGGTGATGAGTAAAATTTCCTCACGTTCTCTTACTGCAGCGGTTAGCTGTATGGTGCCCAACTCGCTTGGACCAGGTGAACTGCTCTTACATTATGGCACCGAGGAGCAGAAAGACCGCTATCTACCTGGCCTGGCCAAAGGTGAGGAAATTCCCTGCTTTGGCTTAACCAGCCCTGAAGCTGGCTCAGATGCTGGTGCCATCCCCGACACCGGCGTGGTTTGTTATGGTCAGTTTGAGGGTCAGGAAGTTCTAGGCCTTAAAATGAATTTTTCTAAACGCTGGATCACCCTGGCACCAATTGCCACTGTCATTGGTCTGGCTTTTAAAATGTATGATCCCGATCATCTTTTGGGTGAACAGACCGAGTACGGCATTACCTGTGCTCTGCTCCCTGCGAGTCATAAAGGTGTGAAAATCGGACCACGCCATAACCCTGGCTCGCCATTTATGAATGGTACAGTTGAAGGCAAAGACGTATTCATTCCGCTGGACTGGATTATCGGTGGGGTGAAAAATGCCGGTAAGGGTTGGCGCATGCTGATGGAATGCCTGGCGGTAGGCCGTGGTATTTCCCTGCCTGCCCTATCTACCGCTAGTGCCGAAATGACTTACTTGAATGTCGGCGCTTTTTCTCGCATTCGCCAGCAATTCAAGATTTCAATCGGTAAATTTGAAGGTGTGCAGGAAGCCAATAGTGAAATTGCCAGTGATACCTATATGCTGGAAGCGTTCCGTTATCTGGTCACATGTGGTCTGAATCAGGGGGGTAAGCCTGCGGTCATGACGGCCATGGCCAAATACTATGCCACTGAAACCATGCGTAAAGTGGTAAATCATGGCATGGATGTGGTTGGTGGCCGTGCCATTCAGATGGGTCCACGTAACTTTTTGGTTTTAAATTACCAAGCCATTCCTGTCTCCATTACCGTAGAGGGTGCCAATATTCTGAGCCGCTCCCTAATGATTTTTGGTCAGGGTTCTATGCGCTGCCATCCCTATCTATATGAGGAATTACAGCTATTACAGGCAGAGGATCGGACAGCTGCCCTGCAGCCTTTCGATAACTTACTGTTCCAGCACCTCGGCTATACGTTTAACCGCGCAGCCCGCTCTCTGGCTTATGCTTTTAGCGGTGGTTCAAGTAATGCTCCTCAAAGCGCGACTGATTTTACCCGTGCTTATTACAAGGTCATTAACCGTCTGAGTGCCAACTTTGCTCTGACTGCCGATATGTGTCTGGGTTTATTGGCCGGCGATATTAAACGCAAGGAAATGCTATCTGGGCGTCTGGCTGATATTCATGCGCATCTCTTTATTGCTTCATCCATCTTGAAATACTTTGAACACAGCAAAAAGACCGAGGCTGAGCGTTTACATGCTCAGCTGGCGGTAGAGAAATCACTTTATACTGCACAAGAAGGATTTTACGACCTGTTTGCAAACTTCCCACGAGGAAGCGCAGCAGCTATGGTGAAGTTAATATGTTTCCCATTTGGCCGCCCACTCAAAAAACCATCAGATCAACTTAGACAGCAGGTGGCCATGAGCATGATGGAAGACAATGCCTTCCGTCAGTCTTTAAAACAACATGTTTATTATAATACTCTAGAAGATGATATTACCGGGCGCATGGAATCTACCTTTAATATGTTACTTGAAATAGAACCGCTTTGGGATCGTTTCAAAAAGGCAGAATCCAAAAATCAGTTTAAAGGCCTGAGTTTTGAAGAGCGGCTCATAGATGCACAGCAAAAGGGTTTTATTGATGAGCATGAAGCTGAACAGCTGCGTCATTACAATGCCAAACGTTATGACAGCATGCTGACGGATATTTTTGACCTGGAACTTAAAGAGGTACTAGAACTGGATAATCCACATCTGTCTCAAGCCGCCCAGCCGGAGCCAGAAATAGCGGTTGAAAACGGACTCTATAAATCCTCTTCTGCGCCTGTGGCCTCCCTTGCAAAAGATGAACATCACAATCATAAAGAACCGGAAGAGGAACCTTTCCTGCGCTTTTAAATAAAAGCCTTAAAAAAGTGGCGCAACCGCCACTTTTTTTACGACCATCTGACTATGGGTCTCAACGATTAAAAACGTTAAGCTAGACTGATAATGAATGTGAGGGAAGATAATGTCACAACAAGATTATGAAAATGGTCTGAAAGTCCGCACTGAAGTGATGGGCGCAAGTTTTGTGCAACGTGCTCAGGAAAATACCGTGCCTTTTACCCAGCCGTTACAAGACTGGATTAATGAGCATGCCTGGGGTTCGACCTGGCAGCGTGAAGGTGTATTGCCACGTAAATACCGCTCTCTGATTACGCTTGCATTTCTTACCGCACTCAAAAGCCCAACCGAACTTAAAGGCCATGTTCGAGGTGCCTTGAATAATGGTGCGACTGTTGAAGAAATTCAGGAAGTCCTGCTCCATAGTCTGCCTTATTGCGGCGCACCTGCGACACAGGAAGCCTTTCGCGCAGCACTTGAAGTAATTCAGGACTATCAGGCAAACCAGCAGAATTAAATAATCCGTTTATCTTATGGCAATAGCTTAAGCAGGATTAAAATTAACAACATACTTAGGCTATTCCCAAGTTAAAGACTTGGAGATAAAATCTCCCCTTTAAACATATATGTATGCCAAGCATATTTATCAGCCGAACCATTCAGTCGGTTGCTCCAGACTTATTTCTCAGACTTCAGATAAAAATATAACCTGAACACCTATCTTCCTGATATAAATCAATATATCAAATCCTGCTTCCTTAATCATTTTAAAAATTGAGCGGTATGGTTGTCATCACAATCGCCTTTATATCATCAAACCTGTTGAAGCTCTGAGAGTGGTAAGCAAAGCAAGAAGCAAGAAGCAAGAAGCAAGAAGCAAGAAATATTAGAACTATAGCCGACACTTATTAAAACGATAATAAAATTCTGGTACTTCAAAACCTAAAAAATCCAGCTCAACTCACATGACTGACCAAGCCTGAATATTATCTGTGGATATAATACTGGGCAAAAATGATCAGTACGGCTGTATTACTACCTCCTACAGATAAGAAAATAAAAAATCCCTCAGGTGAGGGATTTTTTAATGATGAGTTCTTTAACCTGGCAAAGGAATGTATTGTGAAGAACTATTTTGTGTCTTACGCTCACTCACCACCACGTCCAATATCAAGATTTTACCGTTACGTTCGACTTCAACCTGCATCGTACTGTTAGGTGCCTGTATGGCGACAAAGTTAATCAGATGCGATGCCGAAGTAATCACTTCATTATTAACCTTCAGAATTTTATCGCCACGCTGGATACCAGCCTTGGCTGCTGGACCATCTGCAAGTACTTCCGCAACCATGACACCAGTTTCTTTCGGCTGTAGCACATCATTTCGCTCACTTGGCAATAAGCTAATCCCCAACCAGCCACGTACTACACGCCCATCTTTTAAAATTGCATTCATGACCTGCTGACAAATTTTAGCCGGAATGGCAAAACCAATACCCAAAGATCCCCCAGTTTGCGAGAAAATTGCGGTATTTACACCAATCAGATTACCCGCTACATCAATTAATGCGCCCCCTGAATTACCCGGGTTAATGGCCGCATCCGTTTGAATAAAGTCTTCATAGGTATTAATCCCTAAATCCGAACGACCAGTTGCCGAGATAATCCCCTGAGTCACAGTTTGTCCCACACCAAAGGGGTTACCAATCGCCAGAACCACATCACCCACCTCATTGCCACTAAGCTTGAATGGCAGTACCGGCAATTGATCCAGTTCAATTTTAATGACAGCCAGATCAGTATCAGGATCGGTGCCGACGACTCTGGCTTCAGCACGACGGCCATCATGTAACGCAACCACAATCTGATCTGCCTGAGCAATCACATGATTATTCGTTAAAATATAACCATCCGGGCGTACAATTACCCCCGAACCCAGACTGTTTTCATTCGGGCTTTGGCTAAACTGCTCTGGCAACTGGTCACCAAAAAACTCACGAAATACCGGATCAGTCAGTAAGGGATGAGCCTGCTGTTTCACCTTTTGGGTGGTAAAAATATTGACAACAGCTGGTGCCGCGACTTTTACTGCTGCGTTATAAGAAACAATTCCGCCTGAACGTGTCGTATCAATCAGGGGTTCTACTTTTTCGGCTGGCATTTTGACGCCATCAGGCGCAATTGGTGCTTTCGGTTTTTGCAGTTGTTGCCACCCCAAAAAACCGATAATGACTAAAATCAGTAATACCCATGGTAACCATGTAAAGGTCCGGCGCACGTTGCAATCCTCTAAAATATTTTAATTCGTTGATGGCTAAGTAATTTGTGCTCTATTGTAATGCCAAATACATAACTAAACACAAAAATATGCCAAGATATTTGTGCAGCTTTAGTTACAATTAATCTTATATTTTAATGATGACAAGTTTTTAAACTGGCGGAAATTTTATGGCAGATTTAAACGATATTATTCAGTGGTGTAATCAGACTTTACTTACGCATGAGTTCAAGGATTATGCACCAAATGGTCTACAGATCGAAGGCCGCGCTGAAGTAAAAAAAATTGTATGTGCAGTCAGTGCCTCACAAAGCGCAATTGAAGCAGCGATTGAACAGGGCGCCGATTTGTTATTGGTGCATCATGGCTATTTCTGGAAAGGTGAACCTTACCCCATTACCGGTATGCGCGGTAAACGGATTAAAGCCTTAATCCAAAATGATATCTCTCTGGTTGGCTATCATCTGCCTTTAGACAGTCATCCAACTTTAGGCAATAATGCGGCGATTGCAGATTTATTAGGGTTGGAAAATATCGAACAGTTGGATCCGAGTGAACGCCATCCAATTGGCAATATTGGCTATTTAAAACAACCGATGAGTCCTGAATATTTTAAAAGCCATGTTTCAGAAAAACTTGGCTTTGATGCAATTCATCTTCCTGCGGACAAGACTCAAATCCATAAAGTCGGTTTCTGTACCGGTGGTGCGCAGGATTATATTCATAAAGCAGCGGCCGCAGATTGTGATGCCTATATTTCTGGCGAAGTGAGCGAACGTACTTTTTATGAAGCTCAGGAGCTGAATGTACATTATTATGCCTGTGGCCATCATGCCACTGAAAAATACGGTGTGCAGCGCTTGGCCAAAGCGATTTCAGAACAGTTTAATATTGAGTATGCTTATTACGAATTAAACAATCCGATTTAATTCTCGCTGACAGCATTTTTCAAGAGCTTTATTTATATATTTTCAGGATTTATTGTGTATTGTTATTTATACGCAATGCCCATTTTGTCCGATTATCTATTACAATAAAGCCACTTATTGTTAAAACCCAGCTAAATGCAAGGAATTGAGAACATGACAACCATTACTTTACCTGCTCTACCTTACGGTTATGAAGATCTTGCTCCTCATATCAGCAAAGAAACTTTAGAATACCATCATGATAAACACCATAATACTTATGTGGTTAACCTGAACAACCTGATCAAAGGTACTGACCTTGAAGGTAAAACTTTAGAAGAAATCATCATGGCAACTGCTGGTGATGCATCTAAAGCAGGTGTGTTCAACAACGCAGCTCAAGTTTGGAACCACACGTTCTACTGGAACTGTATGGCTAAAAATGGTGGCGGTAAAGCAACTGGCACTTTAGCTGCAAAAATCGACGAAGCTTTCGGTTCTTATGAAAAATTTGCCGAAGAGTTTGCAACTGCTGCAACCACTCAGTTTGGTTCAGGCTGGGCTTGGTTAGTAGCTGATGAAGTGAATGGTAAACTTTCTATCATGAAAACTTCAAACGCAGATACACCAATGGCTCACGGTAAAGTTGCAGTGTTAACAATTGATGTTTGGGAACATGCTTACTACATCGATTTCCGCAATGCGCGTCCTAAGTACATCTCTACTTTCTTGGAAAGCTTAGTAAACTGGGATTACGCAAACGCAAAATATGCTGGCCAACCTGCTGGTGTTGAGAAATAATTTTTTATTTCCTGCATAAAAATCACCCTTTATGGGTGATTTTTTTATTTTTAAGGCCAGGCTGCATATTAAAAAAGCAAATGATTCATTTCTTTACATGAATTGATTGACGGCTTTTAGTTTCCTGCCTAAAATGCCCCTCAGATTCTCCAATAGCTCAGTCGGTAGAGCGACGGACTGTTAATCCGCAGGTCCCTGGTTCGAGCCCAGGTTGGAGAGCCAATCTATTCTCCCATAGCTCAGTCGGTAGAGCGACGGACTGTTAATCCGCAGGTCCCTGGTTCGAGCCCAGGTGGGAGAGCCAAGATTTTTATAAAACCCACTCATTGCGAAGTGGGTTTTTTTATATCTGTTTTTTTCAGCTTTAGTTTATATCAGGTAGGGCTAGCCTCTGACCTCATCGTCTTTAAGCTCGTTTTTAACGATGAGCGCTCAGCTTTATATTCCTACTCAAGCTTCGATCTAAACATAACAGCTTGAACTACAACCATTTCCGATTACTTTTAAAACACTTGAGTCAATTTCTTTGGCTTTTTTTTAAAAGTGTCTTGACCCCTTTTTAAATCCCTCTATAATCGCTGTCAGATTCTCCAATAGCTCAGTCGGTAGAGCGACGGACTGTTAATCCGCAGGTCCCTGGTTCGAGCCCAGGTTGGAGAGCCAATCTATTCTCCCATAGCTCAGTCGGTAGAGCGACGGACTGTTAATCCGCAGGTCCCTGGTTCGAGCCCAGGTGGGAGAGCCAAGATTTTTATAAAACCCACTCATTGCGAAGTGGGTTTTTTTATTCTTCCCTGTTTTAGTCTGTGTTTAATTTGAGTCAGTTTATATTTTTTGTGATTGGCTGCATGGCGAGTTTTGCCTTAATTTGCCTGCTCTTTCCACGCCTGTTTACCCGTCGGCAGAAGTTTTATCCCAAACCTGTCATTACTGCTTTTGAAAGCAGAATGTTTGTACGCCTAAAAGAAGCTTTTCCTCATCATCATATTTTGGCACAAGTTGCATTTAGCGCCTTAATCACTCATGACCACATGAAAATGCGCAATCAATTTAACCGTAAAGTAACCGATTTTGTGGTACTGGATCGTGAGTATAAGGTGGTTGCCATTATTGAGCTGGACGACCCCAGCCATATCGGTAAAGAACAGGAAGATGCGGAACGTGATGCCATGCTAATTGCAGCAGGTTATACAGTCATCCGCTATACAGACATTCCAAGCATCCGACAATTACAACAGAATTTAAGATAAGCACAACAGCTTATACTCAGCGGTATTTTAACTTCAAAACTCGCCTGATGGCCAAGGATTCGATTTTGAATCTTTTGGCTGCTTGCCTGCCCCAACACAACTTATCATTTTCCTGATTAATCGCCCTACTTTTAAAAAGTTGCCTTTTAAACTTTTCTTTGTATATTTTTAGGGTGATAAAATTTAACTTATCGTTTTATAATCTCTTAGAAAATAACATATAAGTAAGATGCAATGAGCCAGCTATTGCATTTCCGGTCATGATCATCTTACTTATTTTAATACTCCTTCTTATTCAGTGATCGTCCATTTATGCAAAACTCTATTCGTATTGGTATCGCAGGTTACGGTAATCTTGGCCGTGGTGTTGAAACTGCAATTCACAAAAATCCTGATATGCAACTTGTGGGTATTTTCACTCGCCGCGCACCTAGCAGTGTTACTCCCTGCTTTGCAGAAACTCAGGTTTATAGCATGGATGCATTATTAAATGATTTTAGCGATAAAATTGATGTGCTTATTCTTTGTGGCGGCTCTAAAGATGACCTACCGCAACAAGGCCCGATTTTTGCAAGTAAATTCAATATCGTAGATAGCTTTGATACCCATGCACGCATTCCGGAATACTATGCAGCAGTAGATGGGCCTGCAACTGCCAATAATAAAACAGCCCTGATCTCTATTGGTTGGGATCCAGGCATGTTTTCAATTAATCGTTTATTTGGTGAAGCTTTATTGCCAGATGGTGAAACCTATACATTCTGGGGTAAAGGCTTAAGTCAGGGCCACTCCGATGCAGTCCGCCGTGTACCAGGCGTGAAAGCCGGTGTTCAATATACCATTCCATCTAGCGATGCAATTGAACAGGTACGCAGTGGCGCTCGCCCTAACTTAAGCACTAAAGATAAGCATCATCGTGAATGTTATGTGGTATTAGAACAAGGTGCTGATGCTGTAACAGTTGAACAGGCTATTGTGACAATGCCGGATTACTTCGCCGACTATAATACGACTGTGAATTTTATCAGTGAGGAAACCTTACTGAAAGATCACCAGCGTATGCCACATGGCGGTTTTGTTATCCGTAGCGGCAATACCAGTGATGAGCAGGCTCAAGTCATTGAGTTTTCTTTGAAACTGAATAGTAATCCTGAATTTACTGCAAGCGTTTTAGTGGCATATGCCCGTGCCTGCTACCGCCTGAATCAAACTCAGCAGTATGGTGCCAAAACAGCATTCGATGTAGCACCTGGATTGCTTTCAATCAAAACACCTGAGCAATTACGTAAAGAACTGCTCTAAGGCCATTTAAATATAACCACTGATCAGGTGATCAGTGGTTATATCCTGTCTATTTAAGCAGAATGCTGTGATGCAACATTAAATATTTATAATGAGATCAGACAATACTCGTATGCGGATGGCATGAGCCTTCAACATTTGAAACAAGAAAAAGAAATCTCGTCCCGGATGCTCTGCGCCTGATAGCCAACTATGCAGCTGTTCAGTATAGACCTATAAAGTATCAAACCATCACCCCACTATTGAAGATCATAAGAACAACTAGTAAGGAGAAGCCTATTGGGTTTCAGAAGCAGCTTGACTCGCCTGAGCTTGCGGCTCTACCTTTAATTTCTCGGCGGCCTCTCGTGCTTCAATACGCGCGATCATCTCAGCTTGCTGCTGCTTATATTTTTCCTGATTTTTCGCATCACTGTTGACGGCCAAAAATGCCATGGTAATTAAAAAAATCGGGATACATAAAGCCAGTGTTCCAAGAATCACCAGCTTTTTAATACTGCGCTGTTGTGGCTGTTGCGACATAAACCGACCTGCTTTTCTCTATCATTCATTGCGCTGCCCAATATAACAAAATAAAGCAATTGCTCAAGCTATAAAAAGGAGCCGAAGCTCCTTTGGTATTAAGGACTGACACCAGCCGGCATATGCGTTTCAATAAACGATACCAGCAGATCATTACTTTTTACAATAGCTTCGGTATGCGTTGCATTTGACACAGGTACAAAAGTGACAGCGGTACCCATATTTGCCAAGTTTTTCTGTAAAGCATCAGTGATTATATAAGGCACTGCCGTATCTGCCGTTCCCTGGATAATCATGACTGGCACATTGATTTTTTCAGTTGCAGGCTGGTTTTCAAGCAGGAACTTTTTGACTGAAGAATTATCCTGAAAGTTCGCAACCAATCCTGGATAATCAATAACAGTTTTCCCCGGATTAGTATTCAGGTAAAGATTAATATCATTAATATATTCAGTAATTAGAGGCTGTAGACATAATCCATTTTCCCCCGTCGTCCCTTCGGCTTTTTCAGCAACAATGCCAGCTCGTTCCGAAAAAATATTGCGATAGTTAAAAGCTGGTTCATAGGCCTTAATCCCGACGCCCACATAGGCTGCATAAGCCAGCAACTCAGCATAGACCGCTTTGGCCCTCTCATCTTGCCCAGCATCCACCATAGCTTTTAAAGCTTGTGGTGCTATTTCACCAATAATACGTCCTAAGCTTGATGCCGGAGCTGCTGCAACTGCTGCCTTATAATTTGAATCACGATCCGCAAACTCTGCTGTTGCCAGAGAGGCATGCCCTCCCTGAGATTGCCCGACAGATACCCAAGCCCCATTAAATCTACTGCCCTGCTGCTGTTTAAATGCTTTTACTGCATAAATTGCTGATTGAGCAGCACTATCCAGATTCAAATAAGGATGGATTCCCTGGGTGCCCAAACCCTCATAATCTGGTGCCACAATGACATATCCTTGTGTAAGCAGGCTACGTGCAAGCACTTTAAAGTTAGAGTTGAGCAGGTTATTCGTTGGCGCACATGAATCACCACTACCTACCGTACCATGTTCCCAGACAACGACACGCCAGCCATCTTTTGGCTGTGGTGTATTCGGATACAGAACCATCGCCGTAGCCTCAACCCGCTCACCACGTACATTTGGCATGTTATAGCGCATGACCTGAATATTGGATGCTTCCGCAAGTATATCTGCACTATAGGCTTTCTGACCCAAGAATACTTTTTCCTGGGGCTGAAATGAACTGTTATCATCATCGTTATGACACGCCGTCAGGAATAATGTCATTGAACACATCACTGCCAGACAGGTCTTTTTAAAACCGTTTTTCATTATCTTATTCATATGGTAATCCCTTATTGTTCTTTATAATTCTCATGCAAGAGCTTTGAATAAAACATAAAAAAAAGCATCCTTATAGGATGCTTTTGTAAGTCTGCAATCACCAGTTTTTTTACCAGAGTGCCAGAAAAATTCCGGTGAATATTATCAAACCTACCCAACGATTATGACGAAATGCCCAGAAACACCAGTGCGGCTCTTTCTCTTTGGTTTTAGTCCATTGATAGATAAAATCTGCAATCACCACCAGTAAAGCAATCAGGCCAAATGGCACCAACAGGTGTTCTATATATAGTGCACTACCTATGAGCACAACACTCACAGCCTGTAGCGCAGAAATCATTGTAATATCGTATTTCCCAAAAAGAATAGCGGTCGATTTTACCCCGATTTTTAAATCGTATTCACGGTCAGTAATTGCATATTGAGTGTCATAAGCCACAGTCCAGGCCAGATTACCAAAATACAGCAGCCAGCAACTCCAATCGAGCGGCTTGCCCATTGCTGTGAATGACATGGGAATTCCCCATGAAAATGCCATGCCCAGCACGACTTGCGGCAAATGCGTATATCGCTTCATAAAGGGGTAAATAAACGCAAGCGCCAGACCAGCAAGCGCGCAATAGAATGTCGCTATGGGCAGAAAAAACAAGGTGCAGGCGCTGGCAGCGACCAGAGCCAAAAATACCCAAACCGCTTCACGTGCTGAAATAACTCCGGTTGCCAGCGGCCGGTTTTTGGTGCGGTCTACATGAGCATCCACTTTTCGGTCGGCAAAATCGTTGATCGCACAACCCGCAGCTCGCATAAAAATAGTGCCTAAAATCATGGCAATTAAGATGGTTAAATCAGGAATACCTTCCGCAGCAATCCATAACGCCCACATGGTTGGCCAGAATACCAGTTCTGTACCAATCGGCTTATCAAAACGACAGAGATAATAATAAGCCTCAAAACGCTGACGCCATGTGGTCGTTTGCAAAGTTGCCATGTTTATCCTTAACGATGTTGTAATGAAGTCTGATGTTGTAAAAACTGCTCAAAACTGGGCAAAAAAGTCTCTTGCACAATAAATTTACAACCGTGCCAAGTATAGCAGCTCTGCCTGGTCCAGCCATCTTCAAGCCATAACACACGGCGCTCACACTGAGGATTGGTACGTTGAAATAAAAACCAGCCAATCGGCTTTTTACCAATATGCTGAAAAATCCGCGCCCGTTTTTGCAAACTTAAAATAGGAAAAATACTTTTTGCTTTCACCCAAGGCTGAGCTTCACAGCCATATAAATGGCTTTCCCGTACCCATGAGGTATGCTGATGTGGCATTCCCATCCACCGTGCATCACTGAAGCTTAAGCGCTGAAAATGCTCTTTGACTGGCTGAACATTGAATTTTCCATTCGCTAAATCTGTCAGCTGCTGCGTTAAAGACCCTGAAGCATACAGCCATGATTTCAATTCAGCAGAGATTTGCTGCATAAGTTTACCTGTACACTCAACCTGCAAGATATTTGACTGCTTAATATGCATCTTGCACTTTATTCCATAACCAATGTTTAGCCATTGTCTGTTTTGGCAATAATTTCAAACTGACCATTTGCCTTTTTCAGCAAGATAAAACCCTCAGCACTTAAATAAAAACTTTGCGGATAATCATAATCCAATGCCAGCTCAGGGTTTTTCAATGCAATAAATTGCGCCTGTTTATAGCCTTCGGGACTACGTCCAACTTCAATATAAGTTACTTCTGAAAAATTGAGTTTGAAACCTTTTGCATGATCGTTCGGATCATTCCAGGGGAAAAATCCTGTGTGCTTTTTACGTTGCGCCATATTATCTACTAATTGTAAATCTCTAAACAGATGATACAAAAAAACCCGCGCAAGGCGGGCATTTTTTACAGTGAAATTCTATAAAGAATTAAAGACTGTAGTACATATCGAATTCAACCGGGTGAGTTGTGGTATTTAAACGGCGAACTTCTTCCGTTTTAATTTCGATATAGGCATCAAGCATATCTTTAGAGAACACGCCACCTTTTAACAGGTAGTCATGGTCAGCTTCGAGTGCCTCCAGTGCCATTTCCAGACTATGAGCCACTGTAGGGATTTTTGCTTCTTCTTCAGGAGGAAGATCATACAAGTTTTTATCAGCAGCTTCACCTGGGTGGATCTTATTTTGGATACCGTCCAGACCTGCCATCAACAAAGCAGCAAAACCCAGGTACGGGTTCATCATTGGATCAGGGAAGCGCGCTTCAATACGTTTGCCTTTCGGGCTAGATACGTATGGAATACGGATTGATGCAGAACGGTTACGCGCTGAATAAGCCAGCATAATTGGTGCTTCAAAATGTGGTACTAAACGCTTGTACGAGTTAGTAGAAGGGTTAGTGATCGCATTTAATGAACGCGCATGTTTGATGATACCGCCAATGAAATACAGGGCCATTTCTGAAAGGCCTGCATATTCATCACCTGCAAACAGGTTCTTGCCATCTTTAGAGATCGACATGTGAACATGCATACCAGAACCGTTATCGCCAACCATCGGTTTAGGCATAAAGGTTGCAGTTTTCGCGTATTGATGGGCAACGTTCCAAACCGCATATTTGAACTGTTGAACTTCATCAGCTTTACGCACCATAGTATTAAAGCTCACCCCAATTTCTAATTGGCAAGATGCAACTTCGTGGTGATGTACTTCTACACGGCCTGGCCCCATAATATCTTCAATTTTTGCACACATATCTGCGCGCATATCTTGTGAAGAATCTACAGGAGGAACCGGGAAATAACCGCCTTTAACACGTGGACGGTGACCAGAGTTACCGGCTTCATAATCGTTACCGGTTGACCATGCAGCTTCTTCAGCGATCAATGTATGGCGTGCGCCAGACATGTCGATTTCCCATTTCACTTCGTCAAATACGAAGAATTCTGGTTCTGGGCCAAAGAATGCTGTATCACCAATACCTGTCGACTTTAAATACTCTTCTGCACGGCGAGCGATAGAGCGTGGATCACGGTCATAACCCTGACCAGTCGATGGTTCAATGACATCACAAGTTACAACAACTGTTGGCTCTGCGAAGAACGGATCTAAGAAGCAAGTCTCTGCATCTGGACGTAAAATCATGTCGGATGCTTCAATGCCTTTCCATCCAGCGATTGACGAACCGTCAAACATTTTCCCGTCTTCAAACGTATCTTCATCAATACTGTCTGATGGGTAAGTGACATGCTGTTCTTTACCCTTGGTATCAGTAAAGCGAAAATCGACCCATTTTGCGCCACTTTCTTGTATGAGTTGAAGGACCTTGTTCGCCATGCTCATTTTGCTCCGATGGTTTTTGTTGCACTCGCAAAGTGCGTGTTAGTAGTTGGCATTCATTAATGCAATTATCGTACCAACTCTTAAAAGCATAGTTAAAATTCTGAATTCTTTATAAGAAAACATCTTAAGCTAAAAATACTTTGCGCCTATTATACTGGGAGTGAAAGGAAATGCACTATATTCAGGCACGCTGGATATATTTTATTGGTACTTATTTTCTAACGCACTTAAATAGTGCGCATGACCTTTTTTAAAGATAAAAATATAATTCTTAAACATATTTCTATAAATTTAGTAAATTTTAGCTTAAAGATTGCTCAATTCTAGCAAATAGCCATAAAGCCATAACAATTCAGCAACATAAAAGACAAGTTCACCGACTGCTCTCTTTTCTGTTTTATATGATTTTTTGCAAAATCCGTACAATTATTCTGCTTTTCTTAGAGTATTGACAACCATTTAAGTGATGCTTTTTAGATCAAGTTGTGGATAGGCTGTTTTATCGTTTTTTATTTTTATCCCCTCGTTTTTTTCATTTTTCACCACCTTTCTATCTAAAAGTAAGCTTATAACTTTAATATAGTCAATTACTCATCATCAGTTTATGTGCAACCTAAAATAATAAGATTCTGGTACATCATTGCTGGAGCATCGCAAAACCCAAGCAGTACGGTTTGCCAAAAATACTATTTCTCAAAAGCAGATCGTTCATCATAAAAAATTCCAGGAGTAGAAGTATCCTTAGCATGCTTACATCAAGCCTACTTTTATCATTTTACAGCTATGCCTGAATTAGAGTAACGCTTTGAATTTGGTTACCATCACATTGCGGGCTGATAAAAAGAAAATGATTGTGAATCAATCACAGCCTCTAAAAAAACAAAGCATAAGAAATAAATAACACCCAAATAATTGGACGAATGAAATCATCACAAGACATTCAAAAACTGCTAAAGTAGCCGCTTGATAGTGCAGCTGTCTTAATGCCTGCAAAATCAATCACTTTATACAAAGTGAGTAACATTGTGGTTAACAAACTCCCATAGTGTTATAAAATATATAAACTTCAAGAGGTTATGCTCAAAATGCTTCTCATGATCGACAACTATGACTCTTTTACTTATAACATCGTCCAGTATTTTGGCGAACTGCAACAGGAAGTAAAAGTAGTCCGTAATGATGCCGTGACTTTGGAGAATATTGAGCGATGGCGACCGAAGTATTTGGTCATTGGTCCTGGTCCCTGCTCTCCAAGTGAAGCGGGTATCTCTATTCCGGCTATTCAGCACTTTGGCGGGAAAATCCCTTTACTCGGCGTCTGCCTGGGTCATCAAAGTATTGGACAGGCCTTTGGCGGTGAGATTGTTCGCGCCAAACGCGTGATGCATGGACGTTTGTCTGATATGTATCACAGCGATACCGGGATTTTCAGTCACCTGCCTTCTCCCTTTTCGGCAACCCGTTATCACTCCTTGGTGATCGATCAAGCGACGTTACCGGACTGTCTGGAAGTGACTTGCTGGACCAATGAAACAGATGGTTCGATGGAAGAAATTATGGGAATTAAACATAAGACATTGCCGATCGAAGGCGTGCAGTTTCACCCGGAATCCATCCTGAGCCAGCATGGTCATCAGATCTTTAAAAACTTTCTTGAAATTTATGCATAATGGGCGAAGCACAATAAATGAACATTCAACAAGCATTAAGTAATATTACAAAAAATATTCATCTGACTCAGGAACAAATGGAAGATGTGATGCGTAGCATCATGTCGGGCGAAACTACCGATGCACAGATTGGTGCCCTACTCATGGGTTTACGCCTGAAAGGTGAAAGTATTGATGAAATCACCGCCGCAGCACGGGTCATGCGTGAACTTGCAACTAAAATTGAAGTCAGCGACATACCGCATCTGGTCGATATTGTCGGTACAGGTGGCGATGGACAGAACCTGTTTAATGTCTCTACCGCCTCGGCCTTTGTGATTGCGGCGGCAGGCGCAACTATTGCCAAACATGGGAACCGTGGAGTTTCAAGTAAATCTGGTTCTTCTGATTTGCTGGAACAGGCCGGTATCCATCTTGACCTGAACATGCAGCAGACTGAGCGCTGCATCCGTGACATTGGTATCGGCTTCCTGTTTGCACCCAATCATCATAAGGCCATGAAATATGCGATTGGTCCACGTAAAGAGCTGGGTATTCGCAGTATTTTTAACTTACTTGGCCCGCTTACGAATCCGGCCGGAGTAAAGCGTCTGGTGATTGGTGTATTTTCTAATGAATTATGCCGCCCAATTGCAGAGGTCATGAAACAGCTCGGGGCAGAACATGTGATGGTGGTGCATTCACGTGATGGTTTAGATGAAATCAGTCTGGCTTCTGCGACCCATGTGGCCGAGCTTAAAAATGGTGAAGTGAGTGAATGGGAAATTACGCCTGAACTCGTGGATATTGAATCCCAGACATTAACCGGGTTAATTGTGGAAGATTCTGCAACAAGTCTGGCGCTGATTAAAGATGCTCTCGGCAAGAAAAAATCCGAGATTGGTTATAAGGCCGCCAATATGATTGCTCTGAATGCAGGTGCCGGAATCTATGTATCTGGTTTAACCACCAGCTATAAGCAAGGTGTGGCGCTGGCGCATGATATTATTTATGGCGGTCAGGCACTTGAGAAAATGAGTGTACTTTCTGAATTTACAAAAACCATCAAGCAATATGAAGTTTAAACAGGTCAGGAGTTTTTATCATGGTTGATATCGCCAATACAATTTTAGGTAAAATTATTGACCGCAAGAAAGAAGAATTTGCACTACGTTTAAAGCAGCACAGCTACAAAGACCTGGAAGAGCTGGCACAGGCAGCGACGCCAGTGCGTAGTTTTACCCAATCGCTCCTGTCTAAACGTCCCGGGGTGATTGCTGAAATCAAGAAAGCCTCACCTTCAAAAGGGATTATCCGGGAAAATTTTAATCCGGCAGAGATTGCACAGCAGTATGAAGAAGCTGGTGCAGCCTGTTTATCGGTACTGACCGATGAGGATTTTTTCCACGGTGCAGATGCAAATATTCAGATCGCACGTTCACATTCTAGCCTGCCTGCCCTGCGTAAAGACTTCCTGATCGACCCGTATGGGGTCATCGAGGCACGTGCCCTGCATGCTGACTGTATTTTGCTGATCGTGGCATCTTTATCAGACCAGCAATTAGAGGAAATGTCCAAGACTGCATTTGAACATAATCTTGATGTGCTGGTCGAAGTACATGATGAGGAAGAGCTGGGACGTGCCTTAAAACTTTCTGACCGCTGTCTGCTTGGTGTGAATAACCGTAATTTAAAAACCTTTGAGGTGGACTTAAACACCTCAATTCGGCTGAAAAAATTACTTGATCCGTCACGCTTACTGGTCACTGAAAGCGGTATCGCTACACCTGCTGACGTCAGCATGATGCAGGAACAGGATATTCATGCCTTTCTGGTCGGTGAAAGCTTTATGAAACAGCCGCGTCCTGACCATGCTTTCTATGAGTTATTTGGTGAGCCAGAAACTGTTTAAGAATTAACAAGCTTTTAAAAAACCCGATTTCAGAATCGGGTTTTTAATTTTTCACTCAAGCTTTACTATGGCCTAAGTATCAATAGCAGCTCTAAGCGCTTAAGTAAAAAAGACCGTTTGAGAATACAATAAGCGCATATGGGCCAGCTGCTGCTTTCATCCTCTCCACATAAATAGCTCTTCTGATAAGTTCTCCTGATTATATTTTGTCTACTCAATCCCCCTGATAGAGACTTAAATCACACTTATTTATCCTCATAACTACGTGAAGATCTTATGATTTCCCTGTAACTCTCCGGCCTTGAATTTTTCTATATGCAGCTATAAATGCAAGTCAGTTCTCTTTTATGCAATTCAGGACTATAATTTAGTTAAATTTTGCATTTCTCTCCTGTTTTTTTCATTATGAGCAAACACGATTCTTCACTTTCCAAAGACCAGTTCAATTTGCTGAAACAGTTTAAAAAACAAATCAGCAATCCACACCCACAGGTGGCTCCTGTTACGCCTGTTGAAAAGACACCTGAACAAGCGCAGGAGGATGATCTTGAGCTGTTTCGCAAGCAGATGCAGGGAGTGCAAAAAATAACTCAGGGCAATATTGCCAAAATAGAGAAAATGCCAAAAAAGAAAGTGGATGCCCAGACGCTGGCCAAGCGTGCAGCTGCCGAAGGTCCAATGGAAACGGATCAGGCTGCCTTATCCGATACTCAGGCGATGCTCAATCCTGTTGGAAGTCAGGCAAACTTAAGTTACCGTATTGCAACTTTACAGCACAAAGTCTTTGAAGATTTAAAAGCCGGCAATTTACGCTGGTTTGAAGCCGTTGACCTGCATGGCTGTACTGTCGAGGAAGCCCGTCAGGCTGTACTACAAATCATTCAGATGGCCAAAGACGAAAACCAGAATGTGATCAAAATTGTTCATGGCAAAGGTCCTGAAGCAATTTTAAAAACCTATGTCAACGGCTGGTTACGTCAACATCGTGATGTTCTGGCCTTTGTCAGTGCACCGGAAAGACAGGGAGGCACTGGTGCCGTGCTGGTTCTGCTAAAACGCGCAGAAAAAAATCCAAAGTTTAAACATTAATCGGATTCCACCCTAAAATAAGGCATTGTAATAGTTTTCTGCTACAATGCCCTCCTTGTTTCATTCTCAGTTTAAGTGAATATGTCATATGACTATGCAGCAATCCTACGCAAACATTCTTACTGCCGTTGGTGAAGATTTAAATCGCCCTGGCCTCAAAGATACGCCCATGCGTGCTGCGAAAGCCTTTTCGTATTTAACCTCAGGTTATAGCCAAGTTCTTGAAGAAGTCACCAACAGCGCGGTGTTTCCTTCGGATAACCGTGAAATGGTTTTGGTAAAAAATATCGAGTTCTATTCACTCTGTGAACATCATTTATTGCCATTCTATGGTCGTGTACATATTGCCTATCTGCCTGAAGGTCATGTGCTCGGCTTGTCCAAATTTGCCCGTATTACCGAAATGTTTGCGCGTCGCCTGCAAATTCAGGAAAACCTGACCCAGCAAATTGCCGAGGCTGTCGCAGAAGTGACCAAAGCGCGCGGTGTTGCGGTCATGATCGATTCTGCACATATGTGTATGATGATGCGTGGTGTAGGCAAACAGGAATCAACGACACGTACGGTTTCTTTTATCGGAGATTTTAAAACCAATAAAGAAGAACGTCGTGAATTTTTAAGTGCCGTGCCAGAAAGTTATTAATCCCTCAAAGCCTCAACGCATGTCGAGGCTTTTTTATCCGGATAAGGTTATCAGAAAATGTCAATTTGGATTGCAGGTCAGGGTTTAAGTCAAGCTGAGGCCAGTGTCGATTATCCAAGGCCAGAGCGTCTGGTTCAGGGAAATCCAAAACGTCTGACCTATAGCGCTTATGAGCATCCACATATGGACTGCGGAATCTGGAATTGTGAAGTAGGGGCATGGAATATTCAATTTTCTGAAAATAAACAGGAATTTTTTCAGGTGATTAAAGGTGTAGTCCGTATACATGATACCCAGAACCAGTCATTTATTGAGGTAAAAGCGGGCGAAGCCGGTATCATTCCCCCTGCATTTACCGGCACATTTGAAGTCGTCGAAGCGGTTAAAAAGTATTATGTGGTGGTTGAATACTAAATATCTTTCACACAATAAGAAATTTTAAACTGTTTGATTCAGCCCCCGACTCCTTAATACTGAAATCATTTCAGTATTAGTCCATTCAAAATAACCATAAGAATCAGCTACATTTGCTTTATTTTAAATTGATAATACATTTCCTGTCATAATGTCCTACTGATTTTTTACTGCTCTCATTGCAACATATATAGCACTTCTATTTGCTGGAGTAGTAAAGGCATGAGCAAGAAACCGTTAGACCCACCTAAACGTACTTCACGTGTATATTCATCTAGCTTTGATTATTCTCTCGATTTTAAAAAGATCGATTTTCGTAAGCGTCCGGATTTATACCGGATTGGTCGTGGAGAACAAGGGGTCTTGTTGGTCGAACCTTATAAATCGGAAATTCTGCCGTACTGGCGCTTTGCCGATGCAGAAAAAGCTCAGCTTAGCAGCGCAAAAATTTATGCTCTATTCTTAGAATATTTACAGCAGAATGATTTTGTAGGCGCAGATATGGCACGCAAGTTTTTGCAGATGGGTTATACCCGTGCCCGGCGCTATGCCAATCATAAAAGCGGTAAAAAGTATGCAGGCCCTGTACCTGAAGATAAAAAAGGGTTAAGCGGTTCACATGGCCGGGATGAACTCCCACGAAGTCCAGAAGACCCCGTCAAAGCAGCGGCAGCAAAAATATTTAAGCAAAAGTGGGATGAAGCTAAAGCTCATCCCGATTATATTCAGCTAAAACAAAAGTTTCTGGCTTTTATCCAGCAGCAGCCCTCAGATTAAAACATACGCTCTCCAGCATTTAAGCCCTTCTTTGCTGTTTAATCTGTCCACAAGATGGAGGCTTAGCCATATAAACCAGATTTCGGCCAGTATTTTTTGCCATATACAATGCAGCATCAGCTGCATCCAGGAATTTCTGATAATCAGGATGACCATCAAATAAGACACAGCCGATACTGACCGTCAGTTTAAAGCACTGTCCCTGTCCGTCATTGATCAGGCTATTTTCCACATATTGACGAATACTCTCTGCAATATGGCGCGTACGTTTCTCATCGGCATCTACTAGCAGCAGTAAAAATTCTTCGCCACCGAGACGAAAAGCATAATCACTGCCCTGACTATACCTCTGCAAGGCTTCAGCAATAAATTTCAGCGCAACATCCCCCGCTGTGTGACCGAACTTGTCATTAATATTTTTAAAAAAGTCGGCATCAATTGCCAATAGGGACAAAGGCGTCTGGTTTTGCCGCGAGTAGCTGATTTCGCGAGAAATAATCGTATTTAAATAACGGCGATTGAGCAGCTGAGTCAAGGAATCATTCCCGGCTTCAATATAATCAGCCACCTGAAACAATTGGTCTACCAGATGCTGGATTTCACGGTTAATATCACGGATGTGTTGAATCAACCCCAGCATGTTAGTGTTTTCTGTACATTCCCCTACAGCTTTATTCACTTCATCAACCTGATAAATCCGCTTGATGACCAGATCGACCTGATCTGACTCCGCAAAAGCATAGGCTGCCTTATGAATAAACCAAAGTCCAAATTCAGACTTGGACAACATCGGATGTCTGAATGGGCCAGTGCCTGAAAACACCTTGAACATCAAATCATTTTCCCAGTCCAGCAAGGCACTGCGCTGCTTGTCTTTTTGTACTGCAACATCCTGCATCGCAGAAAATACACGATAGCTATGCTTGACTTCCTGATTCGCTACTGTTTTGGCCTCATAGGAGCGGCACATAATTTCTGTAGCAAATCCCATGACTTCTATAATATAACTACAGGTGGTAAAAGCATGGGCAGATGGGTTTAAACCCAATAATTGAAAGACCATATACTGGATTTCACGCACACCGCGCATAATGAGCCAGGCAGGAATACCAATACGCGCATGGACATGGCCGACCATCGCCTGTCTTTGTACCGCTTGCATATAATCCTTATTTACCGGAACACTAAAACTTTCCGATAACCATTGGATTAAGGTCGTATGCAAGCGCTGCTGGACCAGTTTATCTGTTAAAAATTGTGCAGATTCTTTTTCGAGCAGCATATTTTTATAAAACTCATCCACCAGAACAACCGAATGCTCCTGAACAAACTGTAAGGCTTGTAATAAAGCATCAGATGAATAATTTTGACATATCTGTTCCCACTGCTCAGCCAGCATTGCCATATTTTCATTATTCATAGGATGGAGTTCCTGATATTTGCAATTTTCAATGACATTATTTAATAAATACAATACAATTTATACATTATAGTATGAATATTATCACTATTATTTAAATAATAGTGATCAAGTTAACAAAATAACCAAACCTCCCCTATAATAATACCGCCTATATTTTAAGCTCAGGTCAAAAGTTAGAATAGCCAACTCAATTTTTATTCTCTAGAAATAACGGATCAGGCTCAGACTCCACTGTTCCCAATCTTGATGGTTTTGTCGCTGATATTCCCAGGCCCCCCGAATTGCATATTGTAGGGTCCAGGTATACTGAAATTGGGTCTTCAATTTCAGCTGCCATTGATGTGAATCTTCCCAATATGGCAATTCTACTTGTATCAGACTATTGAGCTGCTCATTCCAGACATTCTGACAGCCGATGGTCGGACCAGCTCCTACACGCCAACCTTGATCCAGGGCTTTGCCTGCCTGTAAATGATTTTGTAGCTGTGTATAACATAGATGTTCACGTGTTGCATTGGCCCAGCTATAACCGGCCTGCACGTTTAAGTTAGCGACCCCATGCTGGCTTTCACGACTAAAATGGCCCGCTGAATTCAGAGCTTCTTGTTGCCAGCCCAAGTTAAATCCCCAGGATAAGGGTGTTTTAAAAGCATGAATCGGGTTATAGGAATTGACGGTTAATAGATCCAGATGCTTCAGCTTCAACCGATCCTGGCGATATTGCAGAGCACCATCCAAAAACAGCAGTTGGGTTCCGGTACGCAATCCTCCTTGTGGATCAATCAGGTCATGATAAGCTTGACGATGACCGATCTCGACAAAGGTCTGGCCTTGAACCTCACCAGCTTTAAAAGAAAGATGACGTGCATCATGCGCTTGCACAGGATTGGTCTTGGGTACGGCGACATTCAGGCGTTGCTTCTCAAGGGCCAACTGGCTTCGTTGCACCAGAATCTGCCTTAAACGTGGCTGCGCCACTTGAGGATCAATTTTTCGGGCGAGAAAATGCAGATACAAGTCGTCATAGGCCATTTCCAGAATCTTGGCCTGGTTTTCAGCTGAGTAAGATTCGAGTATCTGACCATGTTCCCACGGTTCAGACATGGCAATTTGATGGGCTACTTTTGCCAGCTTGTGACCATGCTGTCTGGCCTGTGCCAGTAACTGGGTTTCCAGAGCAGGACGATATACCACGTCTTTGATCAGCTGTTCATCATCCAAGGCTTTAATAGTCTCAAGCGGAATGGAGACTGCCTTAAACTGCTGCTGCAAATTGGCGTGTGGGCGTACCAGATCAATTAAGCCTAATAAACGGTAAGCACAATTGTCCTGAATAAAATAATAGGGAAATTGTACATGTTTCATTTCCCAAATATGCTGGACCAGAAATCTGGTTTCTTCCGCACTTAAAGCCAGTTCATATTCCCAAAGGTCGCGACTTTCGAAATCCCCATATTCTTTAACTTTACGATAATACGGCATCAGGGAATATTCACCTGGATACTGCCCGGTTAAACCTTTCCAGGCATAAGACCAGCTTTGCTCACCTTCGATGGTGGCCGCATAGTTCACCGCATAAGACACCAGATTTAGCTGTTGCTGATCTTTAGGGTCCAAACGCAGCAAAGTATGTCCGAACATTGAGCTGGGATTGCCCATAAAGTCGGTGGCATAAATCAGCGTCGCTTTATACGGTTTAATTTCGGTCAGCCACTGATTCAACTCAGGACAAGCCACCTCTGGTAAAGCAGCATGAGGTATCGTTAAGCTTTCAATGAGAAACTGGCTCCGCGCCGGGAAACGGCAACGAATAGATTGATCAGGTTCAGCCGTTTGAAACAGTGCCTGAATATTACTGGCCAATTCCAGTTCCAGATTTTGGGCACCCTGTTCATGATAGAAATAGCCTGAATAGCTCACTTCGCTATGCTGTTTGGCATCAGCGTACATTAAACGTTGCCAAGTGATATCTTGAGCCAGCTTATTAATTTGAGCCTGTTGAATAAATGGATCTGCCGGACTGGCAAAGGATGGACAACTTAGTGTAGACAGTGCAGCAAGGATTATAAGGGCAACGCAAGATTTCATATTAGAACAGGAAATTTATTTTTAGATAGAAAAAAACCCTGTCAAGCGACAGGGTTTTTGACATATTAAACGTAAGCTTTTAATACGTCGTCATTTGCCATGACAGTTTGCAGAGAAGATAATACTTCTAGTGAAGTTTCATTTTCAGTTGCATAGATTGAAGCAAAGTTTTGCTTAGAAATAGCGAAGAAGCGTGCTTTATCTTCAGTTTTGATATTTAGCAATTCAGCCAATACGTTTAAGCTTTCGCCCTGACCAACCGCCATATCACGCGCGAGTGATTCAGCATTTTCATTGGTAAATGTCACCACTTGGGCGGTTACTGTACCGGTACCGCTACAACCCAAAGTACCAAAAGTGATACCGAATAACTGGTTAGCAAAAATACCGTTGGTCGTTGCTGCCAAAATTTTAGGCACTTTACCAGACTGACCTGCCCAGACTTGACTTCCAATACCACAACCTGCATCACGGTCAGCAAATGCTGCAGTTGAACCCACTGCAAGTACTGCAGCTAAAGCTAGTTTTTTCAACATGATTACTTCTCCAAAAAGTTTATCTAAGTGTTTTTAATTATTCACAATTAGGTAATTTTTATTACACCGTGGCTAGAATAACGTCAACGGTGCTTAAAGGCAAAACATTTTGTTTCAAGTTCGACAGGTTGCTTTCTCAGCAACCGGCTCAATCTTGTTCTTTTAAATGCCAGGCTCCATCGAGCTGACGTTGCCCGAGAATTTTCAATACCAGCACCAGACTGAGCAGCAGCAGCAAGTACCATGAACCGAGTTTCCCCCAGCCCACCATATGCCATTGTTCAATCTGACTCGGATAAAGCCAGATCTGATAAAAGGTACTGATATTTTCAGCGAGCCAAATGATAAATGCCAATAGCAGCAGCACGGGCAACATCGGCAACTGAAAAGCATGTCGATTCAATTGAAAACGGATTTTGGTTTTCCAGAAAATCACCACACTCCAGGCAAATAAAATCATCCGGTAATCCGGAATAAAAAATTTGCTCATAAAGTTGATATAGGACAGAACCGCCAGCGCCAGCATATTAGCAAAGCTCGGTAATCTCTCAAATGACACCTGATAAAGACGTAAGGAACGCGCAAAGAAGCTTCCGACAGCCGAATACATAAATCCGGCAAATAAAGGCACAGTCAGAATTTTAAAAATGGCGGGTTGCGGGTAATGCCACGAGCCAATCGCTGGATGGGTCAGGAAAATTTCCATCACCATGGCCATCAGGTGAAATAACGCAATAACTTTCGCTTCTGCCCAAGACTCCAGCTTGGTATATAGCAGAACCACCTGAATTATCAGGGCAAAAAACAAGAGATAGTCGTAACGATAGAAACCATACAACAGTTCGCTTCCCATGGAAGCTGTCAGGGCAAAGGCGAGCAACAGTAGAATCCCAAATAAGGCAGCCGAAGCTGCCTTATAAGTAAATTCAAACCCTGATTTTATAAAATCAATCAAGGCTTACATCCTACAGGTACTTGGCACTATACTCATGTACGGTATCAACAAAGGCTGTCGGGTTGGCAGGATCAACCCACTGGGTAATACCATGCCCCAAGTTAGCGATATAACCTGTTTTTTCGCCATTGGCATAGGCATCATCCAGCATCAGCTTGGTGGCTTTCACAATCGACTCATGGGATCCATACAAAGTTGCCGGATCAAGGTTACCTTGTAGCGCGGCACGGCCCGCAACGGTTTGGCGCGCTACATTCAGTGGCGTCGTCCAGTCCAGACCAAAAGCATCTGCACCAGTAGCAACCATTGGCTCCAGCCACTGTCCGCCACCTTTGGTGAACAGGATGACCGGAATCTTGCGACCATCTTTCTCACGCTGCAAGCCAGCCACAATTTTCTGCATATAATTCAGTGAAAACTCAATATATTCACGGTGCGCCAACGCCCCGCCCCAGCTGTCAAAAATCTGTACGGCCTGGGCACCTGCGTCAATCTGGGCATTCAGATATTCGATCACTGCATCAGCCAGACGCTCTAACAAGGCATGCATGACTTCAGGCTGGGCATACATCATGTTTTTGGTAAAGCGGAAATCTTTGCTCGAACCACCTTCAACCATATAAGTGGCCAACGTCCATGGACTGCCAGAGAAACCGATTAACGGCACCTGCCCCCCCAAGGCCGAACGGATGGTAGATACCGCCTTCATGACATAGTCCAGGTCAGACTTGGCATTAAATGCAGGTAAATTTGCTACATCCTGCTCGGTGCGGACTGTCTTATGAAACTTTGGACCTTCACCCGCTTCAAAATACAATCCCAAACCCAAAGCATCGGGTACGGTCAAGATGTCTGAAAACAGGATCGCAGCATCCAGATCATAGCGGCGTAAAGGCTGTAAGGTGACCTCACACGCCAACTCAGTATTTTTACAAAGAGAAAGGAAGTCTCCCGCCTGGGCACGGGTTTCACGATATTCTGGTAAATAACGGCCTGCTTGACGCATCATCCACACAGGTGTGGTGTCTACAGGTTCACGTAATAATGCGCGCAGAAAACGATCATTTTTTAAGGTCGTCATTCACTTTCCTATCTATACTTGAAGATGAAACCCATCATAACAAAAAGCCCGCATTTTGAATAACTTCTCATAACTTTAAAAACCGATCATGAGAAATGGTAAGGGATAGATTTACACAAAAGAACTACTGCATCTACACATTTTTTCTGTAATACTTACAGTGTTTTTTCACATAGTTAAAGAAGTAAATTAAGGTTGAGTTACATGTTCGTTCGCACAATGCTCGCTGTGAGTCTAGGTTGCATTTTCGCAGGTACTGTTTTCGCTGCGTCTACTGCTGAACAACCATTGAACCCGCAAATGGCCACTGATGTTTCAGTGCAAGACCCTATTGATCCTCTGGCACTTGAGTCCTCGGCGGCACAAGCTCCTGCAACCCGCCAGACGACCACTGCCCCAACAGAAGAAGCTCAAATTACAGCACAAGAAAAAAAAGAGCTGGATCAAGCATCTGCAGCTTTAAATACCTTGCAGAATACTGAAGACCAAAATGCCGATAGCGGCGTTGCACCTGCAGCCGCCAGTAAAACTGCCAGTTCGGCAGCAACTAAAGCGTCGTGGACCCTAGAGGGTCTCAATAACGCCACCTGGTATGAAAATATTGGTGCGGGTCAGTTCCCGGTATATGCACGTGCGCATGTCATGTTGAATAATGCTCATGCTTCACCAGGTGCAATTGATGGAACCAGCGGTAAAAATACCCTGAAAGCTATCGCGTCTTTTCAGCAAATGAACGGCATTAAGCCTACAGGTGTACTGACCAAAGAAACCTGGGATAAACTGATTGAACGTCAAGGTTCCAAGCCTGCTTTTGTTGAATACACTATCACTGAAAAAGATCTGGCGGGTCCTTTTGTCAAGTCTATTCCTTCCAATTACGCTGAACAGGCAAAAATGAAAGGCTTGTATTACACCAGCTCGCTAGAAATGCTTAGTGAAAAGTTCCATATGGATCAAAACTTCATGCAGAAGTTAAACCCGAATGCGAACTTTAATAAAGTCGGCCAAAAAATTCTGGTAACAAATGTACGTAATGAACTTCCAGAAGGTATTCATTTGATTGTGGCGCATAAAGGTGCAAAACAGCTGTACTTATTTAACAGTAAAAATCAAATGATTGGTTCATTCCCGGCCAGTATCGGGAACACCAGCACCCCTTCACCAACGGGTACTTACAAAATTACTGGTGTTGCGCCGAACCCTTGGTATAGCTACTCACCGTCAAACTTTATTCAGGGTAAAAACTTAAAGCCACTGTCTTTACCACCAGGTCCAAACGGTCCGGTAGGGAATATCTGGATTGGCTTGAATAAAAAATCATTTGGTATTCACGGTACACCGAATCCTTCTCTGATTTCCAAATCTTATTCACACGGTTGTATCCGTCTAACCAACTGGGATGCCAATGACCTGGGTAAAAAAGTAAAGTCTGGTGTGACTGTTAAGTTCCTTGAATAATCTTTGAATATTCAAACAAAAAGCCAGTCGTGAAGACTGGCTTTTTGTTTGAGAATCTAAATTGATAATTGGTTTTTTATTGCATCTCGGCAATTGCGGTACCCTTTTGCTTAGGGTCGGTATTTCCTAAGGCCGGATTGGCAATTGCATTTTCACACTGCTTTTTGTCCCGCTCATAATCCGCCTGCTTTTGAGCCACACTACTCCCATTTTCCAGGGTAGTGCGTGCCCAGATTTCCAGACTGGTTAAGGCCTTACGGCATAATGCGTATTTACCTTCAGTTACCGAGTCAGTCATTTTGACATTAATCCGCCAGTCGGTGCTGAGCTTACGGGCAGGTTCACGTACCTGTTTTTCCAGTTGATCCAGCTGTCTGTTATACACCAGAGGGTCGACTTCATTGATCAGTTTCCAGGCCGCATTGGCATAGGTCGTAGCATCATTTGTCAGCTTTGGTGCAGGTTTAATCTGAGCTTGTTCAGGCGACTGGTGGTCATTTCCACAAGCTTGCAGCAACAATACACTGCTTATTAAAGAAACAGTCAGCAGTGCACGTGTCTTAAACATCAGCATATCAGGCTCGCCTTTTTAAAAAATTCGGCACTATGCTAGTAAATTCGCGTACAATACACAATCTTCATTTGACCTCTTGTTCAACTCTCCTGCAGGTGTTTCGTGACAGAGCACAATCCATCCGCAATGCAGCCTGCCGGATTCTGGCAAGGTGCAAAAGACAGCCAGGCGATTATCTTCACCTATCTGCCGGTGTCGTTTGCTTTCGGTGTTTCAGCGACTCAATTCGGCTTTACGGCCTGGGAAGCCCTGTTCCTGTCCTGTTCGATGTATGCTGGTGCCAGTCAGTTTCTGGTGGTTGCGTTACTCGGCAGTGGTACTTCCATCTGGATGACGGCGCTGACTGTCATTGCTTTAGACATTCGTCACTTGTTGTATGGCCCTGCCCTGCAAAACCTGATTCAGGATCGTCTGAACCTGAAAAAAACAGCTGTCTGGTCTTGGGGTCTGACCGATGAAGTCTTTGCTTCTGGCATGATCAAACTATCACAGCGGCGTCAGGAATGGTCTGAATCCTGGATGCTTGGCCTCAGTCTGTTCAGCTGGCTATCATGGGCATTGGGTTCTTTTCTGGGTGGTTTATTTGCCGATCAGGTCAGTAATTTACCGCAATTTTTGCAAGCAGCACTGGACTTCTTGCTCCCTGCCTTATTCCTGAGTTTTCTGCTGGCAGCCTTTGAGAAGAAACATAGCTTTGTCGTGGCAGTTACCATTATTGTCTCGGCGGTTGCCTGCTATCTTATTGACCTGTCCGCAGCCATTTTTATCGGTATCAGTTCCGGTATTTTTGCTGGCCTGTTCAAGCATTATGTTTTACAGAGACCTGATCCTGAACATGCAGGAGACCCTCGATGAATCTCGAAATTATTCTGGTCGGAATTCTGGTGGGGATTGCCAACTTTGCTTCCCGCTTTGGACCATTTTTTGTTATTCAAAAATTTCAGCAAGGCTCACAAAAACGTGGTGCCTTATGGTTAAAAATTGCCTTGGGTTCCATTGGAATTGCTGCAATTAGTTCGATGCTGGTCGTTGCAACCTTGCCCCCCCTTTTAGAAACGCCCAATAAAAGTTTTGCCATGCTGATAGGCTTCATGGTGCTGAGTGGTCTGTATTTTAAATTTAAGAAAATTGTCATGGCGACCTTGATTGCCGCTTTAACCTACGGTCTGGTTTATACCTATGTTCCGGTGTCTTTTTAAGTTTTTATTCAATAATCCAAGCACATAAAGCCTTATCCTATTAATAGCATAAGGCTTTATAAGTCAGAAGAAAAACAAGAAAATCATTGTGCAGAGCATGAAAAGTCTTTATTCATCTTAAACAGGATGACGTTCTACCTATTTTCAAAACAAATTCCCGAGCAGTTACTTTGAGTGTATCATCAATACACAAAATTTTAATGGTCATTTCACTGAAGTTCATTACCATGCTGCCGATCTGATTCCTATCATTTATCTTCAAAAACATGATCAAAATAAAATCATTATCATGTTGAATCAAATTCAGCTGGTTCTACACTTATATCCTAAAAATAATTATTAGTCTTTGGAGTCTGCTTTCCTCCATTCTTCCCACTATACATTCAAAATACTCTGACTTTTTCTTGCTGATGAAAGGAAATTTCACTCAATTGCTTAATGATGCAATGTTTTTTACAGGTGTCGAAAGCGGCTTAGCTCTCCTCTTTATCGCTCTACCACTAGGCCGTTTGTATTATTTTCGGCGCATGCAGACTTTAAAAACGTGTACTGCTTGGTCTTCTGCCCAATCAAATCCTATAAGTGGAAAAACACATCCTCAAAGCTGTATTTATCCCCTGCAAAATTTCCCCAACAGCCAACCGAAACCTGCGCCCACATCAACATAATAAAATGATCAGAACCTTATGAATAAAGCTGCTGGGCAATATCATAATTTTATGTGAATCAAGGGTTATCTGAACACGCAGTTCTGCTATGCTAAAAGCCCATAAAATCAAGCATGGATAATACACATGAACGTGACGATTGGTACTCCACTACAGGCTTCAGCGTATAAAGTTCTTTTACTGGGTTCAGGAGAACTCGGCAAGGAAGTGGTTATTTCACTCCAACGTTTGGGTGTTGAAGTCCATGCGGCTGACCGTTATGCGGACGCGCCTGCCATGCAGGTGGCCCACTATTCCCATACGCTCAATATGGCAAATGCCACAGAACTCAGACAGTTGATTCAGCAAGTTCAGCCTCATCTGATTGTTCCGGAAATTGAAGCGATTGCCACCGAAGTTCTGCTAGAGATTGAAGAACAGAAAATTGCAACGGTGATTCCTTCTGCTAAAGCGGTGAATCTGACCATGAACCGTGAAGGTATTCGCCGTCTGGCCGCCGAAGAACTGGGCTTGCCGACCTCGGCTTATCGTTTTGCAGATACCCTAGAATCGTTCCGTGCTGCCTGTGATGACATTGGTTATCCAAACTTTGTGAAACCGGTGATGTCCTCTTCAGGCAAAGGTCAGTCCCGCGTAAAAAGCTTTGCAGAAGTAGATGCTGCCTGGGACCATGCACAGACTGGGGGCCGGATCAATCATGGTAAAGTGATTGTTGAGTCGCAGATTGATTTTGATTTTGAAATTACCTTGCTGACAGTACGTGCAAAAAACCCGCAAACCGGTGTAATCGAAACATCCTATTGTGATCCAATCGGGCACCGTCAGGATTCAGGCGATTATGTGGAAAGCTGGCAACCTCAGCCGATGACCCCGGCTGCGCTGGAAGAGTCGCAACGCATTGCCCATAAAGTCACAACAGCACTCGGTGGCTGCGGGATTTTCGGTGTGGAACTCTTTATTAAAGGTGACAAAGTATGGTTTAGTGAAGTTTCACCGCGCCCGCATGATACCGGTCTGGTCACCTTAGCTTCACAATTCCAGAGCGAGTTTGAACTGCATGCCCGTGCGATTCTTGGCCTGCCTGTCAACACCGAACGTCATAGCATTGCAGCCAGTGCCGTGATTTATGCAGGTGTAGATGACCATAATCTTTCATTTTCTGGCTTAAATCTTGCTTTAGCAAATCCGAATACGGATGTGCGCCTGTTCGGCAAGCCTGAGGGCTTTAAGCGCCGTCGTATGGGTGTGGCGACTGCACGCGCAGAAACCATTGACCAGGCACGCGAACTGGCCCAGCAGACTGCCGACCAAATTAGCGTTCATCAAAATTAAGCTGAAATACTAACGGATCCCTGTTCATGATCAATACCTTACCTTTGCTGAATTATATTCAAAGCAACCATGACATTCAGGCCATTAACCAGTGGCGTAGCGATGTTGAAAATCAGCTGCAGGAATGTTTTGAAAATGGACAGTCGATTCGTGACATCATTCTGGCGCGCTCCAACCTGATTGATGAAGCCTTGCAGTTCCTCTGGAAACATGCCGGGCTGGATCAGACTGAGCTCAGCCTGTTTGCTGTAGGTGGTTATGGCCGCCGCGAAATGCTGCCTTATTCCGACGTTGACATCATGATCCTGTCCGAAAATAAGATTATTCCTGAACAGGAACAACGCATTTCGACCTTTATTTCCTCTCTTTGGGATGTGGGTAATTTCAAGCCCGGCATCAGTGTCCGTACGATTAATGAATGTGTGACTCAGGCAAGCAGTGACTTAACAGTGGCCACCTCCCTGATTGAAGCTCGTCTGATTATTGGCAATGAAAACCTGTCTAAATGGCCTCGGCGGATTGTTTCACAGACCTGGACGGATAAGACCTTCTTTGATGCCAAGGTCAATGAACAGCATAAGCGCTATGCTCAGCACAATGACACCGAAAGCAATCTGGAACCAGACATCAAAAATGCCCCAGGCGGCATCCGGGATATTAACCAGATTGGCTGGATTGCCAAACGGCATTTTCGGGTCAACCGTATTTATGACTTGGTGCATCTGGGTTTTATTTCAGAATTTGAACTGGCCGTACTTGAAGAGGCAGAAAGCTTTCTCTGGGAAATCCGCCATCATTTGCACCGTCTGACCAAGCGTGATGAAAACCGCCTGCTGTTTGATTATCAGCGGGAAATTGCGGCCAAATTCGGTTATGTACGCGAAGAAGGCCATCATCAGAATTATCCGATTGAACAGTTCATGAAGCGCTATTATCGCAGCGCACAACAGGTATCTACCCTGAATGAAATGTTGCTGGCTTACTTTAGTGAATCGGTGATTACGCCACGTTTACCGCAGTATGAACGTCAAATTGAAGAAATTAACGAAAATTTCAAGCTGGTCGATGGCAAGCTTGCCGTTCAGCATCACAAAGTTTTTTCAGAAAATCCCAGCGCTATCTTGGAAATTTTTTATTTACTGGCCAACCGCCCGGAAATTGAAGGTATCCGTGCCCGCACATTGCGTCTGCTGACGCTGGCAGCGAAACGGATTGATCAGAGTTTTCGCGATAATCCAATTCATCAGGCACTTTTCATGGCGATTATCCGCTCGCCATATCGCCTGTATGACACTCTAGTAACGATGAAGCGTTATGGCGTACTGGGCAATTATATTCCGGCCTTTGGCCAGATTACCGGCCTGATGCAATATGACCTATTCCATATTTATACCGTGGATGCTCATACTCTGCTCTTACTGCGTAATCTGAACCGCTTTAAGGAACCCGGTTTTGCCAAAGATTTTCCAGTGGTCAGCTCTGTGTTCCAGCGTCTCAGCCGCCGCGATATTGTCTATCTGGCTGCCATTTTCCATGACATTGCCAAAGGGCGTGGCGGTGACCATAGCGAACTCGGAGCAGCTGATGCCATCAAGTTCTGCCGGACGCATGGCTTTACCGAACGCGAATGTAATCTGGTTGCCTGGCTGATTCAAAATCATCTGCTCATGTCAGTTACTGCACAGAAAAAAGACATTTCTGACCCGGATATAGTACGGGAATTTGCAGAAAAAATGGGAGATATGGAACATCTGGATTATCTATACACCCTCACCGTCGCCGATATCAATGCAACCAATCCAAAACTCTGGAATACCTGGCGTGCCTCTTTAATGCGTCAGCTATACACCCATGCCCGTGATGTCATCCGGTCCGGTCTGGGCCGCCCGGTCGATTATAGAATGCTGATTGAAGATACCAAGTTTGCAGCCAGTGAACTCTTGGTTAATGATTTCTCACTTTACGATGTAGAAACCGTCTGGCAGGAGCTGGGCGATGATTATTTCCTGAAAGAATCAGCCGATGAGATTGCCTGGCACACACGCGCCATTTTGGAGCATGGGGACAATCCTGCACCTTTGGTATTAATGCGCGCGCACCGCAAATATGCACAAGATGCAGTCCAGATCTTCATTTATACCCAAGACAAGCCGAACCTGTTTGCCACCACTGTGGCCATTTTGGACCGCATGAATCTGGATGTGCAGGATGCCCGTATTATTACTGCGACCAAAGCCTTTAGTCTGGACACTTATGTGGTGCTGGACCGTTTTGGCACTCTGCTCACTGATCCAGAACGTGAAGCAACTGTCATTGACGCCCTTAAAGAGGCCTTGAGTCATTCAGACGAATATCCGGGCCTGATGCAGCGCCGTATTCCTCGCCAGTTACGCCATTTTGATATTGAAAATACGGTCGATATTACTTTAAACCCGGCCTTGAATCAGAATATGGTTGAAATTGCGACGCTGGATCAGCCGGGTCTGCTGGCCAAGATTGGCGGCCTGTTTATGATGCGCGGCCTGGATATTCACTCTGCCAAGATTGCCACCCTAGGCGAACGTGCTGAAGATATTTTCTTCGTCACTAAAAAGGATGGAATTCCGATGACTCAGGCTGAGTCGCTTAGCTTTGCAACTGCGCTCAAAGCGGCTCTGGATGAGGCGTCTCATCAGGTCAATGCTCAACACTAACCCTTTGCTCGGGAATACACGCATGAACTCCAGCTTGTCTTTATTACATCCTTATCCCTTTGAAAAGTTAAACCAGCTTTTTGCCGGCATTCAGCCCGCGGATCTGCCTCTGATTCCTCTGTCTATTGGCGAACCCAAACATCCTGCACCTGAGTTTGTAAAACAAGCAATTATTGATAATTTACAGCACCTTTCGACTTATCCAAATAGCAAGGGTCTATCCGAGTTACGTACCAGTATTGCCAACTGGCTGAGCCGACGTTTCAAGCTGAATACAGTCAGCGCCGAAAGCCATATTTTGCCAGTTTCAGGCACCCGTGAAGCAATTTTTTCCTTTGTCCAGGCACTCATTAACCGGGAAGATGCCCCTTATGTGGTCATGCCCAATCCTTTCTACCAGATTTATGAAGGGGCAACCTTATTGGCAGGTGCCCAGCCTTATTTCATTAACTGTACCGAAGAAAATGACTACTTGGGTGATTTTGACGCTGTGCCGGCCGCAGTCTGGGAAAAAACTGCCCTACTCTTTGTTTGTACGCCTGGCAATCCGACAGGTGCGGTACTGTCCAAAGAACAGTTTAAAAAGCTGATTTCCCTTTCAGATCAATACGGTTTCGTAATTGCCTCAGATGAATGTTATTCCGAACTCTGGTTTGACGAAGCCCCGACCGGCTTATTGGAAGTTTGTGCTGAAATTGGCCGTGATGATTATAAAAACTGTGTGGTCTTCCATTCGCTGTCTAAGCGTTCCAATCTGCCTGGGATACGTTCAGGCTTTATTGCAGGTGATGCGGCATTACTACAGCCCTATTTACAGTACCGGACCTACCACGGTGCAGCCATGCCGGTCCAGCATCAACTGGCCTCTATTGCAGCCTGGAATGATGAAACCCATGTGGAAGAAAACCGGGTACAGTACCGAGCCAAGTTTGACCTGTTTCAAAACGAGCTAGGCACTTTATTGCCCCTCAAAAAACCAGATGCCGGTTTTTACTACTGGCTGAAAGTCGATCATGACGAAGAATTTGCCAAAACTCTGATGGAAAAAGTCCATATCAAGGTGCTGCCGGGCCGTTATCTGTCGCGTGAAACTCCAGAGGGCAATCCGGGTGAAAATCATGTACGTTTGGCTCTGGTTGCTAACCTTGCCCAGTGTGAACAGGTGGTGCAGCGTTTAAAAATGATTCTCTGATTGCAGAGCCTCAATCAAAATAAAACCCACTTGCCAGAAGTGGGTTTTTTCATGAAGTTTTATTTTAGTTTAGATATTTGTAGTCAGAATCCCTACGCCTTAGCTTTCGACTTCACTTCAATCACAACGCCTTTTGAATCTCTTCTTCCAGATCTTCCGGCTTGGTCGTGGGTGCAAAACGGTTCAATACTTTGCCATCACGCCCTATCAGAAATTTGGTGAAGTTCCATTTAATGCCATTGCCCAGAATACCTTTAGAATTATTGGTCAGATAACGGAAAATTGCATGAGCTTCCGGACCTTTTACATCGACTTTGGAGAACATCGGAAAAGATACTCCGTAATTCTTCTGGCAGAATGTACCGATCTGCTCATTGGTACCCGGGTCCTGGCCGCCGAACTGGTTACACGGAAAACCCAATACTTCCAGACCTTGGTCCTTATATTTCTGGTACAGTTTTTCTAATCCGGCGAATTGCGGCGTAAAACCGCATTTACTTGCAGTATTCACGATTAAGAGAACTTTACCTTCATAATCTGCAAGGCTTTTATTTTTTCCATCTAACAATTCAGCTTCAAGCTGATAGATGCTGGTCATGGATAGGTTTCCTCATCATTTTTTTCTTGTGTTTTTAAGTCTAAAGAGGCTGAGTTTACACAATAGCGTAAACCCGTCGGTTCTGGGCCATCTGGAAAAACATGCCCTAAATGTGCGTCACAATGATGACAGGCAATTTCAGTTCTGATCATGCCATGCGAATGATCTGATATTTCTTCAATGGCCGAGTTATTTACCGGACGAAAGAAACTTGGCCAACCAGAGCCGCTGTCATATTTTGTCTCTGAAGAAAAGAGCGGCGTTCCGCAGCAACGGCAGACATACACGCCATCCTGTTTGGTATTCCAGTACTTCCCGGTAAATGCCGGCTCGGTTCCTTTCTCGCGAGTAATGCGAAACTCTTCTGGTGATAACTCTCTTTGCCATTCCCGGTCGGTTTTATTGAGTTTTCCCATCACTAACTCCTTTAAATCTTTGACATTCAGTGTCATGCTTCAGTACTTCCATATTTACGCTAGAGATGAAAAAAATTCTAGCGAAATTTCAGCATAGATTGTGACATTTGCGTAATCTATAGTTTTAAACTCTAAATTAATTGGATGGAATTATGTCCGGCATTGCTAACACAACCCCTCGCGAAATCAAAAAATCATCTAAGCTCGAGCATGTTTGCTACGACATTCGCGGACCTGTGTTACGAGCGGCCAATGAAATGGAAGAAGCCGGACATAAAATTATCAAGTTAAATATTGGCAACCCCGCCCCCTTTGGCTTTGAAGCGCCTCAGGAAATTATTAATGATGTTGCGCTCAATCTGCCAAATGCAGTCGGTTATACCGACTCTAAAGGGATTTTCCCGGCACGTAAGGCCATTTGCCAGTATTATCAGCAGAAAGGCATTCTGGATATGCACGTTAATGACGTGTATGTCGGTAATGGCGTTTCCGAGCTGATCGTGATGGCCATGCAAGGCCTGCTGGATGATGGCGATGAAATGCTGATTCCAATGCCGGATTATCCGCTCTGGACTGCGGCAGTCAATCTGTCTGGCGGTACAGCCATCCATTATAAATGTGATGAAGAAAATCACTGGTATCCGGATATTGCGGATATGGAAAGTAAAATCACGCCAAATACCCGTGGTATTGTGATTATTAACCCGAATAACCCGACCGGTTCAGTTTATCCACGCCACGTGCTGCAACAAATTGTAGATCTGGCTAAAAAATATGACCTGATCCTGTTTGCTGACGAAATTTACGACAAAATCATTTATGACGGGATTGAGCATGTTTCTGTCGCTGCTCTGGCCGGTGACCAGCTATGTATCTCGTTTAACGGTTTATCCAAGGCCTACCGTATTGCAGGTTACCGTTCTGGCTGGATGGCAATTACGGGTGACAGATCACGTGCCATGGATTATATCGAAGGTCTGGACATGCTGGCCTCAATGCGTCTTTGTGCCAACCATCAGGCACAATATGCAATTCAAACGGCGCTCGGCGGCTATCAGTCAATTAATGACCTGATCCGTCCAGGCGGACGTTTATATGAGCAGCGCAATATTGCCTGGGAAATGCTGAACGAGATTCCAGGTATCTCCTGTGTCAAACCTGAAGGTGCAATGTACTGCTTCCCGAAACTTGATCCAAATGTCTACCCAGTCGAAGATGATGAAAAACTGATGCTTGATCTGCTACGTGCCGAGAAAGTTTTACTGGTTCAAGGTACGGGTTTTAACTGGCCAACCCCAGATCACTTCCGGGTCGTCTTCCTGCCAGCTGAAAATGAACTGCGTGAAGCCATCACCCGCTTGGGCCGTTTCTTCGCAAAAATGCGTTAATTTTCCAGAGCCAAATAAAAAGCCGCATATATCTATGCGGTTTTTTATATCTGTAGCAAGTTTCCAGTGTGTACCGTGGCTGAACTCTTTAAAACTGGCCTCTCTAGAGGCCATTTACTGAACCCATGGGTTCCTCAAGCGGTGATTTTTGCCACAAACCCGACTATTCATGCTATTTTTTGATCAAATATTATAATTTGATGAGCACATGGATGTCCTCAAATACAATCAAACTCAGTCTGTTTCTCTGCCTGAGCATGTGCCTCGGCATTGGTATCCTGCGTTTTTCTTATACGGCACTTTTGCCTGGCACCCGAGAAGCATTTGCCTGGACGACAAGTTTTGCCAGCCTGCTGGGCAGTGCCAATTTGCTCGGTTATCTGATCGGGGCGTTTACAGCCATGCGGCTGCCGCAAGACCGGAGCATGGCTCATTATATTCAGATGGCAGCCATTGCAGGCGTGTTCAGTTTACTATGCTGTGCTTTTTCAGGATTTTCCGAGATTTGGTATATCTCTTGGCGTGTCATTTCCGGAATCAGTGGTGGACTCTTGATGATCTTATCGCCGAGTGTGGTGGCGCAGTGTTGCGACCTTCAGGATCGGCTGAAAATCAACTTTATTGGATTTAGCGGAATTGGCCTAGGTGTGCTAGTCGCCACCCTGTTCCTGCCTTATCTGGATCAGATGTCTATCCAGACTGCCTGGCTAATCTTATGTGGTTTTGCCTTGTTTATTTGTTTATGTTTAAGTTTATTGCTCCAACAGTTTAAACCCTATTTGTCCACACAAGCAGCCACCAATTTACCCAAAAATTCTCTAAATTCAGTTTTTTATAGCTTATTGACCGTTTATGCCTGTAGTGCGTTTGCCTATATTCCGCATTCACTTTTCTGGGTTGATTACTTAAGCCATCAGCTTGAACTCAGTTTATTCTGGATTAACTTTAACTGGATTTTATATGGCCTAGGAAGTGCATTAGGTGCCTTAACGGCCTATGCACTGGCGAGAAAATTCGGTAACTTTAGCGCCCTGAAAATTCTTTACAGCTTGTATATTGTCGCTATATTACTGGCAACAGCAAAACAGAGTTCTCTGCTCACTTTCGGCTCTTCTTTTTTTACCGGCCTGCTTAACCCGGCGGTTGTATTTCTGACTTCTTATACCATTTTACAGCTATACGGACTGGCTTATAAAAAGCTCTGGAGTATCGCCACCCTATGTTTTGCTGCTGTTCAACTGATTGGTGGCCTTAGTTTTAGTGCTTTGCAATATTTAGGCTTAAGCTATTATCAGCAATTTGTATTGGCTGCGTGTGTGCTTTTGTTGGGAGCACTACAATTATTCTGGTGCACACGCCCCGCCCGACTCAAGTCTCATGAATCTACCCGCTCTCTTGTCGCTCAGGAAGAAGGTAGCAAATAGGGATAGGGATTAGTGGCGCCTTGCCTGCTAAAGTAAATACCATAATGCAAATGCGGTGGAGTGTTTTTGGCATTGCCCGTATTCCCCACATAAGCAATGACTTCTCCGGCTTCCACCCAGTCACCCTCCTGAATGTGTGCAGCATAATCTTCCAGATGGGCATAATAATGGTGGCTTAAATTCGGCCCAGTTATCCAGATGACTTTTCCACCCAATGAATTGGTTCCCACACGGCGAACAATCCCTTGGGTTGTACTCAGCACAGCTGTTCCACGTCTGGCAAAAATATCAATTCCCTGGTGTTTACGTCCTTCACTGCGCGCAGCACCCCAGGTATCTTGAATCTGGCCGGGTTGAATGCCTTGTACCGGCATGGTCAGCGGTCCGACCAGTTCCGCCTTCTGCAACTGCCAATAGAGATAAGGCGTCTTCCAGCTTCCAGCCTCGCCTGAAGGGGGTGGCTGACAGGCCATTAAAAGCACCGCCAAACTGAATAGCATAATAATGGTTTTTATAATTTTCACTCCTACTTATATACCAAGTTTTCCGTTTCCCCTCTTAAGTAAAAATCTCAATATATTCGGGTCTGTTATTTTGAGTGATGATTCTTATAAGCAAAAGACTAAAACAAAGCCCTCACAAGAGGGCTTTGTTGTTTAAATGAGGGTTGGAGAAATTTATTTACGCTTTTTTGCACGAGATGGCTTGGAAGGTTGTTGCTGTTGCTGTTGTTGCTCGTCATTCTGAATATTATCTTTTTTGTCCTTTTGCTGGACTTGACGATGTTTAGCCTTGGTTTTTGCCATAAGTTACACTCCTTTGGAGAAGATCTCTATCACTGGAAGTTCATTCATCACTCTAACGTTTATATGAAATAAGCCAATCACCAAGCTGTATCTAAACACGTCAATGTAAAATGACTTCCATTAAACGCTTGAAATTATGTGGGTACTTTTTTAGTTTTTTACAAATTTTACATAAAACTTCATGCTGATACCTGTTTTAACTTTTGTTTGTTTTTTAAACCCAATTTACTTAAGTCTTCCAGTTTCTTTTTATAAAAACCCGCATTAAATACGGGCCTTTTATGTCAGTACGCCGCGTCCTATTCATCCATCTTGTCAATAATGGCATCACCAAATTCGGAACAGCGCAATAAGGTAGCATCTGGCATGAGGCGTTCAAAATCATAGGTCACAGTTTTATCGGCAATCGCACCAGAAACTCCCTTGATGATCAGATCGGCTGCCTCAGTCCAGCCCATATCACGGAGCATCATTTCGGCGGAAAGGATGATTGACCCTGGGTTAACCTTATCCTGGCCGGCATATTTAGGTGCTGTACCATGCGTGGCTTCATAGACCGCAATCGAACCGCCAATATTGGCACCTGGAGCAATACCGATACCACCCACCTCGGCTGCAAGCGCATCGGAAATATAGTCCCCATTCAGGTTCAAGGTCGCAATTACGGAATAATCAGCAGGACGCATCAGAATCTGCTGCAGGAAAGCATCTGCAATCACATCTTTAATAATAATGTCTTTACCTGTTTTAGGATTTTTAATTTTTACCCATGGGCCACCGTCGAGCAGTTCACCGCCAAAGCGCTCCAGCGCGACTTCATAGCCCCAATCCTTAAACGCCCCTTCAGTATATTTCATGATATTGCCTTTGTGCACCAGCGTTACACTTGGCTTGTTATTGTCAATTGCAAACTGAATGGCCTTACGCACCAGACGCTGCGTCCCCTCTTTAGATACCGGTTTAATGCCAATTCCGCAATTTTCCTCAAAGCGGATTTTGGTCACGCCCATTTCTTCTTTTAAAAACTTGATGACTTTTTTAGCTTCTGGTGAGTCCGCCTTCCATTCAATACCCGCATAAATATCTTCGGAGTTTTCCCGAAAAATAACCATATCGGTCAATTCAGGATTTTGTACAGGAGAAGGTACGCCTTCAAACCAGCGTACCGGGCGCACACAGACATACAGGTCTAATTCCTGACGTAATGCAACATTCAAGGAGCGAATCCCGCCACCCACAGGGGTAGTCAGCGGGCCTTTGATGGAGATTACATAGTCACGTAGCGCTTCGAGGGTTTCTTCCGGCATATAGGTGCCATAAATCTTGTTGGCCTTTTCACCGCAATAGACCTCCATCCACTCAATGGAACGCTTGCCCCGATAAGCTTTTAAAATGGCAGCATCTACCACTTTTTGCATGGTCGGGGTAATATCTACACCAATACCGTCCCCCTCAATAAAAGGAATGATAGGATTATTGGGTACATTTAATGAGATCTGCATTGACGGTTATTTTATTCCCATCCGCAGGCACCACGATTTTTTGATAACCCATTGTACAAGTTCTCCCTTTGTAGCTGGCGAATTTCAAAATATTTGCCAAATAGACAATACGTTCAACTTTTCTTCACGCCTCATATTCTAATCGTATTTCAAACTGTTTGAGATTTATACAGGCAATAGCCACATTTCCCGGTTAAATAAAACGCAATGTTTTGCAGTTTTATGTAATTACAGAAGCCATTTCCTATAAAAATCGTCATTGAATATCAGATTCTGTCTTAATCAATATTAGTCTGTGAGAGCCACCTGGCTTTGTTACATACCGCTGCTCTTAAAGGCATCTTCAACACGATCATTTCACAATCAAGAAGCCAGTATCTACAATCTATTGCACCGCCCATTGCTCTTCCTATAACCAAGCTTTAATTAAGCCAGGCAATCTCTCCATCTGGTTTGATCCTAAGACTCAAAGATATGCCCAGCCATAAGGTAAATACGGGCGAAATCCAACCTATGCTGACACAGCGCTTCAATGCTGTAGACAATTGATTCAGATCGTTCAGCACATGCCGTGATTCCTCCAAGAAAAAATGTAAAGCCTTAGAAAGACAAAAAAAATGGATCTTGAGAGAAATGAATTATTGAAAATCATCAAACGTTTAGGAAGAACGATGGGAAAAAATAGTTTGAGTCTCATCACCGCAGCTTGGTCGAAACTAAGCTGCATTGCATCCAACTATTGAGCGATAAATTAAGGGCTAGAAACTTTCCTGGTCAGGTGGATAAAATTCACACACGTTTAGCAGTTCTCAACAGATTCACAGAATTAGGTCAACCTCATACCCAAGTCGTGTCTTGGATTTGAACTGTTTGGGGTAACTCTGACTTCTAAATCTTTATGCAACAAAGCCAGTTTTAATTTTACCGAATACTCACAATTTTGAAATTGCCCATTAATCCTTATCCGCTGCCGATAAAAAAATCCCCCGCCAATAATGCATATTTAGCAGGGTTTTGTATGCTGTAATCTCTCTGGCGAAAAATATAAAACTATACGATTAATACCGAAGATTCGTCTTCGGATTTTCCAGATGAGTTCACTTAAATTATTAAATTTGACGACTGGATAGAATTTTGTGTTACTTTTCATTTAGTTTTCTTACAGAACCAAGACAAACAATAACACCCTCCAAGTAATTTCTTCATTAAGGTTTAGTCTTATTTTTTTGTCTAATGTAAGAGTAAATACATGAATACTTTATCTAAAATTGCTTTAGCTACTTTAATTTCTGCTAACTGTGCTGTTGCTGTTGCTGCTGAAGCTCAACCTACTGAAGCTCCTGCATCAGAAGTCGCTACTCAAGAAGCTAGCGCTTCTGAAGCTACAACCAACGAAAGTGCTGCAACTCAAGAAGCAACAAAATAATTTTAATCTAGGTCTGCACAAACCTAAAGAACCCACATATTTAGTGGGTTTTTTTATTTTATCCAAAACACTTTGGCATAGACCTAAGCAGAGCAAATTACAGGTTTGCACAGCGCCATACTTTCTGCGAATTAGTTAATTCCTCTCAAATAATCCCGACACACTTTCATTTTTTCATCATTAACTGTGGACTCAATTTCAGGCGTACTATGCAAGCCAAATAGGCAAAACCAGAATTAATAGCTTTATTGGAACTCATTCAATAAAACCTCCCGCAGGAGGTTTTAAAAATAATGAATGCTGCAGCTTATTTTTTATAAATCGGATCAGGTAAATCCATTCTATTTTCAGACATTGCTTTTCTGGCTACATCTGGCAAATCGGTAATAACACCATCCACACCAATACCGATCAAATGATTTATAGTTTCAATATCAGATACAGTCCACGGAATAACTTTTAAATTATTTTGATGTGCTTTTTCCACCATTTCTTTAGTCGTATATGGCACATAGTTAAAATCGCCTATTTTTCCATTCTGTGGATTACCATGTACGGGTGAAACAGCATCTGCACCAAATGATTTAACCGCTGCTATTAAGTCACTATTAAAATCATCAATATCTAACCCACCTAACCAAGGGGATTTACCTGGTTGACCTACTTGTAAAAACTGCTGTCCATTTGTTAAAGCAATAATCGGTAATTTAGGATTTAGCTCTTTCACAAGCATTAAAGCTCCCCAATCAAAACTCTGAATTGTAATCTGATTTTCAAATCCTGATTTTTTCACTTCCTCTAAAACAGCTTTAACGAATTGCTCGCGCGGTGCAGTTTGCTCTGGCGCTCCGGCCTCTATCTTGGTCTCAATATTCATTAAGACATTTTCTGATTTATATTTTTTAACTAAAGTAAAAAATTCTTTAAGAGTTAGCATTTTAGCACCAGGGCTAGTCAGCTGCTGTGGGTAGTCTTTTAAGCGCAAAGAACCACAATCCATTGTTTTAATCTGCTCTAAAGTTAAGTCTTTTATATATTTTCCAACATACGGGTAATCTAGATCCCCCACAAAAGCAGGGCCTGTATCTAGACACTTATTTTTAGAAATTTGACGATCATGTGTTACTACTACTTTTCCATCTTTAGTAACTTGTGTATCTAATTCTAATGTAGTTACTCCCATTTCAAGCGCATTGCTAAATGAGGCAATACTACTCTCTGTTCTTAAACCTAATCCTCCTCTATGTGCCTGAAGATCAAAGTCCCTGTCTTTAAAGAACAAATGTTTTTCTTCTGAATCAAGATTTGATACTTGGATATCATCATTTTCATTATCACACCCTGATAAAAAAAGTACTGAACTGATTAAAATTGCTAAAAGTGACTTACTCATATTAAAGCTTCATATTTTTTTAAGAAGCAGCAAGATTAAGTCATGCATATTACAAGATGATTAGAACTCTATAATTTCATAGTGTTTAATAATAAAAAGCCCATCATTTGATGAGCTTTTTAACACCGGGTCAATTTTGTATAGAACGACCACTCTACAAATAGTAGTGTCTTATATAAGGCTTTTCTGTCAATTCAGCTTTTCTCAAGTTTTCATGGTAAATATCAGCATAAAAACTATCTCATCACGCATATTTAAAAGAATGATTTCCACCATATCTTCGATTGAAGCAATAGCACCACAACGATTTCCACAAAGGTTGAAGAGGTCTCATGCTGGAAAGTGATCGTGGAATCCGGGCGAAAGAGTTTATGCAATTACTGGCTATTGAAAAGGATAAATTTTATGCGCTAGTAAATTCTGGCGACCTTCAGCAACCAATTAGACTGTCCGAAAAAGACGTGTGCTGGTAGCCATCGTACGTAAAGAATAAAGTTGAAGAACATAAAACAGAATCTGCTATGATAGCCCACACATAGTGGGCTTTTATTTACCAACTTTTACCCCTACTTCTCCCAAAGCGGGTAACCAAACGGGTAAGATTAAAACCACAATAAAATTATCTTATATTTTTTAGTAGGTTACAGTGAAAATTGTCATTCTAAACAAACCTTATGACGTCCTCTCCCAATTCCGCGCTGATGAAAAACATCAGACCATGGCGGATTTCATTGATGATCCGGATTTACGCATCGCAGGCCGTCTAGATATGGATTCGGAAGGTCTGATGTTCCTGACCGATCATGGCGGCTTGAACCAGTTTATTACCAACCCGGCCAATAAAAAATTCAAGACCTATCTGGTTCAGGTCGATGGTGAGATGACCGAAGAAGCGCTAGAGCAGCTTCGTAAAGGTGTCGAGCTGAATGATGGAATGACTTTGCCAGCACAGGCGATTAAAGTCGCTGAACCGGAATGGTTATGGGAGCGTAATCCTCCAGTACGTTATCGCGCTTCAGTGCCGACGTCGTGGGTGGAAGTTTCGATTTGTGAAGGCCGTAATCGCCAGGTTCGTCGTATGACCGCTGCTGTTGGCTTTCCAACGCTGCGCCTGATTCGTACTAAAATCGGTTCAATTGATCTGGTACAAATGGGCCTACAACCGGGTGAAACCAAAGAAATCGAACCGCTGCTGTATCCAGACTTTAAAGATGTGCCTGCGCAAGAACCTTATCGTTCACGTTCTTATGTGAAGAAACCGGGCGGCAGCGGCGGCAAACCTATGCATAAAAATGCCAGTAAAGCTGGGGCAGCCAAGAAAAAAACGGGTACCCCACGTATCTGGCAAATGGAAGAAGGTGAAAAGCCTCGTCGCAAGACCAATGGTACTACCCGTCCAAATACCAAATCACGTGGTCGTGGACGAAATGGTCGTTAATATTTAGCGCTCCTGGCCAAAATGATAGACAGTTCCTGCCTCTAAAGATAACCTAACTTTAATCTTTGGAGACATATTGAGGGCTATCTTGTACAGCAGTGCTGCTCAAGTCCTAAGAGGATTTGGAATTAAAGAAAGAAGTCAAACAAATGGCATCTTAAAAAAAGCGCGTGTGTACTTTCTGACAGATCATGCCAAGAAAAGTACACGGTAATGCAAGATAGACTTAATTTTTAAGCTTCGTATAACCTGTATTATGTTAATTTTAACCCGAATCGCGGATAAGAAATTAACTTGAAAAAAGGTGGCTGAAAACCATTAGGAAGTTACCACACCACCTACGCCTTCAGCCACCATGTTCGATTTTACATATTTCTTCTGCATCATTGATGATTTTTTTCAGAAGTTTGAAGCAACCTATTGGGATTTTTTAAAATACAGCCACAAACGTTTGAGAATGTGACCTTCTCAATTGAAACTTTCAGAAATTGTGTTCATTGCTATTTGGTATAAGTGCTCTCATTTCAAGAACTTTAAAGCCTTCTTCTTTTCATTAAAGCAAAATCAACTCTTTAGCTCTTTGCCGTGCTACCAACGAATGATTCATCTCATCAGAACACATCAACTGGCACTGCATGCTTTACACTTTGCCTTGATGAAAGATTGTCACAGTTATTATTTATGGATCGATTCGACGACGCTACCTGTATGTAAAAATCAGCGGATTCAACGGCATAAATCCCTGATAGCGATTGCGACCCGCGGCAAAAGCTCAATGGGCTAGTTCTACGGCTGTAAATTACATATTGTGATGAATCAACTTGGAGAAATAGTTTGTTCGGCATTATCCAATAGACATGTGGCTGATATAAAAATGGTTGAACAGTTGGTAAACGGATTAAAGATAAAGCTCTACGCTGATCGTGGCTATATCAGTCAGGAATTAAAGAGCAGATTAAAAGCACGAGGTACTGATTTGATTACCTATCACCGAAAGAATATGAAATCTGTACAACTCTCCATATCAGATGAATATCACTTAAGGCAGCGTAATAAAATAGAGACTTTATTCAGCCTGTTAAAAGTGAAATATCATTTAGTGACGAGTAAAGCCAGAAGCATTGAAGGATACTGAGCTGGAATTTATGCCTCTTTATGTGCTTACCAATTATGCCATCAAAACAAGCCAATTATTCGAATAATGGAATGATTGGCTTAAGCAGGATTCGGGTTAATTTTAGGAAAACTTTATAATCTTTGTGAAAATGACATAATAAAAGAAGCTTCGAGTATCACTATAAAGCTTAGGCGCACACCGAATTTTTAATACTTTATTTAGAAAGCTGGATAAAGCTGATACATTAAGAATGACATTATAAAGATGGTACCAGTAATGAAAATTAAATATCCCATTCTAAAATTGGTCGTAAGCTGCCTTTGCTTTAACTCCACATATGCAATAGCCTCTCCTGTCCTTCCCAATAATAATAAAGTCCAAACGTCGAATATCTCCAGTAAAACGCCAGGAACAATACTATCGATAAAAGAAGAGAATATCGATCTATTTACCAATGCTTCACAGCGGTTCTTGATCACTTACCGTAGTCGCGGAGTACAGTCTGAACCAATTGTGACTTCAGGATATCTCTTACTCCCTAAAGGTAAAGTACCCCAAGGAGGTTGGCCTGTTCTTGCTTGGGCTCATGGCACAACTGGTGTAGCAGACACTTGTGCGCCTTCAGGAGATTATGCCGACGGTCCAGTTCATCCTTATCAACAAATTGCTGCGAAAGCACTAAATGCCTGGCTTGCTCGCGGATATGCAGTCGTCGCCCCTGATTATCAGGGTTTAGGTACCCCAGGTGGACATCCCTATATGAATGCGCAAAGTCAGTTATATACTGTCGTTGATGCTGTCCGGGCAGCTCACCTTTTAAAGCCTTATAAATTTAGTAAAGACTGGTATGTTATGGGTCATAGTCAAGGAGGTGCAGCTTCCCTTAAGGTTGCTACTGATGGCCGAAAAGATGCACCTGAGCTCAATCTAAAAGGTGCCATTGCACTCGCACCAGGTGGCTATCAATACCAAGGAATCGCTGAATACGTAACAACCCATACTCCAATTGAAACCGGTGTGGCCGCATTTTTTCCAATTGTGCTTTTGGGAGCAGAAGCAGCAGATCCTAGCCTGGCTCCAGCAAATTTAGTTAGCTCAGACATGACTAAAGTTCTAAATTATGCACGTAATCGCTGTTTGTCAGAATTACAATATGAGCTAAAGGCAGCACCTCAAACAGTTTTTAAACCAAATGTAAATTTGGCACCTTTGACAAATTATTTAAAAAAACAGTCTATTGAGAATATGACACCTATTGTGCCAACGCTCATTGTACAAGGTGATAAAGATCAGCTGGTAGATTACCGTGATACTTATGCTTACTATCAGCAAGTATGTAAGAAGCAAAAACCTATTTCCTTTCACCTAATCAAAAATGGAGATCATCGTGACTCTTTAAGACAAAGTGAACTCCTGATTGGAAGCTTTATCAATTCAGTTGAACAAGGGAAAATTGTAAATACCTGCAATTCAAAATGATGCGGTAGATTTAGGATTTTGAACTCAAAATAAAACTCTGCCGTAGAAGAATTAAATATTTCGAGTCTTAATATACACATGGGAATAAATCAAAATGATGCCACAAAGTTTATTATCACTGACGAATAAAATAGCACTTGTAACAGGCGGTGCAGCAGGTATTGGGAAAGCCAGCGCTCTCATTCTTGCACAAGCAGGCTCGGACGTTATGATTGCCGATTTAAATGTAGAAGCAGCTAAACATACAGCAGAAGAAATCAAGAAACTGACCGGACGCAACATACAATATGTTGCATGTAATATTCTGCAAGATGATCAATTGGTCAATGCAGTGAATAAAACAATCGAAACCTTTGGCCATATTCACATCTTGGTGAACAATGCGGGAGGTGGCGGCGGTGGCCGTGAATCTCCTGATCAAATTAGCGTATATACTATAGAGCGTGATTTTCAGCTTAATGTGTTTGCTGCTTGGCGATTGTGTCAACTCGTCGCGCCGCATATGAATAAAGCTGGCTATGGTTCAATAATAAATATCAGCTCTATGAGTTCAATTAACAAAAGCCCTGCTATGAGCGGATATGCATCATCAAAAGCTGCTTTAAACCATATGGTCGCTAATTTAGCCCATGATTTTGGTCCGAATATACGTATTAATGCGGTAGGACCTGGAGCGATTCGTACCGTAGCATTAGAAAAAGTACTGCAGCCTGACATTGAAAAAAGAATGCTTTCCCATACCCCATTACAACGATTAGGTGAACCGGAAGATATCGCGAGAGCTGTATTATTCTTTGCCTCACCTATTTCATCATGGGTTTCTGGCCAAACCTTATTTGTAAATGGTGGTGGTGTACAAACACTTGATTAAAAGTGCGATCTAAAACCTAAAATTATTTTAAGTTGAATAGGATGTGCTATCTGTATTTGCCGGCATAGTAATAGGCCTAAAGCTGCTACATAGATCTCAACTGAATCTACCTCCATTTAATATAATGGGTGTATATGAAATAAGAAAATCCTAGACCAGTGTCTAGGATTTTAACTTAAAAAAAATATAAAAATTAATAATATAGAATAAATTTTTCAGCTTATATAATTGGTATTAGGTTAATTTCAGGGAAACTTAATCACGTTCTAATAGAACTTTAGATGATGCTGATTAATCAGCTAGAGATAACTTTTTAGAAGAGCGACAGTTTAAAAATTTTCTCTATTTTTAGTGCATAGCAATAAGTTGGACTTTATTCTCTATCTATTGGATAAAATTTTTTCTTTAATACTGGCTAAAATCAGCTCATATAAATGATAATTATGGCTCATAAAAACACAGTTGTTTAATAAATAAACAGGCTTTTAAGTTTCCTTTTATATTACTGACTATAATTAAAATTCTTTTATCAACATCAACATTGAGTTAAAAATGAAATTTAAAGCACTTATGGTTTTAACGCTCTTTGCGTCTAATGCAGCATTTGCTGGAGCTAATTTAGATTGGGGCTATGCAAATCAACAAGCACCCGAGCACTGGGCTGATATCAGTGAAAAATATGCTGCATGTAATGGTAAAAACCAGTCACCAATTAACATTGATCAGACTATAAAAGCAGAATTACCTCCATTGAAGTTCAATTATGTATCTAACTCTAAAAGCATTATTAATAATGCACGTACGGTACAAGTGAATTTCAACGAAGGTAATTACTTGTTATTAGACAATAAAAAATTTGAATTAAAACAATTCCATTTACACAGCCCGAGTGAAAATAGAATTCATGGCAAAACCTACCCAATGGAAATGCATTTAGTTCATGCATCACCAGAAGGTGAATTAACAGTGGTTGCCCTAATGTTTGAAGAAGGCAAAAAGAATGAAAAACTTGCTAAATTATGGAAGGAATTTCCTAAAACTGCAGGTGATACAAAAACTTTAAAACACCAAGATATAGCAAGTGCATTTTTACCAGAAAATCTTGATTATTATCGTTTTAATGGTTCATTAACTACACCTCCTTGTTCAGAAGGCGTGAGATGGATTGTTCTCAAAGATGTTCAACAGGCATCAGCAAAGCAAATTAAAGCGTTCTCAAAATTAATGGAACATCCTAATAATCGCCCTACACAAGCTCAAAATGCCAGATTAGTACTCGAATAACTTTACAAATCTTAATTTTATAAAAATGGGAGCTTTAAGCTCCCATTTTCGACTTCATCTAATGTATCTTATGTTCATTTTATTCATTCAAAGATCGGCTTTTTCAAATTGGATTTGAAGTAATTAAAGCTTTACTTTTTAATATAGAAAAATTATCAGCATGCTGACTGAGTAATTCTATAAAAGGTGGAATCGTAGAACTGCTTAATAAATACGGATTAAAAATATCATTATGATTCTCTGAGAAAAAATCAACTACCTCCTGATCAATGTTGGCATATTTCATATACCAATTAGAAAAAAGATATGTATCGATCTTCTCAAGATAAAGAACTTCACAATTTTCATGACGTGGATCTTTTAAAATTTTATCATGAAAAAGATGTTTTACTTTATCTTCTTGCCCCTCTAGACATTGAACAAAGTAATCATTTCCATAATAAAGCGCCCCATAGATTTGATTCGCTCCATTAAACTTTAATGCTTCGGTTAAAATTTCATAAAGTTCAGACTTAGAATAAACTTTAGATCTGAACTTACTTACATATAATAATCGTATATTAGTCATTGGTAGTTCTTCTTAAGCTTTATAGACTTAAGTATATAATAGAAACAAATAATCCCCTATTTTTAGGGGATTATTTGTTGATTTAACATAAAATCTCTTGTGGGTAATATTCGATCAAGTCTGAATTAATACACCGCACCGGTTCTACCTTACATTAATCCAGTTTACCAATTAAGCTTTTAACCATTTCTCAACTTTGGCCTGATCTTCAACTTTGAGTTCCACTTCTGTCAACTCAGAACCACCTGCCTGAACTTCAAAACGCATCAGCTCATCGCGGCGGAAAGCATGAACAGCATAACTCCCTTCTTGCTTCGCATATTTCTCTACAAGTTTAGTCGTCGCTTTCAGACCATCAATCGCAACAATCACATCATGGGCAGATAAGCCTGCTGTCACCCCAGTACCATTACGGCGAGCGGATTGAATCAGCACACCTTCAGGTTTATCTAAGAGTTTCAGACCGAATGGGAGCGATTTGTCATTTTTCAGACTATAGCTCAGGCCAAACTCAGGGAAAAGCTGATCCAATGGTAACTCATCTGTCGTATTAATCAGGTGATTGATCTGCTCGACCCAGTCATCACCCGTGAGTTCCTGACAAAGCTCAAAGATCGTGCGTTCATTGACCTGAATGCCGTTTTGCGCATTTTCATACAGTTTACGCATCAAAGCATCCAAACTTGAACCGCGCAGACGCAGGCCGAGGTCCAGACACAAAGCGACCAGACCGCCCTTATTATAATAACTGGTGCCCGCATTATTCGTGTTTTCATCCTGACGATAGAACTTCACCCAGGCATCAAAACTCGACTCCGCCACAGACTGAACAAAACGTCCCGGATTTTGCAGATAACGGTCAATCTGTGCCTTTAATAAGCTCAGATAAGATTCCTGATTGATCACACCGCTACGCAGCAAAATCAGGTCATCATAATATGAAGTAAAACCTTCAAAAATCCACAGCAAAGAAGTATAGCCTTCTTTGTTCAGGTCATAATTAACAAAGTTTTCAGGACGGATAAATTTCACTAACCAGGAATGAAAATACTCATGACTGCACAGTCCGAGGAAACGCTGATAATCTTGGGAAGGCTGTTCCGGCTCATCCGCCTTAGGCAGGTCATCACGTGGCGTAATCAGGCTGGTCGAGTTCGGATGCTCCAGACCACCATAACTATTCCCGGTTGCCATGGTCATAAAGGTATAATTTTCAAAAGGAGCTGAGCCGAACATGGCGATTTCTGTAGCACAGATTTTTTCAATATCCTGCTGCATGCGCTCCACATTCATGCTGTGTTTACCTGATACAACAAACTCATGCGGAATGCCATTGGCCTCAAAACTGAAACGGGTCTGCTCTGCCAGCTCAAATGGTGCATCAATTAATTCGGCATAATTTTTAGCTTTAAGGGTAAAGCGGCCTTTGACCAGACTTTTGGCTTGCATGCCAGTAGCGAGCTGGAAATGCTTCAGCTCATCAGGCAGAAATACTTCCACTTCCACTTCTTTATGTTCATGGCCTTCCAGTCCCAGACAGGCGCAGGCTGGGTTTACATAAAGACGGTTCTGATCTACATAGGCACCACGCACCGACAAATCATAGGCATAAACATCATATTCCACCGTAATCAGTTCATGATCGGTATTAAATAAACGCCATTTGTTTTTTTCAAATTTCTGGATTTTTAGCTGACGGCCTGCCTCATCATAAGCCTTGACCGCTTCAATATGCTTGGAGAACTCACGAATCAGGTAACTGCCCGGAATCCAGGTCGGTAAAGAAAGCACCTGCGTTGGATCTGCCAAAAAGCGAACAGTTACGTGAATAAGATGCTGACGGTAATCGTCAAATTCGATTTGATAATGCAACATAATAGGCGATATAAAATACAGATAAATAAGTTATGGCTTAGCTTAGCATTTTTTAGACCTGTATTGCTCGGCTGTCGCATTTGTCTACATTTCTGACTAGCTATCCTGAAAAAAAAGGCATAGCATGCCTAAAAATTAAATCGTTCATCGACCATCTGGTTATAAAGGAACATCTTTGAAATACATCATCTCACTGATTGCAGTGCTCAGTCTGTTTGTCCCTGCAATTTCGTATGCTGCCCTACTGAATATTCTTCCAGAAAGTGTAGAAGCAGAAGCCTGGACGATTCTTGATGCACAGTCTGGTCAAGTCATTGCCGAGCATAATGCAGATGTTCAGCGTGCGCCAGCTTCGCTGACCAAAATGATGGTGGCCTATATTGTCCTCAAAGATATTCAGGCCGGGAAACTGGATAAACATACAGTTTTAACAGCGAGTCCTGTGGTGAAAACCATCATGTGGGATGAGTCGCAGATGTACCTAAAAGAAGGTGAGCAGATTTCCGTTGACCAGTTACTGGCTGGTCTGATTATCATGTCAGCAAATGATGCAGCAGTGACTTTAGCAGAAAAAGTTTCTGGCAATATCCCTAAATTTGTAGACCGGATGAATCAGGAAGCCAAAGCTCTGGGCATGGAGCATACCTATTTTCAAAATCCAGCCGGTATTACCATGCCTCAGCATTATTCAACAGCAGCCGATCTGGCACGTTTGTCGATGGCGGTGGTGAATGAAACTCCGGATTATCTGTATTATTCCAAGCAGCCGAGTTTTAGCTATAACAACCATTTTCACCGCGCCACTAACTTGGTGCTCAAGCTTGATCCGAGTGTAGATGGCTTAAAAACCGGTTTTACTCGCGCTGCTGGTTATAATCTTGCCTTGACTGCTAATCGCTTAACCCATGATATTGAAATACCGAATCGTCGTCTGGTTGTGGTGGTACTGGGCAGCAAAAGCGCCCTAAAACGTGCGGAAATAGCGCATAAGCTGATGAATTTGGCTTATACCTACACCCGTAATGAAGTTGCAATTAAAGATCAGCAATTATTGGCTGAGCTGCCAGTAATTAAATCAACTTTAAACATGTTTAAGGTCCAAACCAAGCAGCCGCAGATTGTGACCACTTCGCTCTATGACCAGCACTACACCATTGATCTGAACCAGTTTGATCAGGCCCAGCAACGTGTCATGCTCGATACTGGTAATGGTATCTTACAAAGTATCGAACCCTTACCAGAAACCCAGACCCACATTAATGTGGAAATCACTACGCCTGAATTGATTGCCCCTTTGGCAGCTGTCGTGCCGTTAGCAACGGTACAAATCTACCAAAACAACCAGCTTATTCGTACCATCCAGATTGAAGATCGGGTCGATATTGAAGAGGCAAATATTTTTCAAAAAGCGTTCATCTGGTTAAAAAGCCTGTTCAGTTTCTTTACAGATAGTGCTCCTGAAGTAAAGCTTTATCCAATTGAAAAATAAACCCACCCTATTTAGCTTTGAATATTCTGACTAGAAGATAAGCATGTTATCTTCTAGCTTTCTTCTCTCTTTTCCTACTTATAATTCTAAATTTTAGGGAAAAACGTTTTTCTGAATCACGCTTATAAAACTACTACGTTTTATAATTTTTCTAACAATTTTACTTAAGACCTGTTCAAGCCCATACATAGTATAAGTAATTGCATACTTACTGTATTTGCACGAGAAACATAACAACAAGCAGGTTAATCATATAACCGCGCATAAAAATCATTGTAATAACAAAAAGTGGTGGGCGAATTATTAGGACAGGTCAATGTATCAGGTTTTATGGCTAAATTCATATATCTCCTTATATCGACTTCATCAGGCTACTATTCATGCTTATGCCGATGCAGGCCTATTAATCGCTAAAGATTTTGTTACAGGTAAAATTTCTCCAAAGCTAAAATTGCATTGAAATACAGAAATTTGTCCTCATTATTTAAAAAATCGTCATTAAAAAGGTCAAATTGCATTTTTTTGCTAATTTTAGTCTACAAAAATACAATTTCACTTTATGATGTACCCTTAAGAAAATTGAATGGATCAATAACATGACTGCTATTGCAAATGACCTCGTGGTTTCTTTCCACTACACATTGACTAACGCAGAGGGTGAAACTCTCGACAAATCTCAAGGTGAACCACTTGCCTATTTGCACGGTGCAGGTAACATCATCCCTGGTTTAGAAAAAGCTCTAGAAGGCAAAACCGTAGGTGAAAAATTCACTGTGAATGTTCCTGCTGCAGAAGGTTATGGCGAATATAACCCGGATCTGGTACAAGAAGTGCCTAAGCAAATGTTCCAAGGTGTAGACAATATTCAGGCAGGTATGCAGTTCCAGGCTCAAACTGATGATGGCGTTCAAATCGTAACTGTTAAAACAGTTGAAGGCGATAACGTTATTGTTGATGCAAACTTCCCGCTTGCTGGTCAAGATTTGACTTTTGAAGTTGAAATTGTTAAAATCCGTGAAGCTTCTCAAGAAGAACTGGATCACGGTCACGTACACGGTGCGGGTGGTCACAACCACTAAGATCATCCGATCTTAAGTTAAGCATAAAAGGCAAAGTATTTTACTTTGCCTTTTTTATTTAATATCTACTTCATTTCTAAATAAATCACCATAAAAAAAACAGAGCCTGTGCCCTGCTTTTTAAACTCCCCTGATCTTACTGGACCAGAGCCTATGATCATTTATGCTGATTATAAATCTGCATGGCAGCTGGCAGATTCTGACGCATCGCAGCAATACGCTGTGCATTAGATGGGTGAGTGGACAGGAATGTTGCTCCTGTGCTGCTACCTGAAAGCTTGTTCATTTTTTCCCATAAGGTAATAGCTGCATTCGGATTGTAGCCCGCACGTGCCATCAAGCCTAAACCGCCTTGGTCAGCTCGGCTTTCAAGATTACGTGAATATGGCAAGCCTATACCGATCTGGCTGCCTAACTGAGCAACGGCTGCTCCACCCTGTCCAACCCCTGCTGCACTCAGGCCAATGCCTAGTGCCAGATCAGTCAAGGCTTGCGCACCGATTTTCTGCTTAGAATGTTCTTCTAGCGCATGCACCATTTCATGCCCCATAATTGCGGCAATTTCAGCATCAGTCAGATTCAACTTGGTCACAATACCAGTATAAAATACTACCTTACCACCTGGCGCCACAAAAGCGTTTACCTGGTCAGATTTAAGTACAGCCAATTGCCACTGAAATGGTGTACCCGTCTGATTCATCTGGTTCGCATAAGGCTTTAAACGGTTAAATACCGTATTGATACGTTTATAAGTAGCAGAGCTGGTGTCCAACTGGCCTTTTGCTCTGGCATCTGTCACCATGGCATTATAACTTTGTGAAGCGGTGGCATTTAAAGTGACCGTGTCTGCGCCCGCCATATCCGCAATAGTTGTACAACCCGACAAAGTAATAGCTGCTGTGGCACTCATCGCGCATAAAAATTTATTTTTCATTATAATCATTTCCACCTTAAGCAAACGCTAATTGATCTTGTAAAAAATTATAGTTGAAAGATTGTAACAACTAAACGTTGATTTACTTCATCTTCTTATAATTTATGTAATTTTAACCCCAATACTGTATGGCCAGCCAATAGACCAGACAGGCGACATTTAAACCCAAATACAGCTGACAGAGCGGTCTAATTTTCTCTTCCAGAACGACACTTTTACGCTTAAAAAACAGTATCCCATTTTGCAGCAAAATTACCGGTACCAGTACACAGGCAATAATGACACTTAAACCAATGAATGCACCATAAATAATATCAGGGTCTTGGGTTTGGGCACGAATAATCAGCATGGCAATGGTCGGAGCACCACCCATGGCAAACAGCAGTGAATAGAACATGGTTCCTGAAATATTTTTATGCATCCTGCATTCCAGATTTTATCGTGCTCTTATTCTAGCAAGGCTTCACACTTTGCACATAACGGAATAAATTAACTTTAGTCTGAACAAGACCATGATTTCTATATTCTCAAACTATTTTAAAGCCTGAAAAATAATATTTTTCTATAAAAAAACCCTGTGGATTCACAGGGTTTTTTTATCATTCTTGGCTTAAATTAAGCTTCAAACGGGTGGCGAAGAACAATAGTTTCTTCACGGTCTGGGCCTGTTGAGATGATGTCGATTGGACATTCAATCAGCTCTTCCAGACGTTTCACATAGTTGATTGCTGCTTGTGGCAACTGGTCTAGCGATTTGGCTCCGAAAGTTGATTCTTTCCAGCCTGGCATGGTTTCATAAATTGGCTTTAAGGTTTCAAATGCCAGCGCATCAGAAGAACCGACACAACCCGAATCAGCCGCCTCATAACCCACACAAATTTTCACTTCTTCCAAACCATCCAGAACGTCAAGTTTAGTTAAGCAAATACCAGAAAGGGAGTTAACCTCTACCGAGCGGCGCAGGATTTCTGCATCGAACCAGCCACAACGACGCTGACGGCCTGTAGATGCACCAAATTCATTACCTACTGTACCCAGGTGCTTACCGATAGCATCACCTGTATCATTGGCTGCATCATAGATCAGCTCAGTCGGAAATGGGCCTGCACCCACACGCGTTGTATATGCCTTGGTAATACCCAACACATAGTTCAGATGTAATGGTCCTAAACCTGAACCAGAACTTACACCGCCCGCAGTCGTGTTTGAAGAAGTCACGTACGGATAAGTACCGTGATCGACGTCTAGCAGTGAACCTTGTGCGCCTTCAAACATAATGTTGTCACCGTTTTTACGGTATTTGTGCAATTCGCCAGTAACGTCAATTACCAGCGGTGCAACAACTTCACGCCATTGATCACAAAGCGCCAGCACATCCTCAAGTTTAACTGCATCTACACCGTAGAATTCGGTTAACTGGAAGTTATGGTATTCAAGCAGCTCAGTCAGCAGTGCGGTCAGATGCTCGCCACCACGAACCAGGTCAGCCACACGGATTGCACGGCGAGCCACTTTATCTTCGTATGCTGGACCGATCCCGCGACCTGTCGTACCAATTTTCGCATTACCACGCTTTTTCTCACGCGCCTGGTCAAGTGCAATATGGTTCGGCAGGATTAATGGACAGTTTGGAGAAATACGTAAGCGCTCTTTAACTGGTACACCTTCTTTCTCAAGAATATCCATCTCTTTGATGAGGGCTTCAGGAGAAAGAACCACACCATTACCAATTAAGCACAGTACGTTTTCACGTAAAATACCAGATGGAATGAGGTGTAATACAGTTTTCTTACCACCAACCACGAGAGTATGACCTGCGTTATGTCCGCCTTGATAACGAACTACCGCAGCCGCTTGATCTGTGAGCAGGTCGACGATCTTACCTTTACCCTCGTCGCCCCATTGGGTACCAAGTACCACAACATTCTTGCCCATAATAGCCTCATTACATCATGCTGTTAAAATTGAAAGCTTTGCTCAGCGACATGAATGCTGAGCCTAGCGATTTAAATGGTTTTGACAGTCCACTCACCGTTTGCATTCACCAGCTGGTGAGTGGCATACGGAATTGAACTCAATTCATCATTACCTAATAACTGAATCACGTTTAAGCCTTGAGCGCGCGCATTTTGAATGGCCGCCACAAGTGCTGTATCGGTGCCTTTTGGCGCTACGACAACCTGTATGGCTTTAAATTTACCTGTGCTCAATGCATATAAGTCGCACGAGAAACCTGTTGCAGGACGTGCACGACCAAAGTGTCGACCAATTCCGTCATAACGCCCACCTTGTGCCAGTGCGGCAGCACGATTCGGCGCATAGACAGCATACATCAGGCCAGTATGATAGTGATATGAACGCAGCTCCACGACATCCACACCGATGTGTAAATTTGGCCAGCGGGCCTGCACTTCATTTTTCGTACTGAATAAAGCTTCAAAGGCCTGTTTAAAGTCTGGGTTTGCCAGCACGTCTTCACTTAAGTGGGCTTGCAATGCATCAAGATCACTTGCATAACGGCCCAATGCATAGAAATCTTGTCCGAAATTCAAGCCTGCAGTGTATTCCTGCAGTTCTGGCAAGGCTTTACGCTGGTAAAGATCAGACAAACGTCGCTCATCTGCTTTAGTTAGACCGGCTTGCGCTACCATACTACGGAATAATCCGACATGACCCAAGTCCAGGTGAATCCCCTCAGCCACACCAGCTTCCTGAATCAGGCTGATCATCAAATCAACCATTTCCACGTCAGCATCAATACTGTCTGAACCGAACAACTCCGCACCTAACTGCAAAGGCGCACGCGTGGTATTAAAGCCCTGAGGCTTGGTATGAAGTACTGTACCTGCATAGCAATAACGCGCCACGCCTTCTACTGGATGTACATGCGCATCAATACGTGCCACTTGTGGTGTCATATCGGCACGCACACCAAGCAAACGACCTGAAAGCTGGTCGATGACTTTAAAAGTGGCCAGATCTAAATCTTGATTCGATTCTGAAAGAGAAGAAAGAGATTCGATGTATTCAATAAATGGCGTGTAGACCAGCTGATAACCTCGAGATGCAAGGAAATCCAGTGATTGACGACGCATAGTTTCAATGACTTGCGCTTGTTCTGGTAATACATCAGCTACACCATCAGGTAATAACCATGTCTCTGAAATGGGCATGTTGTAAACCTAAATTCTTGTCAGCGCGGAACGAATCCGCATAAAAAAATCGGGAACACACCCGATTTCTCCTAGTCTAACACGATAGTTTTGCCTATGCATCGCAAATTTTATAATTTTCGCAGTCGACTTAGGTTAATCGCTCTCGCGCCTAGACCAGATCAGAGCGAGCTGAATAAATAAGCCATTCAAAAAGTTAAGCGTTTTACATACAATCCTGATTTTACTCAAGTTTATAGATAAAAAAGATATTTATGCCAAACAGGATCATGAGCTGTGTACGATTCCATCTTATTGCCTTATGAACTGTCTGCAATCCAAATACCCCTGCAATTCCTACGCAAAATCCAGTAGCCAGAGATTCTTCCACTCAAAATAATGAAGATAGCACCCGGATTTCATCCAGATGGCCAGAGGAAGATGATAATAAAACTGAAACTCCGGTAGTAGGCTTTAAACTTGGGGTTCCACTGATCAGTCAGTGATATGCAATTTATCGAGCTGGAACGACTTAGGTACAAATAGGTATAAGTCTAGACCAAGTTGGCTCAACCAATGGTTACGGCGTAGATAAGCGACAGAAAGTCACCTATATCTTTACTCCTGTTGATTCATCACAAGCGGTATCATGCAACTGGATAACCGCGACAGGATGAATAACATAAACTTAAAAAGTTTAAAGACTCTATTGAAAAACATAGCTAGAAGCGCATCAGCAATCAAAAAAATTGTGAATAATCAGTATGCCGAATGTCTCACACCAGATGGCGACAGCTGAAATTAGTGCTTCATATATGAGTTTTGATCTCAATATCGACTATTAAAACAGGGCGCTCAGCAAGATCTTTAATTCTCAGCTGCCATAACAAATTGAGCCGGCGAATACCGAGACTGCTTCCTTCTAAAGTTTCTAAAATTATTTAAAGGGTAATATTCGGGAAAAACTTCCCGAATATTTTCCAAAACAAATCGGGTAACCTTGGCCACTTTTTAAATGGATTTATTTCTTGTTATTTTTTCAGATCAACCACTTGTGCCAGCAAACTGACCAGCTCGGCATTTTGTAGCTCCACTTTTTGTAACTTGGCCGTAGTCTGATCCAGCATTTCCTGCTGTACATGCATTTTCTTTGCCAGATCCTGAACGATTTCCAAGGTCTTTTTTAAATTTTCCTCTAAATGTGCCACCTTATCTTCAACTGATACCCCCTGTACAGCAGTTGAATAACCATTATTATTGAATTGCAACCAGATCAGAAAAATGACAGCCACAGTCAATAGTATAATAAATCCCCAAATCAACATCGTATCGTTGCTCTTATTTCATTTAATTATCCTTATCTTAACCAAAAAACCTGTAGTTCATAGAGCTTTTATACATAAATCCAGTGCTTTTCGATCAATTGCTTCACTCCTGTTCTGCCGCTCTGTTTGTTATCTGCCTTTTAATCAAAAAGCACCCGGTTCAGGGTGCTTTTGTAAAATAAACTTAATGTGACTGAAAAGACTCACAGAGGTCTAATAAACGGTTGGCATATCCCCATTCGTTATCATACCAGGCAAAGACTTTGGCTTGATGCCCAACGACCAGCGTCTGGGTCAGGTCTACGATCAGCGAATAAGGCGAATGGTTGAAATCCGAAGATACCAAAGGCTCATCAGTGACGGACATAATCTCGGCAAAGTCTTGACGCGCCGCCTTGATCAGCACTTCATTTAAGTTGTGCTCAGTAATCGGTAACTGAGAAATAAAGGTCAAGTCAATTGCGGCCACATTAATGGTGGGCACCCGTATTGAATATCCATCAATCCGGTCAGTCATTTTCGGCATGACCTGTTTTAAGGCACCGAGCGCACTTGAAGTGGTCGGAATAATATTCTGTCCCGAAGCCCGCGCACGTCTTAAATCACGATGCGCCTGATCCAGTACACTTTGATCTGCGGTGACGGCATGAATTTCTGTCATCAGGGCGGTATCTATCCCAAAGGCATCATCAATGATTTTCACCAAGGGAACCAAAGCCTGTGTGGTACAGGAAACACTGGAAATGATCTGGTCAGACACTTTGACCTCATGATGGTTAACGCCATATACAATCGCGGCATCTACCGTATCGAAGGGTGCCGCCCCGATAATCACACGTTTTGCACCGGCATGAATATGCTGGGTTGCAGCTTCACGGGAACGGAACAGACCGGTACACTCCAGCACCACATCGACTTCCAGGTTTTTCCACGGCAACTGCACCGGATTGGCCTGGCATAAGACCTGGACTTTTAAGCACGCCTCTTGATAGGCAACATGCAGATAAATATGTTCAGCATCATAGCTTAAGTCCACCTGTCCAGGAAAACGGCCATGCGTTGAATCATACTTGAACAGATGCAGTAAAGTTTCGACATTGGCAATATCGTTAATGGCAACAATCTCAAAATTAAAAGCTTTCGGATTTTCAAACCAGGCACGCAGCACATTTCGTCCAATACGCCCAAACCCATTGATTGCCACTCGTTGCATGACCTAACCTTTTATGTGCCGATATTAAAAACGCTTCTATATTAATGGATTTCTCTCACAGTACCGCAAAAACTTTAGGGAAAATAGGAATTTTCGATGTTTCCATTTCCGATCAAACAGACCATATTCAGAAATCCTGTTTTTCTGTCTGCTCAAAAAAGCCTGAAATGTCATATTCTTCTTTATAAGTTTTGATTTGGAAAATCTCCGGCTTGCCCCTGCAAATAAATCATAGCAATTGATTTTAAAATGATTGGTCGAACAGCCATTTTCCGTTATAATTTGGCGTTTTTAAAAATTTAAGCCTGCACGGCAGCAAAGAACTTACCCTCTTGTCAGACTGTCCTGCTTTTAGCCAAACCAGAAATTATGGAGTGACTTGGTTGTGAGTACTCGTTTTATGACATCAGCTGAAATTCGTGAAGCATTTTTGCGTTACTTTGAATCGCAAGGGCATACACGTGTCGCTTCGAGTTCTCTGGTACCGGCCAATGATCCTACCTTGCTGTTTACCAACGCAGGGATGAACCAGTTCAAAGACTGCTTCCTAGGGCTTGAAAAGCGTGACTATGTGCGTGCCGTGTCATCACAGAAATGTGTCCGTGCTGGCGGTAAACATAATGACCTGGACAACGTTGGCTATACCGCACGTCACCATACTTTCTTTGAAATGCTGGGTAACTTCTCTTTTGGTGATTACTTCAAACGGGATGCGATCAAATTTGCCTGGGACTTCCTGACAGGTGACGACTGGCTGGCGCTGCCTAAAGATAAACTGTATGCCACTGTTTACCACACCGATGACGAAGCCTTCGACATCTGGAACAAAGAAATTGGCCTAGATGCAAGCCGTATTATTCGTATTGGTGATAATAAAGGCGAAAAATACGCATCAGACAACTTCTGGGCGATGGGTGACACCGGTCCTTGCGGTCCATGTTCTGAAATCTTCTTTGACCATGGCGAGCATATCTGGGGCGGCTTGCCAGGCACACCTGAGGAAGATGGTGACCGTTTCATTGAAATCTGGAACAACGTCTTTATGCAGTTCAACCGTACGGCAGATGGCGTGCTTCACCCGCTTCCAGCACCTTCTGTGGATACCGGCATGGGCCTGGAACGTATTTCTGCTGTTCTGCAACATGTGAATTCCAACTACGAAATTGACCTGTTCCAGCACTTGCTTAAGGCTGCGGCTGAAATCATTGGTCTGGATACTGCCACACTTCAAGCTGAAGCTGCCGATAAAGGCACGCCAGTTCAGTACCCTGCTTCATTAAAAGTCGTGGCTGACCACGCCCGTTCTTGCTGCTTCCTGATTGCTGATGGTGTCAATCCATCTAATGAAGGCCGTGGCTATGTACTGCGCCGTATTATCCGCCGTGCGGTTCGTCACGGTAACAAGCTGGGTGCGACTGGCTCATTCTTCCATAAAATGCTGCAACCTTTAATTGAAATCATGGGTCAAGCTTATCCTGAACTTGAAGCAAATAAAGCACGTATCGAAGCTGCATTGCTGAAAGAAGAAGAACAGTTTGCAAAAACACTTGAACAAGGTTTGAAATTACTTGAAGGCGAACTGGCAAATCTAAAAGGTTCAGTTATTCCGGGCGAAATAGTATTCAAGCTTTATGACACCTACGGCTTCCCGACCGACCTGACTGCAGATATCGCGCGTGAGCGTGATTTGACTATTGATGAAGCTGGCTTTGATGTCGAAATGGCTGCACAACGTCAACGTGCACGCGATGCAGGTAAATTTTCCATCGACTATAACAGCGTGGTTAAAGTTGAAGGTGAAACCCAGTTTGACGGCTATGATGCCACTCAGGGCCAAGGTCAAATTATCGCGATCTATAAAGATGGTGAACAGGTTGATGAAGTCGTTGAAGGCGATGAAGCACTCATCGTACTCAACCAGACACCGTTCTATGCAGAAAGCGGTGGTCAGATTGGTGATACAGGACTCTTCAAAAATGACACAGGCATTTTTGAAGTACAAGATACCAAAAAATCGGGCGGTGCATTCGTACACCAGGGTATTGTGACTATGGGTAACTTAAAAGTTACTCAAAACGTAGAAGCAACAGTAAAAGCGGACATCCGTGCAGCCACTGCACGCAACCACTCTGCAACTCACCTGTTACACGCTGCCCTGCGCCAAACTCTAGGTTCACACGTTCAACAAAAAGGTTCCCTGGTTGCCTCTGACATCTTGCGTTTTGACTTTGCCAATGACCAGCCTGTAACATTTGAACAGCTGCAAGAAATTGAACGTCTTGTGAATGCGGAAGTAATTGCCAACACTCCCGTGACCACTGAGCTTCTAGACATCGAATCAGCCAAAGCCAAAGGCGCAATGATGCTATTTGGTGAAAAGTATGGTGATGAAGTTCGCGTACTTTCTATGGGCTCAGTGATTGATGAGAAAAACTTCTCGATCGAACTGTGTGGCGGTATTCACGTCAAACGCACAGGTGACATTGGCCTGTTTAAAATTACTTCTGAAGGTGGTGTCGCAGCGGGTATACGTCGTATCGAAGCAGTGACCGGCACTAAAGCGATAGAAGTGGCGCAAAAAGCAGATCGCGACATCAATACCATTAATGGTCTGTTAAAAGCACAGAAAGATCAAACGATTGAAAAAGTTGAAGCACTGGTAGATACAGCATCCCGCCTGCAAAAACAGATTGAACAGTTCAATCAAAAGCTGGCGAACTTACAAGCGGGCGAACTGTTAAGCCAGGTTCAAGAACTTGCTGGTCGCAAAACACTGATTACCACTGTTGAAGGCGTGGATGCCAAATCACTCCGCAACTTACATGATGGTGTGAAATCAAAATTAGAAAATGCAGTCATTGTGCTTGCAGGTGTAGAGGGTGACAAGGTGAGCTTGATCGCATCTGTAGCGAAGGACTTTACTGCGTCTATTAAAGCAGGTGACATCATCAAACATCTGGCGACTGAGCTAGGCGGTAAAGGTGGTGGTAAACCTGACTTGGCACAAGGTGGCGCGCCACTTAACGAGAAGTTTGCTCCTGTCATGGCTGACCTGTCAGCCTGGCTGCAAGCAAAATAAAAAACTTCATTTTGTGTAACTGACTCTGATAGGTACATCAGGGTCATGGTTTAGATGGAACAACTATGGCATTAATCGTTCAAAAATATGGCGGTACCTCAATGGGTACTCCCGAGCGCATTTTAAATGTTGCTCGTCGTGTGAAGCGCTGGCATGACCATGGCCACAAGGTGGTTGTGGTTGTATCTGCTATGAGTGGTGAAACCAACCGCTTGCTTGCTCTCGCGAAGGCCATTACCGAAACCCCTGACCCACGTGAGCTTGACCAGATGGTTTCTACGGGTGAGCAGGTAACGATTTCCATGTTGGCGATGGCGCTCAACTCAATTGGGGTGGCAGCGACTTCCCTTACCGGTCGCCAGGTTGGTATTAAAACTGACAGTTCGTTCACCAAGGCACGTATTGAGTCTATCGATACTGCCGTGTTGACCGAGAACCTTGATGCAGGCCGTGTAATTGTGGTTGCAGGCTTCCAGGGTTTTGATGCCAATGGCAATACAACCACTTTAGGCCGTGGAGGTTCTGATACCTCGGGTGTTGCCCTTGCTGCTGCACTAAAAGCCGATGAATGCCAGATTTACACAGATGTTGACGGCGTGTATACCACGGACCCACGTGTTGCACCTAAAGCGAAAAAAGTAGACCGTATTTCTTTTGAAGAAATGCTGGAAATGGCGTCTTTAGGCTCTAAAGTTCTACAGATTCGCTCTGTTGAATTTGCAGGCAAGTACCAGGTACCTTTACGCGTATTATCAAGCTTTGATAATGAGGACGATGGCGCATTTGACGAAGACTTCAAAAATAACGTCGGAACTCTTATTACTACTGAATCGGAAGACAATATGGAACAGCCAATCATTTCGGGTATCGCATTTAATCGTGACGAAGCAAAACTGACTATCTTAGGTGTTCCTGATGAACCCGGTATTGCGTCTAAAATCTTGAAGCCAATTGGTGATGCCAATGTCGAAGTGGATATGATTATCCAGAACGTTGAAGAAGATGGTACAACGGACTTCACATTTACTGTTAATCGTAGTGAACTGGCCAAAGCCAAAGCTATTTTGGAAGAAACAGCCCGCGCAATTGGTGCACGTGAAGTGGCAACTCGTGATGACATCGTAAAAGTATCGATTGTTGGTGTAGGCATGCGCTCTCATGCAGGCGTGGCCAGCAAAATGTTCACTGCTCTGGCGGATGAAAGTATCAACATCCTGATGATCTCTACATCTGAAATCAAAATTTCTGTGATCATCGAAGAGAATTATCTGGAGCTTGCCGTTCGTTCGCTGCACACTGCCTTCGGTCTAGACCGCGAACAAGGTGAATCTAACGCACGCGCTTAAGAGAACCTGCAAAATACTGTGTTTGTCTGACAGTATTTTATAAATCTCTACAAAAATGCAGAGCCACTATAGTTTTTTTTATAGTGGCTCTGTTATATTAAGCCTAAGGAATTTTTTGTAAATTTGGACAGATTCAAATCTGTAGCTTAGCTAACAGGCTTTTTTTTAGTTCAAATTTTATTTTTGTGATTTTAGGTTGTGTTTTTAGTACATCAATAAATTGCAGGTTTTGCGTTTTGCAAGGAGAAAAACATGCTGATTTTGACTCGACGTGTCGGGGAAACTTTAATGATTGGAGACCAGGTCAGTGTGACTGTACTTGGCGTAAAAGGTAATCAGGTTCGTATTGGGGTCAATGCTCCGAAAGAAGTCTCTGTGCACCGTGAAGAGATTTACCAACGTATCCAGCATGAACGCGCGATGCATGAACATCTTCAACATATCGATCAGGATTATCAACCTTCGTATGAAGATGAAAATCAGACACCCAATAACTTTAACCGTTAATTAAGTGTCCATTATAAAGCGGCTTTAAAGCCGCTTTAAATTTATCTGCCTTCGCTTTTATGCCGTTTAGCCCAGTATAAATCAAGATTTAAACTGCTTGCTGCTGCTCAAGTACAGCTGCCAAGACTTTCTTTACCGGCCCAAAACTGCGGCGGTGTTCATCAATGACACCGTGTAAAGCAATGGCTTCAAAATGCGCTTTGGTCGGATAGCCCTTATGTTTGGCGAAACCAAATTGCGGATATTTCTGGTCCATCTCCAGCATCTGGCGATCACGGCTGACTTTAGCCAGAATACTGGCTGCGGAGATTTCAGCATGTAAAGCATCTCCCCCTACAACCGCCTCACAACTCATCATCAGACCTTCGGGGACTTTATTACCATCCACCAGCACATGATCCGGCTGGAGATTTAAAGCTTCTACGGCACGGCGCATCGCCAATAATGAGGCCTGTAAAATATTGTGTTCATCAATTTCAGCTGCTGACGCCTCTGCAATGGCCCAAGCCAAGGCTTTTTCCTGAATTTCGATAAAAAGCTTTTCCCGTTTCTTTTCACTGAGCTTTTTAGAATCGTTCAAGCCTTCAATCGGATTATCCGGATCCAAAATTACAGCCGCGGCCACCACCGATCCCACCAGTGGACCCCGCCCTGCTTCATCTACACCAGCAATTTTCATTTCATTTCCCATAAAAATAGGCTGTACCTGTCAGCCTATTCAAATTTCATTGCCGCTTAGTTTACAGCTTCTGCGACACAGGCGTGAATCGTTTTTGCTACGACATTGCTTACAATTGTTGCACGTGCAGCAGGATCAATAGCGGCTGTTGCCAAATCAACGGCTGTCACGCTTTGTGGTGCTTTTTCACTCACACAGCCACAGATTTCTGTCTGGACTTCCTGTTTTTGCGTAGCCGTCATCAATCGGGTGACTGTCTGCCAAGCAGGCACATTATTCAATTCAGTTGTACATTTTGCATTGATTGCAATTTTTAAGGCCGCTGTACCCAATTGCTGACTTGTGCTTGGCTGGGTGTTCTCTGGGCCTGTGGCTGCACATGCAGAAAGAAGCAGAGCCAGGGGAGCCATCACAGCTACTATTTTTTTCATCAGGATGTCCTTTTTCAAATAGAAAAATATGGGGTATTGTGCCGAAATTCCAATGATTAAGGAATCTAAAAATAACAAAACTGCTTAGACCTTGTTAATCATTCACCTGTTTGCGAAGTAAGGAAGATATCTCGCAAGATTTTTTAGCTGATATAAGGAATGCGGCAGGAACTTGAGTCATTCTAAATGAATGTCTCATAATGAGGTAGCAGTAAAAAAACATGCTCATCCTCCTGCGCTATGAACAAAGCGATGCTTTGTTCTTGCTTATATAGCTAAAAATTTCTCAGATTTTATGAAGTCTGACAATAGTCTCGATATTTCCTAGGTTTCATGCCTGATCTGCTCAGTTTAAGCTTACAGCGCCAGCCGCTATTCATCAAAGAGAACAACCTAATCTGCAGCCAGCCAAATGCGACATGAAAGCGACGGACAGCCTTGCAGATTTAGAATTACTTCTCTCCTCTGTGTTTGACACGGATCTGGCTATCTTTCCAATTTGGTAATAACAGCATACAAAGCAAAATATCACCCACCTACAACATAGTGGCTGGCTTTATATTTCATGTTAATTGTCCTGCATCTTACTGGTTGCCCATATCGCTAGAGCTTAGGCTATCCGGTGCCTGTTTTATATTTATTTAATATGCCTGCTTTGATTTCAGAAAACCCAGCCAGGACTAGTATTGTCAAACCACTAGCTATCTGGCTATCCTGGATGTTGGCAGTCTGATTGCTCAGTCATATTACAGTGGCGATCAAACATCAATTTTTCGATAAAAACCATGTGCGGAAGAGCATGACAGCCCCCCCAATAATTGCAGAATCAAATAAATAGCTCTAACAACTCAGGCTATTTATTTTGAAGATACTCAGTGGCACAGCCTTTTAGGCTATTGGCAAGCGCCTGCTTGGTCAGCTCAGCCTTAAGTTCCTCATCCACAGTGGCTTTTAATAAGGTCGTAGCCGGTATCTCTTTCAGCGCATGTTCACCAACGCAGCCACACACCTCTTGTTCCAGTTTTTGCTGCTGTAATTCACTCATCAGATAAGTGCTTATTTTCCAGACTTTAGGGCGTGTCCTCATTTGAAGAATTGGTTTTAAATACTTAAAATCCTCCTTTGAGTTATTTTTATTTCTACATTTTCAATGGCACGCACTCTTCTTACCGATGATATCTGGCAGAAAATTCAAGAT